>JAHCJE010000099.1 GCA_026128865.1 Phycisphaeraceae bacterium | reverse complement strand
GGTCGATCACCACCTCCTGAATCCGGCGCACCCCGTCGTAGTGGAACCGCTCGGTCCGCAACGCCGTCGCCAGCGGCACCGGCGACTGCGTCCGCACCAGGCGCCCAAGCCCGTCGTACGCATGGTGCTTCACCAGGTCGCCGGCGACGAACTTCTCCTGCTGCGCATCCCACTCGGCCGCGTTCACCTGCACCAGCCGGTTCCACGCGTCGTACTGGTACCAGTAGTCGCCGTCGAAGACGAGGTTCCCCGCGCCGTCGTACACCGGCTCGTGGTCGTCGTCGATGTTCGTGCTCTCGTCCGCGCGCACGATCCCCGACAAACGGTTGCGTTCGTCCACGCCGTGCGTCACGTCGAGTTCGTCGTCGTACTCATCCGCCCACGGCAACGCCCACGGCGTCCCGAACCCGTCCAGATCGCCGAACGACGAGCGGCCCGCGTACGTCCCCTCGCCGACCCAGTTCCCCAGCAGGTCCAGACGCCACACGTCCGACCGCACCAGCGACTGCTGCACGATGAACGGCGCGCCGCCCTGGTCGAAGTCCAGTTCCCCGACCTCCGTCCCGATCAGCCGCTGCAAGGTGTCGTACGCACATCCCACACAGTCCGCACGATTCGGCGATGTGCAGAGCGAGCCAGCTTGCCCAAGGGTGCACAGCAACACGCCAAGGTATACACGATGAAATAGCATGGTCAATGCGGCAGAATCGCAGCGGTAATAGCAAGTATGATAATGATAGAAGCTACTCAACAGAAACAATATGCGAAAACAGCGCCTCGAGTGAGGCTGCTACAAACTGAAAACTGTCATCAGAGAGAGCGGACAGCGCCCTGTCGGCCGGGTGATGTTCTTGGTGAACAATTACACTACTATCGTGAAAGACTTGCACAATCTCCGTGTCGCCAGAGAATCGACAAAAGTACGGGTCTCCACTGCCCATAAGGCATCCAGCGAACGGGACATATCCAAGTGAGAGTATGCACTTCCCGGGAATCAACTCCGTAGCCTCCTCGCAAATACCACTAGGCCGAAAGAGCTGCATATAAAAAGACCCGGCAGGAGTGGACACATCCCAAATGCTACCACACATCTTCGTTGCTTGGAGTAGCTGCCAGAACCACAACGGAACCGATGGCCCTAGAAGCCGTGCCGCCTCACAACACTCCGAAGGCGACACCTCAACACCTCTGCGTGTAGGTGGTAACCGTCGCCACAGATCTACTAAATGGACGGCGTACGACTCCATAACCTCTCAATCGGGAAGTGCCTTGAAGCGCCCACTGTCCCACTGCATCTGCCAGTATTTCTCGCGTTCAGCGGTATACAAGGCACGATCAGCGGGCGACATGCCCTCCCACGGATCCGGGTGGTTGACCCCTTTCCGCCCAGCGCCGCGGTGATCGGTCGAGAGCATCTCACGAACAGACAGTGGATCGGAAGAATCGGGGTGGTGAAGTTCGACTGACTTTCCATCCCGCCCGATAGGTGCTGCCCCGCGGCGGGGGGGCTTTCGACTTAGCATGTGGCGGGGAAGAGCTTCCGTCACGAACAGCCGGCAGTTATGCACCCACACCCCGTCGCTGCCGACGAGGTAAGTGGGGGAGGTCTCGACGGTCAGATTGTACACGGTCTGCCTGCGGCTTGTGAAGCCCAGCGAGCGGACCACTGCCGGGCCGGTCGCGGTGGCGACCCGGTCGCCGGGGGCCAGTTCGTCCGCCCGCACCCACCGTCCGCCGTTCGCGTCCATGACCCGGAACGGGTGCTCCTCCGTGGTTTCCAGTGTTTCCACCCGGCCCGAGGCGTGCTCGACGGTCACCTCCAGCAGCGCGGCCCCCGGCGTCACGATCTTCGCCGCCACGAACCCGGCCACGTAGCCGTCGCCCGACTCGTCGAGCGTGATGACGAACGCCCCCGGCTCGACGTCCTCGATCGGGACCATCCCCGCCGTCGTCCAGACGAGCGTGCCGGCCGCGAAGCACCCGCACGCCATGCGCGGCGATTTCCCGTTCACGAACCGCTTCGCCCGCTGCGCCAGCCCGTCCGCCTGTCGTGCCAGGAACCCGCCCGCGCGGCTTGCGTACTGCTTGGCCGCCTTCCACGCGGAACCGCCCAACTTGCCGATGAACGAGCCCAGTTTGCCGCCCGGCACCAGGCCGATCGCGGCCGCCACCGCGAACTCGCTCGCGTCGCTCTCGCCGAGCGCGTACAACGCCACCTCGCCCGCGAGGCTCGCCGCCGGGAACGGCAGATACGTCGCGATCGTCGCCGCGACCACCGCCACGGCCTTGGCGCTCTGGCCGAGCTGGCTGAGCAACGCGGCCGCGCTGCCCATGTGCTCGGCGAAGAAGTCATCCACCATGTCGAACGGATCCCACGAGAGGCCCATCGGGTCGAACCGCATCCACGGGTTCGAGCCGAGGTATTCGTAGAGGTTGCCGCCGTCGCCGTACATGCCCTCAACGTCGAACGCCATCACGATCGCCGCCACGCCGCGGCCATGGTGCACGCTCGCCTCGAGCAGGTTGATCGCGGTCTGGTTCGGGTCGGCCTGGTTCCAGCGGCCGTGCTGCGGGCTGTAGACGCGCGATCGAGAGTGGTACAGCGCATGCGCGAACGGCACGAGCCTTGGCTGCGTGACGTTCGCGTCCAGCCTGTCGAGGAAGAGGCCCTTGTGGCCCAGGTGCGGCGCGGCGTCGAGTGTGTAGCCGTCGAGGTGTTCGGCGGTCAGGACCGCGCCGTAGGCGTCGTAGGTCCACTGCGCGACGACGCGGGCCACGTCGGCGTACTGCCCCTCGCCGAGGAGGTCGCACAGGGCGACGAGGTCGCCGCCTGCGTCCATGATCGCCCACCACTCGTCGCCGTGGCGGTCGTACTGCACCAGCAACTCGTCGAGGCCGTTGTCGCCGGGGCCCCAGATGTACTCGCGGTCCACGCGCGGCGTCGGCCCGAAACCCCCACTCCCCCCGCCCCCCGGCCCCCCCCCTCCGGGGCCGCCGCCACTCATCATCATCTCCACCTGCCCCTGCTCGAACGCCAGCGGCGCGGCCCGCTCGTCCGTCCCCGGCTCGATCGTCGCCAGCGCGAGCGCCTCCAGTTCCGGGTCGCCGGACGCCAGCGCGCCGCCGCCGCTCGTCAGCGGGTCGATCACCACCTCCTGAATCCGGCGCACCCCGTCGTAGTGGAACCGCTCCGTCCGCAGCGTCTGCGCGTTGAACACCGGCGACTGCGTCCGCACCAGGCGCCCCAGCCCGTCGTACGAGTGGTGCTTCACCAGGTCGCCGACGACGACCTCCTCCTCCTGCGCATCCCACTCGGCCGCGTTCACCTGCACCAGCCGGTTCCACGCGTCGTACTGGTACCAGCAGTCGCCGTCGAAGACGAGGTTGCCCGCCCCGTCGTACACCGGCTCGTGGTCGTCGTCGATCTCCTCGTCATCGTCCGCGCGCACGATCCCCGTCAGCCGGTTCCGCTCGTCCACGCCGTGCGTCACGTCGAGTTCGTCGTCATCGCCGTCCGCCCACGGCAACGCCCACGGCGTCCCGAACCCGTCCAGATCGCCGAACGACGACCGCCCCGCGTACGCCCCCTCGCCGACCCAGTTCCCCAGCAGGTCCAGACGCCACACGTCCGAACGCACCAGCGACTGCTGCACGATGAACGGCGAGCCGCCCTGGTCGAAGTCCAACTCCCCGACCTCCGTCCCGATCAGGCGGTGCAGGGCGTCGTACGCGTTCACCTGCGAACGAACGTTCTCCTGCTGCTGCGACGCCACCGGCCACTGCGTCAGCCGCGACGACACCCGGTTCCCCGCCGCGTCGTAGGTGTACTCCGCGCGGAACAAGGTCTCCGGCGTCGTGTCCGCGTTCACGAACCGCAGGTCCGCCACGCGCCCGAACCCGTCCAGCCCGCCCAGCCCCGTCTCCGCGCCGAGCCGCAGCGACTGCACGATCCCCCCCCCCGCCAGCGACAGCCCCGCACGCCGCCCCGACCCGACCCGCTCGAACGACGCCACCGACGCCGTCCCGAGGTTCGTCCCCAGCGACGCCACCCGCGACAGCACGTCGTCCACCCCGTCGGCGACGCCGTACCCCACCGACACCTCGCGCGGGTCGCCCGTCCCCACCTTCGGGTACGTCATCACCGACAGCCGCAGGTGCCCCCCAAGGTGCGACCCCGCCTCCGTCGCCGCGTACGCCCACCCGTACCCCACACGCGGCGACGACTGCTCGTCCACCGCCGACCCGTACGCCTGCCACTCCGACACCAGGCTCCCGCGGCCGTCCACCTCCCGCCGAACGTGCGTGATCAGCGACCGCGGCTCCTCCCACGCCGTCCACGTCTCCACGTCCGTCAGGTTGCCCGACGCGTCGTAGACGTACTCGACATAGCCCGCACGGTCCGGCGGCGCCCCGCCGCCGGGCGGGTTGAGGCTCTCCGGGTACCCCGGCTGGAAGACCTCGTACTCGTCGTAGTGCCCGACCTCGACGGATTCGAGCCGCCCGAGCCCGTCGTACCGGTACCGCAACGCCACCCCACGCCCGTCCACCCGCTCCGCGACCTGCCCGCCGAACGTGTACCGAAGGCTGATGTCGTCCGCCTCGCCCGGCGTGCCCTCGGAGGGGTCCGGCAGGCGCATGCGGCTGATGAGCCCGTTGTTGGAGGAGACGGGGTTGAAGTCGGCATCGACGATGTTCAGGAACCACTCCTCCGGGTCGTCATCCACGTGGCCGTAGACGACCCGTGTTTCCTGGAAGATCGGATCCGAGAAGCCGTCCAGCGCGCGCTGGTGTCGCATCGACTCCACTCGCCCGAATCGGTGGCCGTACTCCGTGGTCCGGCGGAGTTCGGGCGCTCCGTACGCGTTCTCGGTCCGGGACACCAGGCGGCCGAGGCCGGAATACTCGTTGAACGTCACCGACCCGGACGGATCGATCGAGTGCGTCAGGCTCCCCTTGCGGTCGTAGACCGAAATCCACAACTGCGCGTCATCGGGCAGATTGCTCCGGCTGTACTCCTCTGTCTCTGGCTTGAAGTAGGGCGCGGCGGGCGGCGGATCGGACAGACGGTCATACACCGCTGCCCCGGCCACATACCCGCCGCTCTGCTCCGTCCCCAGTTCCGCCGTGGCGATGAGCCGCTTCTGCACGTCGTACCAGCTCACCGTGCGCGAGCGGACGGCGTTGTCCTCCGACAGTTCGTCGTCCTGGTCGTCCTCGACGCGAACCCACCGGTGCGTGTCGATCACGTTCCCGTCCGCGTCGTAGATGTAATCCGTCCGCGTGAGTTCGTACCCCCGGCCCGCGTCGTACGTCCCCGGCAGCAGCGTCGCCGACGACGCCACCCGCCCCAGGCTGTCCAGCCGCTGCGCCTGGATCGGCTGGTTCGGGCGCAGCGAGTACACCTGCTGCCCGCCGCGGCCCACATACTGCACCTCGGCGTGGTACGGCGGATCGCCCTGATCGTCCCACTCGAGGTCGTACGTCCGCCGCTCCTGCATCGTCCCGTCGGGGCCGTAGACCATCTCGACGAGCGACGTCGGCCGCGGATCCAGCGCAAGGAAGTCCTCCGGTGTCGGCAGAGCCTCGTCATCCACCAGCCCGACCGGGTCGAGGTCATCCAGCCCCGTGTCCAGCGTGCCCTCTCCGAACGTCACCACCAGCCGCACCCGGTCCGCGTGGTCCAGGTACGTCAGCGTTGTGGAGAGCCGATCCGGCGGCGGGCTGGCGTCCAACGGATCGCCCTGCGCGAACGAGTCCACCCGCACGGGCCGCATCCGCCAGTCGTACGACGTCACCGTCGCGTACCCGTCATCGTCGGATTCGGGATCGTTGTAGTAATCCTCCGCCCACGCCGGGTTGCCGCGGTACTGCCGCACGACCGTCGGCAGCCGCGCGTCGTTGATCCCGCCGCCGTACTCCCTGCGCGAGACCAGGACCATGTTGTACGGATCGGTCTCGTATTCCCCGGTCGTCCAGGCGACGTCAGCGGTCCCCACGTACGTCCGCAGCGCCCTGCGGAACGAGTCGCGCGTCGTCCGGGTGATGGTGCCGTCAACGTCCCGCTCGCGGACGACCTCCCCGAGGTCGTTGTACGCCTTGATCCCGACCGAGATCAGTTGCCCGCTGGCGTCCCGCTCGTGCACTTCGGCCTGCTCGAACCGCCCGGTCGATCCGATGCGGCCCCGAACGACGGCCTGCTCCTCGTAGGCCGGTTCCTCGCACTGGCCGAACGCGAGGCTGAACGGCTCGGACGTGAACTCCACCAAGCGCACCACCACGGGCTTGTCGCGGATGTCGCCGCTGGAGTAATCCTTCACCTCGCCGGGGGAGTGCGCGGTGTACTCGTTCGGGCGCTGGCCCTTGACGAGATCGTTGAAAACGAACTCACGCACGAACCCGCGGGTCGGCCCCTCGGGCTCCTCCGGATCGATGGGCTCGTTGATCCAGATGATCCGGCGTGCCATCTGCCGGCCGTTGTGGTGGAAGATGTCCTTCAGCCCGAACCACGAGTCGTACACAAACCGCGTGACGACGGCCGCCGGTGCTGTCGTCGTCCCGATCCGCGCCCAGGCCGGGTCGGGCCAGTTCTCGATGTGGACAGACTCGTGGTCGGACGATTCGTGCTCCCCGATATCCGCGTCGAGTACGGTGAACTCGGTGCGCCCCATGGTGTCGAAGGCGGTGTACGTCAGGATGAGCGATGCGAGCGGATTATCGACGTCGGCCGGAGGGTCCGTGGGGTCCGTGATCAGGCCGTTCGCCGACCACTGTGTACGCCCCTCCTCGTCGTACCACTCACGCTCGACGGGGTAGTACCACGCGGACCCTGGATGCACCTGCCGCGGCGTCCCGACCGCCATGCGCCAGTTCGCGCGTCGCTCCGTGACCGGCGACAGAGTGTCCGTGTCGTCACGGCCGGTCAGCACCCACGTCGCCTTCACGTCGGGCAGCTGTCCGAGGGGCGGCGGCGACTCCAGCAGTTCCGTCGCATCGGCCGCGTCAAGGAACTCGACCTGGCAAAGGACCGAGTTCGGGCACTCCTCGTCCCTGAAGAGCTGCCGCGTGTACAGGATCGGTCCGCCGTTCGTCCCCCGACGCACGCCTTCGGCGACCAGCTGCACGCGGGAGGACGCCGGTACCTCGTTGAAACTCGCCTGCCCGCCGAGCACGTCGTACTCGAACACGTGGATCAACCCGGCCGTCTCCCCGGTCTCCCCGGCGTTGGCGACGGCCCAGCCGATGGTGCGCCGCTCGACCGGGAGCAGATCTCGGCGCACGGCGGCGAACGGGTCGGGCTGGCCGCTGCCGAGTTTCCCGGTCCCGTCGAAGTACTCATCGACGGTGCGGTACACGTACTCCTCTCCCAGCCCGCCGCCGCTCCGCACGAAGCGGTCAGCCGTGAACTCCCACAACCTGTCGCGCAGCACCATGCCGGCCGCATTGACCTCGACGATCCGCCGGCTCACCTGCCCGGGCTTCACCGAGTAGGCGTCGTCCAAGTAGTACGAGAACTCGTCGGCGGCCGCGTCACGCGTCGCGAACTCGTCGATGATGGATATCCACCGCGGCGCGGTGAGGACCGGCAACTCCATCAACTCTGGAGGCGTGCTGTCCGTGCCGTTGTATGGGTACGTGTGCCACTGGTAGGGATGAACGAACGCACTCCGAAACGTGACAAACCGTTCGGTGGACCCGTACGCCGGAGGGTATACCAGGTGGAATGCCCCCTGATCCGGAGGCACGCCCCAGTCCATAACGTTCGCTGCGAGACGGTGGATCCGGTAGTGCCGCGAGCCGGAGGCGTCGTTGATCGTCACGCGGTTGACGACGTCGGCGCTGTCGTTCCGGAGGTAGTTGCCCGGGTGCACACGATCCGGGAGAAGCCGGTACTCCCCGTTTGCGACGAAGACCGAGGCCTTCGGGGCACTCGGGGAGGCGCCGGTGGGCCAATGGCTGAACGTTAGCGCACTGGAAACGGCCTCAAGAGACGCGAACTGGCGGGCGAGGTTCTGCTCTTGAGTGCTCAGAGCGCCCCAGCGGGCCAGCTGATCAACCGTGATGGTCATGTTCAGTTGCTTGTCGGCGATCCACGCGATGAGCCTGGCGATGTCGTCGTCGTGAAAAAGAAGGACGACCTCAGGGATGCGGAAGAGACGTCCTAGGCTGGTGTGCCCGCTGAGGTCTTCGTTGTAGCAGTAGACGGTGTCGCGAACGATCTCATCCTCCGCCGTGGAACTCGGGCGGGACGTGACCGACGTCTTCACAAGGCACTTGCGATACACATCCTCTATGCCGGCGAGGAGGTTCGCCGTGTCGTGCAGCGTGAGGTAGTGATACGCGACCCGGTGCGTCCAATCGACGGGAATCTCGTCCTGCGGATCGACCGTCGCGTTGTAGGCGTCGAGAGGGTCCTCGCCTCCCTCGAGATCAGTCTCGTGAAGGTGCGAGATCGTCAGGCACGGGATCAGTTCGTCGGGGACGTCACCCTCGTACGCGTAGATCCTGTCGATGGCCACGGTGCCGTGCATGGCGTAAACGTCGTCGCCATCGTAGTACAGGTGGTTTTCCTGCGGGTCATGGGGAGGCTCGGGATGCTGATCCTCCAGCCAGCATCGCACGTTCGGGTCGAGAACCACCAGTCGTGCGAACCTGCGGTGGACGTACACGAGCGTCCACATCGTGTTGCCGCCGGACTTCAGCTTGACGTGCCGAATCTGCCCTTTCGACAGGCAGTCCTGGAAGCACTCGTGGCAATCCTCCGTCTCCTCGTCGTCGAGGCTCCGACGGATCGAATCGCAATATGTGATCTCGACAGAGTGCCCGTGGCGATCCGAAACGCGCACGCACAGGCCGTAGTACGGGATGCCAAACCCCGGGTTCTTGGCGTGTTCCCATGGACTGTGCGGCGTGTTGTTCGGGCCCGGGAACTCCATGATCGGCCGGTCGTTGTACGATGTCTCCACCATCGGCCCGTTCTCATGCACGTACGAACTGTCCCAGACGTTCCGCGGCACATCCTCCCAGACGGCGACGAAGGTATACCTGAGCTGGCCGTCGTAGAGCACCACGTCGAACTGCGTCGGCCGCTGCAGCCAGGCGGGACAGTCGTGCTCATCCAGGCCCCATGTGCCGTTGTGCTCCATCCTCGCGCGGAAGCGGGGCGGCGCCTCATACAGTCCGGTGTCCTCCAGCCGTTGGAACGGGATCGAGTGGTGGGCATCCAGGATCAGCCAGCAGGTCGTCGGGTTTGTTCCTACGGCGTCGGGGAGCGCGCAGTCGATCAGCAGGATCGGATTCTCGCTCACCATCCAGCCCATGCCCGTCCAGTCCCACCACCTGTCCGTGGCGTGGGGGGTGTAGATCATCGTGTCGATGAGCGTATGGATTCGGTGACCGGCGCGCGTGCGGTTCAACCGGAACGTCGCGCCGCCGAACGGAAGTTCCAGGTCCGTCACTTGGAGCAGCTGCACGCCCGTCACGAGGTCGACGGCGCCGTCAAGGGTTGGGCGACCAAGCCCGTTCCACCACGTGGACGCGGCGCCGGCTCCGGGAGGCAGCAGGCACGCCGACGATCCCCCGAGTGTTGGCGATGGCGGCGGGTAGTCCCCGGTCGCGGGCAGCATGTGGACGAGATTCATGCCGAGCCGGGCGCCTTTCGGCTGTCCCAGGCCTTGCTTCCAAACATTGAGCAACGGGATGCCGTCACCGTTCTCGTACCCGGCCGCGGACCACCAGCACGTCGATGCGAACGGCGCGGGACCAGGGTCGGACATCCACTCGAACTTGCCTTCCTGATTGATGCCGACGAATGACCGAGCCGCGCAGGGGTCGCCCATGCCCGGTTCGACCTGCGGCAGTTCTTGCGCGTTCGATTCGCAGTCCCGCTCACAGGCGCTCTGGCCTCGTACCACCGCCACGTCGCCGAACGCCAAGGCAAGCGATCCCACGGCGGCTGCACACAGCGGCCGCATCCGGTCGCTTAGGCCGTACAGGCGGGGCGGGGACGAACGTGCGCCGGCGTTGGAGGCAATCTGGCGGTGCACGAACGCCGTGCCCACGAGCCGCGGCAGCGCCTGGATGAATCGAATCATTGTCATGGTGTTCGCTCCTCAACGCCGACGGGGGCGCATCGCAGAGCGCTGTCTATCCGATGACCAGCAGCTGCGTCAACCCCGCCGGAGCGAGTTTTCTTTCCAAAAAAAATAATCGCATAGATGCTCGTGCGGCCGCGTAACTGCTTTTATATGCTTCAGCAGAAGTATAATGAGTGTTGAACAACGATGCTCTAACTTGGAGTTCTGCGGTCCTTTGCGGGCTGCCAGGGGCCCTCTCCCGAGGCAGTAGGCCCGTGCGCCGCAACACGTTACGATACGAAGCCGTTTCGTGAGGCGTGTTCGATAAATAGTGAAGACGTTCCGGTCGCCACCTTCCCGCCCACCTGCCGGAGCACGGGTTGCACGCCGACGGCGGATCGCTGTATGCTCCCGCCGTGCGTCGGCAGCGAACAGCCACCTCGCGCCGGGTTTCGGGGCGACACCCGCTTAGGGTGTTCATCTCCATCATGGCCATCGTTGCCGCCGCACACCTGGCCGTCTCCCAGCCCGTCCCCCGCACCGAACTCTCCGAGCAGGTCGAACTCGCGAGGCTCGTCGATCTTGCCTCGCAGCGTCTGCGCGTGAACATCGAGTATGACCGTTCGCGGCTGACCGGCGAGGTGACGCTCGGGCACGGCGCGGGCGTGACCGACGATGAGATCTGGTCGTTGACGAACCGCCTCCTTCTTTCGCGTGGGTTTGCGACAGTGTGACTCAGCGGCGACGACCACTCAGCGTCGTCCCGATCTCGTCGGCGGCCTGGCTCGCGCGTGTCGAGGACGCGGGGGCGCTCCTCGCCGAGTTCCATGCGGCAGCGCAAGCCCATGATCCGCCGCCCGGGACAGTCCACCCGGCATCGGGGTATCGGGCCGCGCTTCTTCAGATCAGGCATCGAACCGCGAAGGAGACCGCGGATGCGGGCAAGCAGCTGCTCTCCTCGCCGAGAGGGTCCGCGACGCCCGTTGGCGATGCGGGGCTGCTTCTCGTAGCCGACGGCGCCGTCGGCCGCGGTCGGTCGGCCGCACTCGGACGGTTTGGTCCGTCGTCACCGACCCGGCAGGTACTGGTCCATCCAGTCGTCCTGGCGCAGCACGGCCGCACGGTTCCGGCGGGCGAATGCCTCTCCGCGGCGTTGGGCGTGGCGCATCATGGCGTGGGCCGAGCGGACGTGTGAGAGTTCCTCGGCGTGGGTTCTGCGGAGCAGCACCGGGGCGAGGTCGCGGGCGTGCTGGATGACGAGTTCGTCCTCCAGCGAGCAGAAGACCTGGGCCGAGCCGGGGTCGCCCAGTCGCCCGGCGCGCCCGATGAACTGGCGGTCGATGCGCTTGGCGGCGTGCATCTCGGTGAGCAGCACGTGCAGCCCGCCCGCGGCCCTGGCCTCGGGTTCGAGCACGATGTCCGTGCCGCGCCCGGCCATGTTCGTCGCAACCGTGATGGGCGCGGGGGATTCGTTGGTCGTGCCGCGCCCGGCCTGGGCGATCATCTCCGCCTCCTCCTTGTCGTGCAGGGCGTTGAGGACGACGTGCGGCAGGCCGCGCTGCGTCAGCCGCTCGCTCAGCAGTTCGCTCGCCGCGATCGACCGCGTGCCGACGAGGATCGGTCGGCCGGCCTCGTGGACCTCCTCGATCGACTCGACGATCGCCGACCACTTCGCCTGCGCGGTGCGGAAGATTCGGCGCGGCCACTGCTCGCGGATCACGGGGCGGTTCGTCGGCACCACCACGACCGGGAGCGAATACACGTGCTCGATCTCGCCGGTGGCGTCGGCGGCCGTGCCCGTCATGCCGCAGAGGAACGGGTAACTGCGGAAGAACCGCTGGAAACTCATGCGAGCGAGCGTCTCGCGGTCGGCGGTGACGGTCAGCCCCTCCTTCGCCTCGACGGCCTGGTGCAGGCCGTGCTCCCACGAGCGATCGGGCAGGAATCGGCCCGTGTACTCGTCCACGATGACGACGCGTCCATCGACGACGTGGTAGTGCTGGCCGTGGCGGTAGCAGTGGCGCGCGACGAGCGCCTGGCGGACGAGTTCCTCGGCCCGGCGCGCGGCCCGCCAGATCGGCTGGTCCAGGCCCTGGAACATCTGCGAGAGGCGGTGCTCGCCGCGGCTCTTCAGTTCCGCGCGGCGCCGGAGGTAGTCGATCTTGTAGTCCGGCCCTTCGTCGAGTTTCGCGGCCATCGCAGCGGCCTGCTGGTACACCTCGGACATGTCGTCCTCGCGCCGGCTGCGCGCGATGATGAGGGGCACGACGCCCTCGTCGATGAGCACGGCGTCGGCCTCGTCGACCAGCGCGGCCTGCAGCCCCGGCACAAGCGGCCCCCCCCCTTCGCCGGAGAGCATCAGCCGCTGCCTGCCCGCCCACGCGCTGTTCAGTTCGCCGAGACGGATCTGGTCGCGCAGGTAGTCGGCGGTGATCTGCTTGGGCGTGCCGTAGACGATCGCGCGGGCGTAGACGTCGAACCGCGCCGCGGAGTCCATCTCCTGCTGGATCGCGCCGACGTCCAGGCCGCAGCGGCGGTAGATCGGTCGGCGGCTCTCGGCGTCGCGCCGCGCGAGGTAGTCGTTCACCGTGAAGACGTGCAGGTGGCGGCGACGCCAGGCGATGAGCGGGGCGGCGATCGAGCCGGTGAGCGTCTTGCCCTCGCCGGTCAGCATCTCGATGACGCGGCCGTGGTAGAGCGCGAGCGCGCCCATCAACTGCACGACGAAGGCCTCCTCGCCGGTCTCGCGGCGGGCGGCCTCGCGCGCCAGCGCCATGCCGCGCCGGACCAGCGAGTCGTCGGCCCGACCTCGCACGAACCGTTCGCGCACCTCGCGGATGCTGTCGTCGAGCGCGGCCTCGGAGAGCGCCCGGATCGGCGGCGCGAGATCGTCGATCAGTTCCGCCTGCCGAGTGAACCACGCACGCCGCACGCGCATCTGCCGGGCCTTCACGCCCGCGCGCACCGCCAGTCCGTCAAGGCCCTTGTGCACCTCGGGCCGACGCCGCCTGGAGCGGACGGCCTCGAACAATGCGTGATATCGAGTGACTGCCTGCGACATGGGATTACGAGATCAGCAGATCAGCAGATGAACAGATCAACAGATCAACAGATCACAAAGCAACTATTCGATTCCACTCCGTCACTCCGTCACTGGGGGGGGGGGGGGGGGGGGGGGGG
>JAHCJE010000098.1 GCA_026128865.1 Phycisphaeraceae bacterium | reverse complement strand
GGCAACCGCCGATCCGCGATCAGCCGCTCGCCCACCTCCTCATCCGACCCGATCACGAGCCGGAACACGCCCTCGTGCCCCATCGACGCCGCGACCCGCTCCGCGACCGCGTTCGTCGCGATCGCCGTCAGCGGCGCGAGCAAACTGGGCTTCCACACCACCGAATCCCCGCACACCGCCGCCAGCATCGCGTTCCAGCCCCACACCGCGTTCGGGAAGTTGAACGCCGTGATGACACCGACCACGCCCAGCGGCAGCCACTGCTCGTACATCCGGTGCCCCGGACGCTCGCTCGGCATCGTGCAGCCGTGCAACTGCCGCGACAGCCCCACCGCGAAGTCCGCGATGTCGATCGTCTCCTGCACCTCGCCCACGCCCTCGGACGCGATCTTCCCGACCTCGAGGCTCACCAGCCGACCGAGCGGCTCGCGCAGGCGCCGGTACTCGTCCGCGATCGCCCGCACGACCTGCCCGCGCACTGGGGCCGGGACCTCGCGCCACCGCCTGAACGCGGCGTCCGCTTCCCCGATCGTGCGCTCGCACGACGCACCATCGTCCAAGCGAACGCCGGCGATCGGCTCGCCCGTCGCGGGATTGGTCGAGACGACGAACCCCGCGCCCCGCGCCGCGCCGGCCTCCACCACGCGCGGGTGGCCGGCGACGCCGAGCGCATCGAGCAACGGATGGGGCATGAGCGAACTCTAGGCCCCCACGAGCGATCACCGAGTCACTCCAAACGAGCCGCGACCGTCAGGGAGCGGTTCTCACCCACCTACCCCCTCTCCGGCGCCGGCAACGCTCGCAGAAAGCCCGCCAAACGCCCGACCGTCGGCGACTCCGCGTCGCGCACGTACGCCCCGCTCACCGCGCACCCGACCGCAAGGCACTCATCCAGCGCCAACCCCAACGCCTGCGCCAGCCCAAATCCCGCGTTGAAGTGGTCCCCCGCCCCCGTCGAGAGGCGCGGCCGCGCCGTGAACGGCCCGTCAAACCACGCCGTCGCACCGCCATCCGTTGCACCCGCCGCGCCCTCGCGCACGTGCACCACCACGCAAGCCAGCCCCGCACGCTCGCGCACGTTCAACGCCAGCCGCACCACCGACTCGCCGTAGGTCGCGCTGTCCTCCGTGCTCGCCGCGCCGAGCACACGCGCGATCCGCTCCCCCTCCGCCAGATTCAGCCCCAGCGTCACGGGCACAAGCGCGTTCATTCGCGCCATCGTCGCCAGCGCATCACGCAGGTCACCGTCGCTCCGCTTCGCGGGGTCGGAGATGTCGATCAGCACGCGCCGCCCGCCCCCACGTGTCGCAAGCCCAGGCAGCGCCTCGCCGATCAGCCCTTCCCAGATCCCCGGCACGCCCCCGCACAGCGACCAGTTCACCATCACGATCAGCCCGGCCGCCTCCACCCGCCGTCGCACGCCGTCCACGCCCACCGTCCCCACGATCCGATCCCACGTCACCGCCTGCACGTTCCGCGTCTTGCCGAGCATGATCTTACCGTCGTCGAACTCGAGCGCGTCCGTGTGCCCCGGCGCCGCGACGCTCACCACCTCCCGGCACCGCGTCGCGAACGGCTCGTAAATCGGTGCGACTCGCGTCGGATCGTCCTCACGCCCCACCGCCCCGATGAAGCACACCGGCACCCCCAGCCGCCCCAACGCCCCCGCCGTCAGCGGCCCGTTCCCGCCGAAACGGTCCTCGTCCACCCACAACTCCATGTTCGTGCTGCGCCCCGCGGCGGCCGCGCACCGCCCCGCGAACTCTCCGATCGTCCCGATCCGCTCGAAGTCCGCCCCGTCCATGCTCCGACGGCGATCGACCACCCGGATAATCGAGTCCACGAACCCGTCAAAGCCGACCAACGCGGGCATCCCTTCGAATCCCGACGCGCCAGCACGCTCGATCGCGTCCGCCGCCGCACGTGCAATCTCGCCCCGATCTCGCCTGCTCATGCGCCAAGCCTACCCGCCGCCCGGCTCTATCCTCCCCCCGATGGGACCGATCGTTGTCGCCACCGGCAACCCGCACAAGGTCGAGGAACTCCGCGCCATCCTCGGACCGCTCGGCATCGAACTCCTCTCGCTCGCCGAAGCCGGCGACACCGGCCCCGAACCCGACGAACCCGGCTCAACCTTCGAAGAGAACGCCGCGCTCAAGGCCCTCGCCTACGCAGACCGCACCGGCCTCCTCTGCCTCGCCGACGACTCCGGCCTCGAAGTCGATGCCCTCGCCGGCGCGCCCGGCGTCATCAGCGCCCGCTACCACTCCGACGGCCGCGAGACCGACCTCCCCCGCGCCGAACGCGACCGCCTCAACAATCAACGCCTGCTGCGCGAGCTGCGGGACGTGCCGCCCGAGCGTCGGGGGGCGAGATTCGTCTGTGCGATGGCACTGGCGGGTCCTCCACCCTCCCGGGGGCGGGGCCTTTCAGGCCCCGTCTCCGCCCCTCCCCCCCTCGCCAAACGCTGGCTCACCCCAGCAGGTCTGCACACGCGCACCTCCGACCTCCTCCCACACTGGGAACATGGTGGCTCCACCTACTTCCTGACTTTCTGCGTCCGCTCAGGCTCCCTGACCGAGGCTGAGCGTGCGATCGTGCTCGCCGCCAGCATGCATTGGCATCAACTCCGAGTGCGTGTTCATCTTGTCGTTGTGATGCCCGACCATGTTCACATGATCGTCACCCCGCTCCGTGCAACGAATGACGAGTGGGTGTCGATTCCGTGGCTTATGCAAAGCGTCAAGGGGTTCACGGCCAGAAAGATCAATGCACTTCGAAACACGTCCGGACCTTTCTGGCAGGACGAGTACTTCGATCGCATCATCCGGTCGGCCGACGAGTACGCCGAGATTGTTGAATACACGGGGATGAACCCGATCCGGGCAGGGCTTGTTGATGACTGGCGCAAGTACCCGTTCATGGCGGGGGAGGAGATTGAGGAGAGGGAGAGGCGGAGAAGGGGCCTGAATGGCCCCGCCCCGAGGGATCAAGGCCCCAGCCCAACGAATGAAGGCCGGAATCCCTTTGAAAAGTCCGCCTGCGGGCTTGTTGCCGTTGTCCGCGGTACCTTTGAAGGCCGCATCGGCATCCCGGGCCAGGTCCCCCGAGGCTCGAACGGCTTCGGCTACGACCCCCTCTTCCTCGTCGCCCCAGACTTCACCCGCACCAGCGCGGAACTCCCACCCGAAGAAAAAAACCGCGTCAGCCACCGCGGGAACGCCGCCCGAGCCTTGGCCGCGGCCATCTCCGAACTTCTTCGCTCCGGCGCGTGAGCCGCGGGCACGGCCTCCGTTCCTCCCCGAGAGGGGATGGCAAAGGGCCGAACCCCGGCACGCAGCAGCAAACGGAGCGAAACAATGGCACGCAGCACCACCCGGAATCGCGGAACTCTCGCACTTCTCATCGCGGCGGCGACCATCGCCAAAGCCGCCTGCCTCGCACTCGCGGGCGACCCCCTGGCCGTGGACGTCATGGCCAGCGTCAAGGGCTTCGACAAGCCACAGAAGATCGGCACCATCAACGCGGCCTCCGGCTACAAGGGCAACGCCAACGCCGTCAGCTCGAAGTTCGAGTTCCACAAGGACTTCGCCTTCCTCGACAAGCACTACGACTTCGACTACGTCAACGTCGTCCGCGACCTCTCCGACGGCTACAAGCCCCTCTTCCCCAAGGGCGCGCCCGCCATCGACCCGCAGACCGGCGACGTCTCCGGCAGCCCCGAGGACGACTACCCCTACTACTACCACTTCAAGAACGAGTGGCAGGCCAACAAGTTCGACGGCGGCGCGATCCGCGAGGACGAGAAGTGGTCCATGTTCATCGATTACCCCAAGGCGCCCAAGGGCGACTTCCTCGACTTCACCAACATCCTCGTTGTCCGCGACCACGATTCCGTCAACTTCGAAGGCAAGACCCAGTTCGGACTCCTCACCGCCTTCGACTGGCGCTACGACGGCGCGGACGGCACGGGCAACCGCGGCGTCTCCAAGATCGGCGACCTCCGCGCCACCGACGCCGCACTCCAGAAACTCGTCAACGACGCCCTCGCCAACGAGCACCTCAACGCCTTCAAGGACTGGTCCGCGATGATCACCTTCACACTCGTGCCCACGCCCGGCACGCTCGCCCTGCTCTCCGCCGGCGCGTTCCTCTGCGTCCGCCGCCGCAGGGCCGCCTGATCGACGCGACCCCCGACCCCACAAGTGCCACGCCCCGAGGAGCGATCCCCGGGGCGTGGTTGCGTCCATGAATGCCGATCAACCGCAGTCGATCAACGGTCGTCCTTCACCTCGAACTCCGCGTCGATCACGTCGTCCCCCTTGCCGCCGGACGAGCCTTCCGGAGACTCACCCGACACACCGCCCGCGCTCTTCGCCGCCTGTTCGTAGATGATCCGCCCCAGTTCCGACGACGCCGTCTCCAACTCCCGCACCGCGGCCTCGATCGCCGCCTTATCGTCGCCCTTGATCTTGCTCTCGAGGTTGCTCACCGCCGATTCGATCCGGGCACGCACCTCCGCCGACACCTTCCCGCCGTGCTCGTCCAGCGCCTTGCGCGTCTGGTACACCAGCGAGTCCGCCCGGTTCTTCGCGTCGACCAACTCGCGCCGCTTGCGGTCCTCCTCGGCGTGCGCCTCCGCGTCGCGCTTCATCCGCTCGATCTCGTCCTTCTGAAGCCCGCCCGAGTTCTCAATCCGGATGTTCTGGCTCTTCCCCGACGCCTTGTCCGTCGCCGTCACCTGCAAGATCCCGTTCGCGTCCAGCGCGAACTCCACCTCGATCTGCGGCAGCCCCCGAGGCGCGGGCGGGATGCCGTCCAGCGTGAACCGCCCCAGCGTCCGGTTGTCCCGGGCGAACTCACGCTCGCCCTGCAGCACGTGAATCTCCACGCTCGGCTGGTTGTCCGTCGCCGTCGAGAAGACCTCCTTCTTGCTCGTCGGGATGGTTGTGTTCCGCTCGATCAGCCGCGTCATCACCCCGCCGAGCGTCTCCACGCCCAGCGAGAGCGGCGTCACGTCCAGCAGCAGCACGTCCTTGACCTCGCCCTGCAGCACGCCGCCCTGGATCGCCGCCCCGATCGCCACGACCTCATCGGGGTTGACGCTCTTGTTCGGCTCCTTCCCGAAGATCTCCCGCGCGATCTGCTGCGCCTTGGGCATCCGCGTCGAGCCGCCCACCAGCACCACCTCATCGATCTTCGACGGGTCCAGTTTCGCGTCCTTCAGAGCCTTCAGGCACGGGTCGCGCAGCCGCTTCCACAGGTCCTCGCACAGCGACTCGAACTTGCTCCGCGTCACCGTCACCTGCAGGTGCTTCGGACCGTGCTGGTCCGCCGTGATGAACGGCAGGTTCACCGTCGTCTCCTGCATGGTCGACAGTTCGATCTTCGCTTTCTCCGCGGCCTCCTTCAGCCGCTGCATCGCCATCGCGTCGCCGCGCAGGTCGATCCCCTCCCGGGCCTTGAAGTCGCCCGCGATGAAGTCGATCAGCCGCTGGTCCCAGTCGTCGCCGCCCAGGTGCGTGTCACCGTTCGTGCTCAGCACCTCGAACACCCCGTCCCCCACGTCCAGGATCGAGATGTCGAACGTCCCGCCGCCCAGGTCGAACACCGCGATCTTCTCGTTCTTCTTCTTGTCCAGCCCGTACGCCAGCGCGGCCGCGGTCGGCTCATTGATGATCCGCTCGACCTTCAGCCCCGCGATCTCGCCCGCGTCCTTCGTGGCCTGACGCTGCGAGTCGTTGAAGTAGGCCGGCACCGTGATCACCGCACGGTCAACCTTCTCGCCAAGGTAGTCCTCCGCCACCTTCTTCAGGTCCTGCAGGATGAACGCCGAGATCTGCTGCGGCGTGTACTCCTTGTCCCGCACCTTCACCCGCACGAAATCCCCCGCGGCCCCGAGCACCTCGTAGGGCACGCGCTTCTCCTCGTCCGTCACTTCCTCGTGCCGGCGCCCCATGAACCGCTTGATCGAGTAGACCGTGTTCTTCGGGTTCGTCACCTGCTGGTGCTTCGCCGGCTGACCGACCAGCCGCTCGCCCTTGTCCGTGAACGCCACCACCGACGGCGTGGTCCGGTTGCCCGACGAGTTGATGAGAACCTTGGGCTGGCCGCCCTCCATGATGGCGACGACAGAGTTCGTCGTGCCCAGGTCGATCCCGATGATCTTCGACATGGCGTACACCTCCGAGTCAGTCCCACGGCAACCGTGGCAGACCGCTCAACCTCACGTTTGGCAAGGACGATGCCAGCCCAACCGCCCGGAGACACCCGCGATCCGGCCGCACGCTCCGCCGACCGGTGCCCGACGCCGCCACCGCCTGCCGATCTGGCAGCCGACCTCAACCCATCCCCGGCGGCCGCACGAACGCCCGTGATGCGAACCGGTACGAGGCGAGCAAGCCGAACAGCATCCAAAGGTACGCACCGTGCAACCCACCGAACTCCGTCCGGATGTTCCGAAGACGATCCTGCCCCGTCCACCCGCTCGCCACTTCCGGCAGGAACCACACCGACGCCGCGTACGCCACCATCGTCGCGACCGCCGCCCACACGCCGAGTCGCCAATCGCCCCGACCGGCGAGGCGGACAGCCAACGAACCCGCGATCGCCCCCACCGGCCAGGCCAGCGAGTCCAGCCGGTTTTCGGTGTAGTGCGCGGCGAGGAACCACACGCTCAGACCCGCTGCCGCGCCGATCACCCCCCCGATCACCCCGAGCATTCGCCGCGGTGCGACACGCACCCCCGCCCCATTCCCGCCCCGGCTCTCTCGAACCGATCCGAGTTCAGGCACGCCCGCCGCCAACTCCCGCTCGATCGCTTCGAGCCGCGGGTCGGCGCTCACGCCCTTGTGCCTCGTCGCCCGGTATTCACCCACCGCCAGGATGTACCGCTCTGCCCGTGCGCGAACCGTCTCGTCCCAACGCAGCCCGAGCGACCGACAAACGCGCTCCAGTTCCGCCATCGGTTCGCCCACCAGCCCCTCGTACCGCATCCGCACCAGCCGATCCGGCCCAAGCCCCAACTCGCGCGCATCCCGCAGGAACCGCCGCTCAGCCTCCACATACTCCGCGACGATCCGCTCGTGCAACGCCTCATCCCCCGGCAGAGCCTGGAGCACCTGCCCCACCAGCCGCCGGTGCATCGCCACGTTCGATCGCACCACGTCCTCCGCCCGCCGCATGATGTGCACGAACCGCACCCGCCCCCCGAACAGGCGGTCCAACTCCCGCACCCGCCCCGTGTGGCTCGGCGACTTGAGCGCCAGCGTTCGCCCCCCCCTGCCCGCGCTCACCTTCCAAGCGAACGCCGCCGCCGCACGCCGCCAGCGACCCAACTCCCCCGATGTCAACCCCTCAAGTGAATCGAAGCGACCCCACCGCTCGCGCTCCCGCACCAGCACCAGCCGGCCCGGCAGGCTCGACGCCAGCGCCCAGTTGTTGTGCGCAAAGTCGTCCTCCGCGGGCCAGTCCGGCCCGAACGCCACGCCGTCTTGCGGCCGCGTGTTCGGCAGAAACGGGACCAGCGCCCATCCAAGGAACGCCCACGACAACCAGAACCCCTGCGGCGACATCGCCTGCACCCAGCGTGGCGTCACCACGTCGGGATGCGTCGCCAGCAGGTTGTGCAGGTGCGTCGTCCCCGACCGGAAATACCCCAGCACCACCACGACATCCCGCCGCGGCACGAACCTCGCCTCGCGCCCCCGGAACCGCCACGCGAGCCACGGCCAGAGCAACACCCGCTCCGGCAGCGTGATCGCCGTCGCGAGCACGCTCGTCGCCACCGCCGCCGCCAGCCGCGGCCAGTACCGCGGCCGGACACGAAACCGGCACACCCAGAGCAGCCGCGCCCACACGTCCAGCGGCGCAAGCCCCATGAAATGCCCGCCCGGGAGCGCAATCGGGAGCCGAGGACGTGGTGTCGTACCCAAGGGGGGCAGTCTACGTGGCCGGGGTCGAAACCGTGGCGCTCCGGGCCGACAATACCCCATGCCTGCAGCGACACTCCCCGCTCCCGCCGCCCCGCCCTCCGCCGACCCGCGCCTCGACGCCATACGCGACAAGATCCTCGCCGGCGAACGCCTCACCCTCGACGACGGCGATCTCCTCTACGGCACCCCCGACATCTGGACCGTCTGCGAACTCGCCGACACCGTCCGCCGCCGCCTCCACGGCGACGCCGCCTACTACAACGTCAACCGACACTTCAACTACTCCAACGTCTGCGCCCTCTCCTGCAAGTTCTGCGACTTCTACGCCAAGCGCGGCGACGCCCACGCCTACACCCGCTCCCTCGACGACGCCCGCGCCGAGGCCCGCCGCGCCATCGAAGCCGGCGCCACCGAAGTCCACATCGTCGGCGGCCTCGACCCCTACCTCCCATTCGAGTACTACACCGACATGCTCGCCGCCATCCGCGACGAGGCGACCAAGGCTTGTGCCACGACCGTCGTGCCCGTCAGCCACCCTCCGAACCACGAGGATCGCCCGCGGCACGATGGTCGTGCCCACCGTCCCAGCCCCCTCCACATCAAGGCCTTCACTGCCGTCGAAATCGTCCACCTCGCGAAGATCGCCAAGGTCTACAAGCAGTCCGACCGCAGCGAAGGCATCCGCTGGGTTCTCGAACGCCTCATCGAAGCCGGCCTCGGCTCGCTCCCCGGCGGCGGCGCGGAGGTCTTCGACGACCGCGTCCACGACGAGGCCTTCAAAGGCAAAATCCGCTCCGACGTCTGGCTCGACGTCCACCGCACCGCGCACGAACTCGGCCTCAACACCAACGCCACCATCCTCTACGGCCACGTCGAGGACCGACGCGAACGACTCGTCCACATGGACATGCTCCGACGCGCACAGGACGAGGCGCTCGCCCGGACCCCAGCCCGCGGCTCTTTCCAGACCATCATCCCCCTCCCCTTCTTCCCCGATGGCAGCGAACTCGAACGCCTCCCCGGCCCCGGCGGAATCGAAAACCTCCGCACACTCGCCGTCGCACGCCTCATGCTCGACAACTTCCCCCACGTCAAGGCCTTCTGGATCATGCAGACCCTCGCCATGGCCCAGCTCATGCTCCAGTGCGGCGCGGACGACATCGACGGCACCGTCGTCTGGTACGACATCACCAAAGTCGGCGGCGCGACCACCCACCAGGAAGTCAACGTCTGGACACTCCAGAAAGCCATCCGCGAAGCCGGCTTCAACCCCATCGAACGCGACACCCTCTACCGCCGCGTCGAGCGCAACGGCAACGCCTGGCACGCGGCAACGCCCTGAATCCCACTCCGCGCCCGGTTGCCCTTTTCCCCTTTCCCCTTTGCCATTTCCCCCTTGCTGAACGGTTCGGCTCGGTCGCTCGCCGCCATCGCCCGCGGGGCGCTCCGATTGACAGACCTGTTCCGATCGGAAGCAGGGATGATTCAGTTCATTCCGGGGTCGAACCCGGCCACGACGATCTCCCCGCCCGCGGCCTCGATCTCCACCCACAGCTTGCTCCCCTCAGGCACCGGCGACGGAATCTCCGCGTGCGCGTGCCATTTGTCCTTCGTGAGCTCCGCCGGGCCTTGACAGAGCCTCGCCCGTCCTGCCTGCCGATCCAGAACCGCACGGCGACGACCTTCGGCCCGGCCGTCAGGGAATGTCCCATACTCATGCTGACCACCCCACGCCCAACCGCGCCGCACCACGACCCCGAGCGGCGCGCGGGTGAGCGGTAACGAAATAAAGGCCCGGCATGGAGCCGGGCCTTTCGTGAAGAGCGTGCTGTCGTCGGTTCGGATTACTTCGGCTGGCCGGTGTTGATGGGCTGGCCGTGGAAGTCCACACCCTGGAGGCCGCCGCGGGTGTAGTTCCAGACCTGACGAAGGTTCTTGCTCGCCTCGCCGTTCTTGTTCGGCTCCTCGTAGATCTCGTTGCCGGAAACCGCGGGCTGGTAGGGCACCCAGTAGTCGGCCGCGCTCGGGACGAGCGGGTTCCAGCCGAGGTTCGAGTCCTGCGTCTGGCGGACGGCGACGGAGCCGTCGAAGAAGCCGACGATGGTCTTGACCTCAGGCTCGGGGAAGTAGAGGGCCTTCTTGCCGAAGTGACGCTGGTGTGTGTCGTAGAAGTCCACCTTGCCGCCGGGGTTCTGAACGTCGGCGATCTTGACGCCGCCGAGCATGCCGTTGTCCGAGTTCACGATGTAGTTGTTGTGAGCGGTGCCGTTCCTCGTCCGCTTGTTGTCGCCCGCGCGGATGTTGATGCTGTGGGCGCGGTCGAAGGTGGCGATGCCCGGGACATAGCTCGAGCTGTAGGGCCAGCGCTTGTTGTAGGCGAAGAAGTGTGTAGGCTGGTTCGGGGCCCAGAAGCCCTCATCGAAGTACTCGACAGGCCTGATCTGCCAGTTGTTCCTGAACCGGTCCTCGGGGCAGACGACCATCTTCTCAGGCAGACGCTGCGCGAGGTAGTCGTTGATCACGAGGTGGGTGTACAGGATGTGTGGGATCCAGTTCAGGATCATGGGGAAGTCATCGCGGCCGGTGCGGCGGCGGATGATGTCCACCGCCTGCCGTGCAGCCGCCTCGACGTCGAACGTATACGGCCCCTGCAGATCGGTCCACGTGTTCCGGTCCCATCGGTTCACAGTCCACGTGAACGAACGCACGCGGTCCTGGAAGTCCGCGGAGTAGCTGTGCGTAGCCGTCGCCATCTGGTTCTGGTTTGACAGGCAGATGGCGAGCCGGGCCGCGCGACGCGCCTCACCGAGCGCGGGCAGCAGGAGACCGATCAGGAGCGCGATGATCGCGATCACGACCAGCAACTCAATCAGCGTGAAACCAGCCCCGCGGCGATTCGACAACCTCATCATGGCAGGCCTCCGTATGCCGCGAATGCGGCGTGCAGAATTCCCCCCCCGTTGCGCAAACCTAACGGAACTTCCGCCGTCTGTCTAGTCCCGGATCGGCCAATTCCCGGACATTCTCTCAAAATTCAAAGGTATGATACCAAACAAAACCCTCCGTTACGTCAGGGGAGGCCGCGCAGCGCGAGCCACTCCAACCGCATTCGAACCCCCTCCAGAACAGCGGTCACCTCCGACCGCGCAGCCCCCTCCGTGACCGCCTGATCGGCCACGGTTGCTGCCTCCTCAAGCTCCGCGACCGACCCGGAGGTCGCAAGGCGGCGAAGACGGACCATCGAGGGAGCCTCGGAGCGAGCCTCTCCCTCTACATGCGGCGCGGCATCGGGCTTCGGATCCGCCTCTTCTCCCTGCGGAACCCCGCCGACCGGTTCCTGCAGGCGCTCCTGCGATTCTCCTGACGGCGCAGGCCGAATCGTGGGCACTCCGTCGCTCGAGAGATCCGGCTGCCGGAGCGTTGTCGCTCCCCCGCCCGCCCTACGACCAAGCCATCGATCCAGGGCGCCGAGTCCGATCCCGAGAGAAGGGGACGCGAAGATCAAGGCCGTCGTCAGCAGCAACAAGAGAGCGACGGTGAAGTAGACGGTTCGCGAACGGCGGAGGGTGCGAACGGTCATCTCGATCGCCCTCAAGCGGGCTGCGGACTCTGCGATCACCTCGACTTGCACGGTCGTGTTCGCTGCGCATGGCTCCGGGTCGTTCCGCACTTCCCCCACGTCCTCTCGCGTGTGCCCCACGAAGGCGTCGCTCAACGCCGCGACCTGTTCCGGTGGAGCGTGCCCCGGGAGCAGACGCACGCTCCCCAGGCCGAGCTGCTGACGGTCATCCGGCGGCTCGAATGATGCCCCACAGTGACGGCAGGCGCGGTCGCTCGGCTCGACCGGTCGCGCGCAGGCGTGGCAGATGCCGAAGAGGTTGGCGACTGCGGGACAACGCTTGGCGAGCACCCAGAACTGCCGAGTGGTAGGGCCACGGATGGGCGTCTCCGGGCCGACCTTGCCGCGACGGATGAGCGTCCGGAGCGTGTCGTAGGAGCAGCCGGGGCGGAAGGGCTGGGCGTCGTCGCGGATGAACCAGGGGCCCATCGCGTTCTGGGTGGCCTGGCGGGAGAGGGGGTCGAAGTAGCCGGCGCAGGACTCGCAGCGGTGGGGATCGCGTGAGCGCGAGCCGCAGTAGGGGCAGAGCACGACCCGCGGCTGCGGTCGCGGTGCGGCACGGGTTGAGGGGTCGTGGTCGGCCATCAGTGGGCGTGGGGCATGTCCGGCAATGGCCGCGCCCGCTTCACGATACACCCCGCAGCGGTGAATCGGTTGACCTCACGGGGTGAGTGCCCCTCTGATCGGGGCATGAGCCACAACCGGTTGATGCCTTCGAGTGGGTTGCCTCGGACCTTCGCAGTCGTGATTGGGTGCTGCCTGCTGGCGGCATGCACAAGCCAGAGCCAGACCCGTGAGGGGCCGAACGCCCGCGACCTGCGGGGTCTGGAGGCATCGGAACGGCAGGTGTCGGCCGGGCGGCAGCCGACAGCAGTTGAGCGACCCCCGGTGATGGTGGACGGCGAGCCGGTGTCGTGGGATGAGATGCGGGCGATTCTGTCGGAGGCGGCGGGGGCGGCGGCGATCGAGGAGATCGCGCTGAGCCGGCTCGTAGAGGCTGAGTTCGCGCGGCGCGGGCTTCGGCTGACAGAGGCGGACCTGCGGCGGGAGCGGGAGTTGGTGGAACGGTCGCTGTCGGCGGAGGGGGCGGGGAGCGACTCGGCGTCGGAGATGCTGTCGCGGATCCGGCGTTCACGCGGGCTGGGGCCGGAGCGGTTCGACGGGCTGCTGCGGCGCAACGCGATGCTGCGGCAACTGGTGCAGGGGGAGGTTGTGATCACGGACGAGCAGGTGCGGACGGCGCACGCGGTTCGGCACGGGCCGCGGTGCCGGGCGAGGATCATCGTGGTGTCGAGCGAGCGAGAAGCGGCGCAGGCGCGCTCGCGCGTGGAGGGGGCGACGGATCGGCGCGCGGCGTTCATCGAGGAGGCGGTGGCGCGGTCGAGCGACGCTTCGGGGCCGAGGGGGGGGCTGCTGGAGCCGATCAGCCCGGCGGACCCGGCGTACCCGGTGTCGGTGCGGCGATCGCTGGACGCGCTGCGGCCGGGAGAACTGAGTCCGGTGGTCGCGCTGGAGAGCGGGTACGCGCTCTTGATGCTGGAGGAGCGGACGGAAGGGGACGGGACGCCGATCGAGGCGGTGCGGGAGGAGTTGGAGCGGCTGCTGCGGATTCGCCAGGAGCGGGTGCTGATGGACCGGACGGCGTCGCAGATGGTCGAGACGGCGCGGATCACGGTGTTCGATCCGTCGCTGGAGTGGTCGTGGCGGACGCGGCGGC
>JAHCJE010000097.1 GCA_026128865.1 Phycisphaeraceae bacterium | reverse complement strand
CCAGCGCCCGCGCGAATGATGCGGCGTAGGCCGTCGCCGCCACCTGGAGCGGCCCGGTGCGGTCCCCCATGCGGACTGTCGCGGTGAGGAGCAGGAGGAGTTCGGCCTTGGTGGGCTGGTCCAGCCAGAGGCGACCCTCGGCGGCGAGCGTCCTGGCCCGGGCGTCCACGAGCGGCCTGAGCGGCTCCACGAGGTCGTCGGCGAGGCAGAAGGGGTTGGCCCGGTGGTGGTGGCGGATGCCGAGCGCCGGAAGCAGCCCCGCCGAGACGGTCGCCCGTGCCATCGCCGCCCGGAGCGCGGCATAGCCGTAGTCCAGCAGGTTGTTCGGCGGTTTGGCGTCCGGCTCGCCCGGCCGGCGGCGGAACGGCGGCGTCACAGCGCGCAGGTCGTCGAACATGGCGGGCCAGTAGAGGCGGGCAGCGTGGGCCTCGGTGTTCTCGGGGTCGCCGCTGCGAACGCGACGCGCCAGCGCGAGCAGCCGCGAGCGGACCCCCGGCGCGTGCGGCAGGTTCGCGGCCTGCGCCCGGATCTTGGCCGCGACGATCGCCGACCAGAGCCGCTTGCGGACGGGCTTCGTGGCGGCGAGTTGGGCGTCAAGGCGGGAGAGGAGTTCGGTGTTCGTCGAGAGCGGGAGGTACATCCCGCAGGGGGCGTGGTCGCGGCCGCAGACGACGAGGGCCGCGCCGTGCTCGGCAAGCTGGGCAAGGACGGAGTGGGTGTAGGTCGTCTCCCGCTCGTCCACCATGAGGACGCCGAGGTCCTCAAGCGGGATCGTTCCGGCGAGGTTCGGCGGGTGCGCGGGCAGACGGCGGGGCGGATCCTCGCGGCGGAGGATGAGCAACTGGCCGTCGCGGACGGCGAGGTGGCACGGCTCACGGCTGATCTCGACGGTTCGGCGGATCACACACGCCTCCCGTCGCCATTGGAACGGATCGGGGGGGCCGGATCAATCCTTTTCCAGTTCCGTGACGACGCCAAGCGGGCTGACGCGCACCTTCACGGCGTACTCGCGGCCGGGGGGGGCAAGGGTTCTCAGGTCGCTCGGCGTGACCGCGAACTGCTCACGCTTCGAGTCCGGAACCTTGTTGCCTTCGGCGTCTTTGCGCTCGGTCGCGGCGCGGGCGTCCCAATGCGGGACGACGACGATGCTGCGCGGCTTGTCGAGTTTGGCGACGACAAAGTAGCCGACCTCGCCGGACTCCTTGTGCTTCATCCAGAGCATCTCACCCTCACAGAGGCTCATCAGGAAGCGGCCCCCATTGGCGTCGTCGTCGCGGCGGTCGACGAGCGGGTGGGCCTGCTCGATCGCGCGGATGACGGGCGTGAGTTTGCGCCGCTCGGCCTTGGGAAGTTTGCGGAAATCGTCTGGTTTCGGGATGCGCGCCTCGCGGAAGGCGCGGAGGCGGGCCAGCTTGCGCTGTGCGGCTTCGTAGGCCGAGACGATCTCGCCGGAGAGGACGCCCTTGCCGTTGATGCGGACCTCGACGTGGTGGTTGTTCCCTCCGACATAGGCGCGCCTGGACGCGGGGTCTTCGTCGCGCTCCATGCGCCCGGTCGCGTAGTCGGGTCGCTTGCGGTCGATGACGACGGGATCATTCATCGTTCGGAGAAGGACGACCGAATGGATGGGGACACCGGATGCGTGTCTGATCCGTCCGGCTTCGTAGAGTTTCTTGATCTCGGTCGCGGAGAAATCGTCGGGGTCCAGACCGGCCTCCTCGATGCAGTCACGGAGCCGGGCACGGAGCGCGACGTCGCGGACGATGCCGCTCTTGCCGGGTGGCGGATCAACGATCGCCGGCTTGTAGCCCGGTGACGAAACCACGGCCCGCGCCCACTTGCGCGCCGCGCGTTCATCAATGCTCTTGTCGCGTTGGCGACGGGCGGCGAGGCGTTCGATGGCCTCGGTTTCGGTCTCGGGCCGCGGCATCCGCAGATGGTTGCGGTCGAGCGCCAGCACGCTTTTCTTGGCGGTGTAGTTGCCCGTGAGGTTGCCCGCTCTGTCGAGAACCGGCCCGAAGAGGGTCTCTTCATGGAGCGCGCCGATCAGCTTTCGCTTGACCGGTCGATGGCAGATGGGGCGGGCGCTCCCGTCATCCCCGAAGACGGCTCGCCTGACCGCATCGCGCAGCTCGTCACGAGACTTGAACGGCGCGGGAACGCCGAGCGGATGCAGACGGCGGTAGTTGTCCATCGCCTCGCCATCGGCGGTGTTGATGCCGTCTTTGTCCGCCTGCTTCTCCCGGTCCTCCCAGTCGATCTGGACCTGGCGCGTGCAGAGTGCGATCACGACCGCATCGATGGCATGGTGGCGGTGGTCGCCGCGGTTCTTCTCCTTGCGCTCGCGTTCCTCATCGCCGCTCAGGCCGTGCGACCGTGCGTCGTGAGGGTCGAAGAACAGGCCCCACTCGCGGCGGAGGCGGCTTGTCCACATGCCGTCCGTGGCGTAGATGCGGCGCTCACCGCCCCGCTCGGGCAGGCCCTTGCCATCGTACAGGGCATCGGCGAGGTAGGCCATGACCTGGCGCGCGGCGTACTTCGTGGCGGCTTCCTGGCGGGCCGTCATGTCCTGGATGTCCTTGACGTCCTTCTTGAACTGTTCGACCTTCGCCTGATCGTCGCGCCGGTTGAAGTAGCAGGCCCAGAGCGGATCGCCCGTCGCGGACTTCACCTCCGATGGCTTCGGTCGCTTGACGTCGCCGTAGATGCCCTCGACCCATGCCAGCCCCTGATCGAAGCCCGCGCCGTCGGACCAGTACTGTCTGGGAGTGCGTCGGCCCATCTCGCGGTTGCACTTCGTATGTGAAAGGACGATGTTCGAGAGGCCGTTGTGGCCACCCTTTGAGCGGGGGATGATGTGGGCGACCTCGCACTCCTCGCCTGTGGCCGCCAGCCGGGCCGTCAGCCCGCCCCGGCCGCAGAGGGGACAGACGCCGCCCTGCTGCACACAGAGAATCACGCGGTCTACGGCGGCACGCTGCTGCGTTGAGGTCTGTGATTCGAGGTCGAGTTCGTGGATGATGTTGTTGCGGATGCGGTTGCGGAGGCGGTTCCTGAAGAGGAGCCGGTCGGCGTCCTTCTTGCCCATCTTCGCCTCGCGGGCGAGTTCGATATAGACCTCGTCGGGCCTGCTCCCGAAGGTCTTCATGTACTCGATGAGGTGGCGGCGGACTTCGTGGATCGCCTTGCGGACGACAGGGTTGCTGATGAGCGGCGCGGGCGGCGGCTCGGCGAGCGGATGGCCGTCCGGCCCGATGACCGGCTTGCCGTCCTTCAGCAGGACGTGCTTGCCCATGTAGTAGCGGTCGCGGGCCGTCGCCCCTTTGGCGCCGGTGGCGTACCGGCGGCGGGTGTGGTCGTCGAAGGCTGCGGCCGTTGTCATATCGAGAAACTCGGCGTCCTCCGCGACGATCTTGCGTGCCTCGATCTGGGTCAGCCACCGATAGCCCATCGGACTCTTCGGGTCCGGCCACGCCTCGGGGCGATCCATGACCGCGAGGAGGTTGCGCGTCGCGCGCCGACCCATGTTCAGCCGCTTCGCATCGGGCTTCGGGCGGGTCTTCCACGCGGCAACGAGCGCATCGGCCTGCGCCTCGCCCAGCCCGGCCCAGTCCATCACTCCCTTGCGGAGCTTCGCCGCGTCCTCCTCCTGGTCGGGGTCGAACTTGAGTATGGCTCGGTTCAGCCCTTCGCGGACCCGGTCCGGCATCGCCTCCCACGTCTCCGGCGTGACCGCGCCGTGGATGATCTCGCGGCCGAACCAGTCGGTGTTGATCGTGCGGTCTTCGTCGTTCTCAATGTTGAAACGGAACTGCGAAGACTTGGAGGCACGTCCCCAGCTCATCAGGTTTCGCAGGTCGGTCACGGTCACTGTGCGTTTCGGTTGCCCCTTGCGCTTGCCTTTCGTTTCCGTGCCGAGCGGCCCGCTCAGGTACGCCCTGATCCGGTCTCGCTCCTCGGGGGTGAGCGGGCGGGGCGGCTTGTCCCGCTCAATGATCCGGAGATTGTTCACGGTCTCTACGACGAGGTACCGCGAGGCGTGCATGTCGGCGTGCGGCACGCAGCGTTCCTCCGGGTGGAGCACGCAGCGGCCGAGCGTGCCGAGGTCCCAGGATTGCCGACGCTGGCCGAAGAGCAGGCCTTTGTGCCGCCACACGGCATCGCCGGACTCATCGTCGAGGGCGAGGCGGAGTTCGGACGTGAGCAGCTTCGCGGTCTCGCCGCCGAATCGTCGCTGAGCGTCCCACAGCCGTGCGAACTCATCGCGGATCATGGGGCGATCGGCGCAGTGCTCGTAGGACGCGGCTTTGTTGCGGACTGCCTCCCGCCACTCGCGCGGCCCTTTCCGGTGCCCCTCGGGACGCACGTCCTTCGAAGTGATGGGAGTCACCCGCTCGGCGCGCACCAACGCGATGAACTCGCCGAAAGTGCGCGCATCCCTCTTGAGCATTTCCGCGCGGACCTTGCCGATCGCGGCCTTGACCTTCCCGTCTTCCTTGCCCGCTTCGCCTGCCTCCTCCTCCTCCTCTTCCTCCGGGTCGGGCACGTGCAGGCCGAGCGCGCCGCGGCGCTGCGCGAGGTGGAGGAGCACGCGGCCGAACTCGTGCGGCGTGAGCGGCTCATCCAGGCCCTTGCGACGGAGTTCCCACGGGTCTGTCGATTCGAGGAGGGCCTTGAAGTCCGCCCCCGTGGGTGGGAGCAGGCAGACCTCGATCAGTTTCAGCCGCAACTCGCGCTTGCGCTGCGACCGGCGGGCGAGCGTGATCCGCGTTCGCCGGGTCATCCGCCGCTTGGCGTTCTTGGGGTCGCCCCGCTTGTCGTCCGATTCGTCCACCCCCGCCGGGAAGACTGAGACGCCGGGCGTGATGCTGCCGGTGGTGGGGTCGATCCAGACCGAGCCGACCGAGTTCGAGCCGATGTCCAAGCCGAGTTTCGCCATGACCGCCCCCTTGACAGACCCTCAACATCCGCATTACGATTGGGACAGTGTAATCGATCCCGGCCCGCGGTTTCACGCAACAAGAGAAATCGCAGGCACCGCCGACAGGCGACCGCCGCAGCCCGCACCCCCGGCCTGCGGCTCTTTTTGCGCCTGCCCTTCCCTCCGCCTTCGCCTCCCGGAGCGAGCAGACCGGGTGACGGCCAGAGCGGCGGCCCCACATAGAGATAGAAGGCGGCACCGGCTGTCCCGGCAGCGCAGGCGAGAGAACTTCCCGACTTTCGCCAAAGCCGCCTTCTGATCATGCCGACGCTCCCTGATCCCGGCGCGTGCCGGGGCACGCGCGTGCGCTCCGGCGCGGGCACACGCACCACGCAAAGAAAGGAGCACCCCATGGCCGTTCTGCCCGACTCAACAATCCGCATGATCGAGTGGTTCGAGCAGCGGATCCCCGTCTGGACCACCAACCCGACCGCCATCGGGCTGACGATGGGGCAGGTCACGCAACTCCTCTCGCGCACCGCGGCGGCGCGATCCGCGTATCAGAACGCCCAGACCGCGCGCAACGAGAGCAAGAGCAAGACGCTCCTCCTCAACGACGCCGCCGGCAACCTCCGCGGCTACGGCGCGGACCTCATCAAGACCATCAAGGCCTACGCCGAGACCACCGAAGACCCCACCGTCTATGCCGAGGCCGACGTGCCCCCGCCCGCGCAGCCCTCACCCCTCGGCCCCCCCGGCACGCCCACCGACATCGCCACCTCCATCAACAACCGCGGCTTCATCGACATCCGATGGAAGGCCGACAACGCCGCCAACAGCAGCGGCGCGTACTTCAAGATCGAACGCCGGCTCGACGACGAACTCACCTTCCGGCTCCTCGGCACCACCGGCCTCAAGACCTTCACCGACGAGTCCATCCCCGTCGGCACCGTCCAGGCCACCTACATCATCACCCCCTGCCGCGGCGACGCATCCGGCCAAGCCTGCGAGCAGTTCGTCGTCCCCTTCGCCGCACAGGCGTCGCAGGCGGCGAAGCAGCAGAACGGCCACCTCGCCCTCGCCGCCTGAGCAACGCCGAACACCACCACGACACCAGCGCCGGGGGCCGACCCCCGGCGTTGGTGCGCGCGCGGGCGGTGTCGCGGACCCGTGCCCGAAGCTCCGAAGGGCAGCGCCGATCCTCCCCCCACGCCCCCCACGCCCCCCGCAACCACCCGTCGCGACCTCCTTCTCCCCTCGCGGGGGGATTACTCGTGGGGGTTTCTCGTGGGGGGGGTTGCGTTGAGGTGCGAAACCCGCGACAATGCCCTGGCTCAAGAAAGGGGGCAGGATGAACAGGCGTACCGCCTTCACGCTGATCGAGTTGCTCGTGGTGATCGCGATCATCGCGCTGCTGATCGGCATCCTGCTCCCCGCGCTCGGGCAGGCACGCAAGGCCGCCCGCGGGGCACTGTGTGCGTCGAACATGAAGCAGTTCGGGGTCGCGTGCGCGTCCTACAGCGTGGATTTCCAGAACCGCATCGCCTCGTACACGTGGACCGAGGGTAACTGTCCCAGCGAGTGGGAGGATCTCCGCTCCGCGAACAGCGACGTCGCGGCCGCCATGAACCAGGCGGTTGACATCCTCCGTCGGCGCGCTCATCGCGTCGACATCCCCAAACTCACGGATCGGCTCCCGCACCGTCGCTTCACGCACCTCGTTGTGATGGACTACATGAGCTCCAACATGCCGGAGCGGGTCGCCGCCTGCCCCGAGGACAAGACCCTGATCCGCTGGCAGGACAATCCGTACAATGAGTCGGAGTTCCCCGGCGGCTTCGGGGCCTTCAGGAAGATGTGGCCGTACAGTTCCTCGTACCAGTGGGTTCCCGCTTCGTGGGCGTACGACTGGACGGTGGGCAACAAGATCACCGTCAGTCAGTACACGCAGGACCACAACCTCTTCCTCGTGGGTTGGTCGGAACTGGGACGACGCAAGCTGCACGAGGTGGCGTTCCCCGCGCAGAAGGTACATGTGCTCGAGTTCCACGATCGGCACAACGGCCGGCGCGATTTGTACCACGCGTACGAGGACGCGCGGGCGAATCAGCTCTTCTTCGACGCTTCCGTTCGCGCCAGGCTGACAGCCGACTCGAATCCGGGCTTCTATCCACCCATGCCCTCGAGAGTCGAGCCTACCTGGTACCGTTACAACCCTGCCATCCTCGGTTTCGAGCCTCCGGCCAAGACGACCGACCCCCAGGGCGACCTCGTCCTCGGACACTACCGCTGGACCCGCGGCGGACTCAAGGGGCTGGACTACGGCGGCGAGGAGATCAACACGGGCCATCGACCGAAGTAATCCGGCGTCGGCGACGTTCAGGCACGCGAGGCTGTGGCGATGGCGGGAATGACGGTCGTCGGCACGTACCGGTCGGTCGCGGTCGCTGCGTAGTCCTGCAGCGCGGCCACGTCCCAATCCCCCGCTCGCATCGCCTCGATCGCCCGGACCGCCGCGGCTGCGGCCGTGGCCGTCGTGATCATGGGCAGGCTCAGCCGAACGGCGTTGGCGCGGATCTTGCCCTCGTCCGTTCCCCAGCCCGTCCGCGTCGGCGTGTTGATGACGAGCCGGATCTGCCCGTCCGCCATGAGGTCGAGCACGTTCGGCCTCGCGCCCGCGGCGATCTTCTGCAGCAAGGTCGGCTTCATGCCGTGCCGCCGCAACGCATCGCCCGTCCCCGGCGTCGTAAAGACCGTGAACCCCATCGCCAGCAGCGACCGGGCGACGTTCACGATCGGGGCGCGGTCCTCCTCGCGCACGGAGATGAACACGCCCCCCTCGCGCGGCAGGTTGACCCCGGCAGCGTGCAGCGCCTTGAGGTACGCCACCGGCATCGAGATGTCCATGCCCATCACCTCGCCCGTCGATCGCATCTCCGGCCCGAGCACGAAGTCCACGCCGGGGAACTTCTGGAACGGGAAGACCGGGGCCTTCACCGCGAACGTGCCCGTGTCGGGCAGTTCCCGCGCGCCCTGCTCCGCCAGCGGGACGCCCATCATCGCCCTGGCTGCGATCGAGGCCCACGGCGCGTGCTTCGCCTTGCCGACGTAAGGGACGGTGCGGCTGGCGCGCGGGTTGACCTCGAGGATGAACACCTCGTCGTCCTTCACCGCCATCTGGACGTTCATCAGGCCGCAGACGCGCAGGGCGCGGGCGAGGTCGCGGCTGATCTGGCGGATGCGTTCGGTGAGGCGCCGCGGGAGCGACCAGGGCGGCACGGTGCAGGACGAATCGCCCGAGTGGACGCCCGCGTGCTCGATGTGCTCCATCACGCCGCAGACGAGGGCCTGGCGTCCCTCCTGCTGCGCGCCCGGCGCGCCGGCAGGGGCGAAGTCGGCGACGACGTCCACGTCCACCTCGACCGCGCCGTCGAGGAACTTGTCGATGAGGATCGGAGCATCGTCGAGGCCGCTGAGGTCGAGGGCGTTGGTGACGTAGTGGCGCAGCGCCTTCTCGTCCGGGCAGATCTCCATGCCGCGTCCGCCGAGGACGTAACTCGGCCGCACCAGCACGGGGTACCCGATCCGCCCGGCGATCTCGACGGCCTGGTCGAGCGAGCGGGCGACTCCCGAGGCCGGGCGCTGGAGATGGAGCGACTCGAGGAGTTTGTCGAAGCGGTCGCGGTCCTCGGCGAGGTCGATCGAGTCGAGGCTGGTGCCGAGGATGGGGACGCCCGCGGTGACGAGGCCGTGCGCGAGGTTCAGCGGCGTCTGCCCGCCGAACTGCACGACGGCGCCCCGCACGCGGCCGCCGCCGTTCAGCCGTTCCACGACGTTGAGCACGTCTTCGAGCGTGAGCGGCTCGAAGAAGAGCAGGTCGCTGGTGTCGTAGTCGGTGGAGACGGTCTCCGGGTTGCAGTTGACCATCACGGACTCGAAGCCGAGGTCGCGTGCGGCGAAGGCCGCGTGGACGCAGCAGTAGTCGAACTCGATGCCCTGCCCGATGCGGTTCGGCCCGCCGCCGAGGATGACGACCTTCGGCTTCGAGGAGACGCGAACTTCATCGTCCGCGGCCTCGTGCCCCGATGCCTCGATCCCTTGATCCCTTCCCCCGGAGTCAACCCCTTCCTCGTACGTGCTGTAGTAGTAGGGCGTGACCGCCTCGAACTCGGCGGCGCACGTGTCCACCAGCCGGAAGACCGGCTGGACGCCGAGTCCCCGCCTGCGCTCGCGCACGTGCAGGATCGTCTCGCTGCTGATGCGGCGCAGGTAGAGGTTCGCGAGTTGTGCGTCGGAGTAGCCGAGCCGCTTGGCCTCCAGCAGCGTGTCGCGCGGCACGTCCTCCAGCGTCGCGTGCGAGCACAACTCATCCTCGAACTCGACCAGTTGCGAGAACTGGTCGATGAAGAACGGGTCGATCTTCGTGAGTTCGGCGACGCGGTCCACGCTCCAGCCCATCTTGAGGGCGTAGCGGATGAAGTACGGCCTGCCCTGGCAGGGGACGGTCAGTTTGCGCACGAGTTTGTCGATGGGGATGGGCCACTCGATGGGCTGGCCGTCGGCGGTGCGCAGGCCGGTCGCGCTGGCGGAGCCGGTGCCCGGCTTCGCGCCCGGCGAGAAGTCCAGCACGAGTTGCTGCTCCTCGACCGCCCGCATGGCCGTCAGCCACTTGTCGTTGCGGTCCAGCCCGAAGCCGAACCGCTTGACGTCGAGCGAGCGGATGGCCTTCTGGAAACTCTCCTTGAAGGTCCGGCCGATCGCCATGACCTCGCCGACGGACTTCATCTGCGTGGTGAGCGTCTCGTCGGCTTCGGGGAACTTCTCGAACGTCCAGCGGGGGATCTTGGTGACGACGTAGTCGATCGCCGGCTCGAAGCACGCGCTCGTGGTGCCGGTCACGTCGTTGCGCAGTTCGTCGAGCGTGTAGCCGACGGCCAGTTTCGCCGCGATCTTGGCGATCGGGAAGCCGGTCGCCTTGCTGGCGAGCGCGGAGGACCGGCTCACGCGCGGGTTCATCTCGACGACGACCATCTGGAACCGGCCGTCCTCGGGCTTCGGGTTCACGGCGAACTGCACGTTCGACCCGCCCGTCTCGACGCCCACGGCGCGCATCACCGCGATGGCCGCGTCGCGCATCGCCTGGTATTCCTTGTCCGTGAGCGTCAGGGCGGGGGCGACGGTGATCGAGTCGCCCGTGTGCACGCCCATCGGGTCGATGTTCTCGATCGAGCAGACGATGATGCAGTTGTCGCGGCGGTCGCGGACGACCTCGAGTTCGTACTCCTTCCACCCGATCAGCGAGCGGTCCACCTGCACCTGCCCGATCATGCTCGCCGACAGCCCGCGGCGCACGAGCGTCTCGAACTCCTCGCGGTTGTAGGCGATGCCACCGCCCCAGCCGCCGAGCGTGAACGCCGGTCGCACGATCGCCGGCAGTCCGAGCTGATCCAGCGCGGCCAGCGCCTCATCCAGCGAGTTCACGGCCCTTGAAGGCGGCGTCGCCAGCCCGACCGAGTCGCACACTCGTTTGAACGCCTCGCGGTCCTCGGCGCGGTGGATGACCTCGCGGCTCGCCCCGATCATCTCGATGCCGAACTCAGTCAGGGTGCCGCTGTCCCACATGGCGCAGGCGCAGTTGAGCGCGGTCTGCCCGCCGAGCGTGGGGAGGATCGCGTCGATCGGCGTTCCGAGGCTCCGCTCCTTCTCGACGATCTTGCGGACGGTTTCGGGCGTGATCGGCTCGACGTAGGTCCGGTCGCTGAAGGCCGGGTCGGTCATGATGGTGGCGGGGTTGGAGTTGACGAGGACGATGCGGTAGCCCTCGTCGCGCAGGGCCTTGCACGCCTGCGCCCCCGAGTAGTCGAACTCGCACCCCTGCCCGATGACGATCGGCCCGGACCCGATGACCAGGATCGTGTGGATGTCGGTGCGTTTGGGCATCGCTCTCCGCCGTGGCTGCGCCGCGACCCCGGCCCGGCCGCCGGGCTGATCCGTTCGCGCTGGGTTCCGGACTGCCGCTGCCGCGAAAGGGTAAGCGATCCGTCGCTCTTGGGCAAAGCGGCATGGCGTTGGGGCTTGCCGACGGGGGGGTGCCGCGTACAGTTCCGCTCGTCCGTCGCCCGGGGCGACGCCCTCGGACGCCCGGGGCCTCGCGTGTCGCGGTTCCTGCCCAAGTCGATCGTCTGTCTGCGCGAGGGCTACACCGCGCGCCTGCTCGCGGGCGATCTCACGGCCGGGCTGACGGTCGGCATCGTCGCGTTGCCGCTGGCGATGGCCTTCGGCATCGCGTCGATCCCGGAGCACGTGGCGGCGGAACTGGCCGCGATTCACCCGTGGCTCACGCCGCCCGCCATGGGCCTCTTCACGGCGGTCATCGCCGGGTTCCTCATCTCCGCGCTCGGGGGCAGCCGGGTGCAGATCGGCGGGCCGACGGGCGCGTTCATCGTGATCGTCTACGGCGTGGCGGACCAGCACGGGTATGCGGGTCTGGCGACGGCGACCCTGATGGCGGGCGTCATCACGGCGGTCATGGGCTTCGCGCGCTTCGGGGCGATGATCAAGTTCATCCCTTACCCGGTGGTGACGGGCTTCACGGCGGGGATCGCGGTGATCATCGCGACCTCGCAGGTGAAAGACTTTCTCGGCCTCACGCCGCACGACGTTGAGGGGCTGCCGGTCTCGCTGCCGGCCGACTTCGTGCCGAAGGTGCAGACGCTTGTCGCGAGCATCGACACGCTGAACTGGGCGACGCTGATCGTCGGGGCGGCCTCGCTGGCGGTGATCCTGGCGTTCAGGCGGTACCTGCCGCGCATCCCCGGCCCGATCGTGGCGGTGGTGCTGGCGTCGCTGGCGGTCTGGCTGCTGAAACTGGACGCCTCGTCGGGCGGCGCGGTGCAGACCGTCGGGTCGCGGTTCGGCGGCATCCCGGGGACGCTGCCGCGGCCGCACCTGCCCGTGTTCAGCCCGGAACTGATCCGGGAACTGATCCCCGCGGCGACGACGATCGCGATTCTGGCGGGGATCGAGAGTCTGCTCTCGGCGGTGGTGGCGGACGGGATGACGGGCTACCGGCACAAGTCGGACTGCGAACTGGTGGCGACGGGCGCGGCGAACGTGGCGGCGGCGTGCTTCTGGGGCATCCCGGCGACGGGGGCGATCGCCCGCACGGTGACGAACATCAAGGCCGGCGGGCGGACGCCGCTGGCGGGGATGGTGCACGCGGCGACGCTGCTCGCGGTGATGCTCGCGGCCGCGCCGCTGGCCAAACTCGTCCCGCTGCCGACGCTCTCGGCGGTGCTGCTGGTGGTGGCGTGGAACATGAGCGAGATCGGCCGCTTCCGCTCGCTGCTGACCGCGCCCCGGAGCGACGTGGTGGTGCTGCTGACGACGTTCGGGCTGACGGTCTTCACGGACCTGACCATCGCCGTCGGCGTCGGCATGGTCCTCGCGGCGATGCTCTTCATGAAGCGGATGGCGGACGTCTCGAACGTGGCCGCGATCACGCGCGAACTCTCCGACACCAACGGCGACCGGCCCGCCGACGACCCGGACTCCATCGACAAGCGCGCCGTGCCGCCGGGGGTGGAGGTCTACGAGATCAACGGCCCGTTCTTCTTCGGGGTGGCCGACCGGCTGAAGGACACGCTGCAGGGTCTGGAGCGTCCGCCGAAGGTCTTCATCCTGCGGATGCGGAAGGTGCCGGCCATCGACGCCACCGGCCTGCACGCGCTGGAGGAGTTCCACCACAAGTGCCGCCGCCAGGGGACGACGCTGGTTCTGTCGGGCGTGCACGCGCAGCCGCTGGATGCGATCGTGCGGGCGGGGCTGGACCGGGTGATCGGCCTGGAGAACATGTTCAGCCACATTGACCTGGCGCTCTCTCGAGCCCGGGAGTTGGTTGGGTCGCAGGCTGTTCAGCAGCCGAACTGAGGCAGGCAGACTCAGAGGTGTCCGAGACTTGGTTCAGGCCGCCGACAGCCGGGGCTTATCGGTACCCCGGCAAAAAAATCGGGTGCGATCTTTCGGGGATGTCCGTTCGTATCACCACCCGGGGTTGTTTCCGGCGGCCATCCCGGCCTCGTGGCCGATAGATGGTCAGAGGGAGGTTCGCTGCATGTGCGGGATAGTCGCCTACATCGGCTCACGGCAGGCTGTGCCTCTCTTGGTGGAGGGTCTCAAACGCCTCGAGTATCGCGGGTACGACTCCGCGGGCGTGGCGATCATCGATAACGGCAAACTCTGCACGCTCAGGGCGGTCGGGCGTGTGGCGGATCTCGAACAGCGACTCGAACGCCAAGGCCCCATGCGGGGGACGATCGGTCTCGCCCACACCCGATGGGCGACCCACGGCGGGGTCACGGAGGCCAACGCCCATCCGCACCGCGACGATCGGTCCGGCATCGCGCTCGTCCACAA
>JAHCJE010000096.1 GCA_026128865.1 Phycisphaeraceae bacterium | reverse complement strand
ATCCCCACGCCGAACTCGTCGGCCTCTTCAACTCCGGGCGCGCCGGCGGCGCGGTCCGCGGCTTCGACGAACTCTTCCCCCGCTTCCGCGGCGAGATCGACCTGCCCGTTCTGCCGCTGGACCTCGACGCCGTCGCCGCGCTCGCGCCGGACGCCGTCTTCCTCTGCACGCCGCACGAGGCGAGCGCATCGCTCGCGCCCGCGCTGCTCGAGCGCGGGCTGCTCACGCTCGACCTCTCCGCCGCCTTCCGCCTCCCCGACCCGGCCCTCTACCCGAAGCACTACGCCTTCGAGCACGAGCGAGCGGATCTTCTGCGCGAAGCCGTCTACGGCCTGCCCGAGCGCAACCGTGCCGCCATCGCTTCGGCCCGCCTCATCGCCGTGCCCGGCTGCTACCCTACCAGCGCGATCCTCCCGCTCGCCCCGCTCGTGGATGCCGGCGCGATCCGTCCCGGCACGCGCCCGATCGTCGACTCGACGAGCGGTGTGAGCGGCGCGGGACGCACGCCCACCGAGCGCACGCACCTGTGCGAGGTCTCGCAGCAGCCCTACGGCGTGCTCACCCACCGCCACCAGCCCGAGATCGCCGCGCACGCCGGCACGCCCGTCGTCTTCACGCCGCACCTCGGCCCGTACGACCGCGGCATCCTCAGCACCATCCACGCCGAACTCGCCGACGGGTGGGACCGCGCCCGCGTCGGCGCGGCCCTCGACGACGCCTACGCCGACGAGCCGTTCGTCCGCCTGCTCCCCCCCGGCCAGTGGCCGAGTGTCGGCGCGGTGCGCGGCACGAACTACCTCGACCTCGCGTTCGCGGTGGACACATCGCACAGCGCGGGCGCGCACCTCATCCTTGTCTCCGCCATCGACAATCTCGTCAAGGGCGCGTCCGGCCAGGCCGTGCAGTGCATGAACATCCGCCTCGCCCTGCCCGAGACGGCGGGGCTGCTGCCCGAGCGGCTCGGGGAAGGGGTCGCGCTGTGACCGCCCCCATCGTCGTCAAGATCGGCGGGCGCGCCCTCGACGAGGCCGCCTCGCGCGGGCCGCTCTGGAACGCCCTCGCCTGCCTCGCCCGCGAGCACGATGGGGGTGTCGTCGTCGTCCACGGCGGGGGCGCGGCCGTCGACGCGCACCTGGCGCGCCTCGGCATGTTCTCCGCCCGCGCACACGGCCTGCGCATCACCCCACCCGAGCACATGGACGAGGTCGCCGCCGTTCTCGCGGGGCGTGTCAACACGCTCCTCGTCGGCCTGCTGCTCGCGGCCGGGGCGAACGCCGTCGGCCTCCGTCTCGGCGACGCCCGCGCCGCCCGCTGCGACCTCCACCGGCGCGCGGGCACGGACCTCGGGCGCGTCGGCGAAGTCACCCGCGGCGAGGGGGGGGTCTGGCGAGCGCTCCTGCACGCCGGGTGCACGCCCGTGATCAGTTCCATCGGCTTCGACGAGCGGGGCTGCGCGCTGAACGTCAACGCCGACGACGCGGCCGCCGCCGTCGCACGAATCCTCCACGCCCACGCGCTCGTGCTGCTCACCGACGTCCCCGGCGTGCGCGGCCCGGACGGCGGGACGATCGCCGAGTGCGACGCCGCGCGCGCCGAGGCGCTCATCGACGCCGGCGTCATCACCGGCGGCATGATCCCCAAGGCCCGCGCCGCCGCTGCCACCGCCGAGACCACCGGCGTGCCCACCGTCATCGCCTCGTGGGACGCGCCAGAGCGCCTGCGAAACCTCACCCACGACGCGTCCGTGGGAACCAGATTTACCACAGAGGCACAGAGGGCGATGAGGAGCGCATTGGCCGCGGATGATCGCGGATGAACGCGAACAAGGACAGTTGAACGCGAAGACACGAAGGACTCGAAGAGAAGCACGCGGTTCATACCCCGGGCCTCCCGTCTCTCCACTTCCCCGCCGTTGCTTCCTTCTTTCTCTGTGCCCTCTGCGCCTCTGTGGTGAATGCCGTTCAGTTCGACCGAAGGAGTTAACATGCCCCAGACCGCCTCCATCGCCACTCCCGTCGAAGTCAAGCCTTCGAAGCCCGCCGCGTCGCTCGCCGGGCGTGACTTCCTGTCGATCGCCGACCTCTCGGCGGACGAAGTCCTCGCGGTCTTCGACACCGCGACCGCGATGAAGGCCGACCTTGGCCCCTTCGCCGGCTCGCTCGCCGGGCGCAGCATCATCACGCTCTTCGAGAAGCCCTCGCTCCGCACCCGCGTCACGTTCGAGGTCGGCCCGACGAAACTCGGCGCCCACGTGATGTACTTCGACCACTCGAAGCAGCGCATCGGCGAGCGCGAGAGCGTGAAGGACTACGCGAAGAACCTCGACCGCTGGGTGGACTGCATCGTCGCCCGCGTCTTCGACCACGCCGTGCTGGCCGAGATGGCCGAGCACGCCGCCGTCCCCGTCGTCAACGCGCTGAGCGACCGCGAGCACCCCTGCCAGGCGCTGGCCGACCTCTTCACGCTGCGCGAGCGCCTCGGCACGCTCGGGGGGGCGCGGGTCGTCTTCCTGGGCGACGGCAACAACGTCTGCCACTCGCTCATGCTCCTGTGCGCGAAACTGGGCGTGAGTTTCACCGCCGTCACGCCGCGTGGCTTCGAGCCGCAGTTCGGCGTCGTGCGCGACGCCCTCGCCGACGCCAGGCGCACCGGCGCGACCATCACGCTCAGCCACAACCCCGAAGCCGCCGCCGGGCACCACGCCGTCTACACCGACTGCTGGGTCAGCATGGGCCAGGACCACCAGGCCGCGCTGCGCGACGGCGCGTTCACCCCCTACCGCGCCGACGACGACATGATGGCCCTCGCCTCCCGCGGCATCCCCGGCGGCGCGCTCTTCATGCACTGCCTCCCCGCCCACCGCGGCGAGGAAGTCACCGACGAGGTCATCGACTCGCCCGCCTCCATCGTCTACGACCAGGCCGAGAACCGCATGTGGACTCAGAATGCCCTGCTCTGGCGGCTGCTGGGACCGAGCGAGCGGTGATCGGCGACCATTGAAGCGCGACGACCGCCTCAGTGTGGCGGTGCCGGGCAGAGGAGTAAGGGTGAAGCGACTCGCCCAGAGCGTTATGCAGCCTGTGGGCCGAAAGGGGTGAGTGCAGGTCAGCCTCCGCGCCGGGTCGGGACGCGCCCGCGGAGGGTCTTCGGCGGCAGTTTCGACGGCACGATCCCGCCCGGGAACTTGGCGGCGAGTTTCGCCGGGTCGTCGGGGAGTTGCGGCCCTTCTGGCGCAGCGAGCCGGTTACGGGCCTTGTCCGGGACGCCGACGATCTCGACGGGGGGTCGCCCGCCGGTCGGCTCGGGCCGCCAGGTGTCGGGCTTCTGCGTCGGGGTGAAGTCGGGGTAGTCCATGCGCGGGATTTCGGCGTTGACGAGGCGCTCGATCTGCGTGAGGAGTTTGCCCTGCTCCGGGGTGACGAAGGCCCAGGCGACACCCTTGCGCCCGGCCCGTGCGGTGCGGCCGATGCGGTGGACGTAGAGGTCGGGGTCCTCGGGGAGGTCGTAGTTGACGACGTGGCTGATGCCGTCGACGTCGATGCCGCGGCTGGCGAGGTCGCTGGCGATGAGGACGGCGAGTTCGCCTTCCTTGAACTTGCGCATGGTGGCCGTGCGCCGGCTCTGGCTCATGTCGCCGTGCATGGCGTGGGTCTCGACGCCCTTGGCGTTGAGGTAGCGGGCCAGATCGTCGACGGTGCGCTTCAGGCGGCAGAAGACGAGGGTGAGGGCCGGCTCCTCGTGCTTGAGGAGGTGGAGGAGGAGTTTCTTCTTGTCCCAGGGCGCGACGGCGAGGTAGTGCTGCTCGACCATGCTGGCCGTGAGCGATCCGGCGGTGGTCACGATCTTCTCGGGGTTGCGCATGTAGCGGCGGGCGAGGTCCTCGATGTCGCGGCTGATGGTCGCGCTGACCACGACGGTCTGGCGCTCGGCGGGGCAGCGCGAGAGGATGCGCCGGATGTCCTCGCGGAAGCCGATGTCCAGCATGCGGTCCACCTCGTCGAGGACGGCGAAGCGGACGTTCTTGAAGTGGAGGTGGCCGCGATCGACCATGTCGAAGATTCGTCCGGGCGTGCCGACGATGATCTCGGGTCCGCGGTTGAGTTTGTCGACCTGGGTCTGGATGCGCTGCCCGCCGTAGACGGTGACGGCGGTGAGGCCGGTGTGGCGTCCGAGGTGGTTGATCTCCTCGGTGATCTGCATGGCGAGTTCGCGTGTGGGTGCGAGGACGAGCGCGCTGAAGGCCGCGCCCTTGCGGACCATGTGCAGCAGCGGCAGGCCGAACGCGGCGGTCTTGCCGGTGCCGGTCTTGGCCTGGCCGAGCACGTCGCGCCCGGTGAGGACGGCGGGGATGAGTTTGGCCTGGATATAGGTGGGCCGCTGGAAGCCGGCCTCGTGCAGGCCGCGCAGGACCGGCTCGGCCAGGCCGAGCGTGTCGAAGGAGGTTTCCTGGTCGAAGACCTCGGGGTTGGCGGTGTCCGCGCCGATGCCGCGCTGGCGCGCGGGCGCGGAGCGCGAGGGGGGGGCATCACCGTCGTGGCCCTGGCGGTTGTCGGCGGCGGCTGCGCCGGGCGCGCCGGAGCGCCCCTTGCCGCCGCGCCTGCGCCGGCGTTTGCGGCGTGGGCTGCCGCTCTCGGGCGAGCCATCGGTGGGCCGGCCGTTGGGTGTGGTGTGGGTGTGGTCCGGCTCTGCGCCGGCGTCCGGCATCATCATCTGGGTCATGGGGTCTCCGTGGCCGCGACGGGTTCGTCCGGCCCACGGCGGATGACAGGCGTTGGCAGCCCCGGAGGAGGGATGAGAACGCTCGCCATCCGCCGCAGACGGTTCGGACAGAAGCGCGGCGTGCCTCTGAACATCGGCCCGAGACGCGGTGCGTCGCCACTTCGGCGTCGCCAGCCCGGTCGTCGGGTCGGTGGAAGTCTAGGCGCGGGGCGGGGACGAGCCTTCGGAGGCCTGCCCGGAGCGTTCGATGAGCAGGATGTGCTTGAGGAGTGTGGAGGCCGCGGTGGAGCCTGCGGCGGCCCAGCCGCGCCAGCCGTCGCGCCATGCGGCCTTGAGGACGACCTGCTTGAGGAAGGCCGCGGGGGGGGAGGTGGCGAGCCGCCAGACGTTGCCGCGCCGCCCGAGGGCGTGGAGGCTCTCGGCGGCGACGCGGGCGTGGCGGACCTGGTTGGCGAGGTGGTCGGCCATGTCGGTGAAGGAGTCGTGGCGGAGCGTGCCATCGAGGTCGATGACGCGGCGGCCGGGGCCGGTCTCGACTTCGAGTTTGTCGTGCGGGTTGACCCCCCCCCATTTCGCGCGCCCGGCCTCGACATCGTCGCGGCGCACCAGCCGCAGACGCCACTCGGGCTGCCAGGCGTGCTCAAGGAACCTGCCCGCGAACCAGACCTTGCGGTTCACGCGGGCGGCGACCGCGTCCGGCTCGGGCGAGGCGAGGAAGGCGCGGAGCGACGCGGCCAGGTCCGGCTCGACGGACTCGTCGCTATCGATGCTGAGGATCCAATCGCAGGAGGCGGCGCGGAGGGCGAGTTGCTTGGTGGCGACGTGGCCCTGCCACTGGATGCGCTCGACGCGCGCGCCCTCGCGTTCGAGGAGCGGGATCGTGCCGTCGGTGGAGCCGGAGTCGAGGGCGACGATCTCGGTGGCGAGGCTGGCGACGCCGGCGAGGGTCCGGCCGATGGTGGCCTCGTTGTCGCGGCAGACAATGACGACGGAGAGAGTCATCCGTGTGGATGGTCGGGTGTCGGAGGGAGGATGTCAATCGGGCGTTGGCCCGAGGACGAAGACCGATCTTGCTCGTCAGTCCGGCAGGTTCTCGAGGTCCAGTTTGTCCTTGGTCCGGCCGGCGGCGGCCTTGTTGGCCCGCAGGTCCGCGAGCGCGATCACCGGCATCTCGATGCCCTCGACGCTGACGGTCTGCCGCCTGGCGTAGCAGGCCTCGAACTCGACGCCGGACAGGCTGGTGTGTATCTCGATGCGCATCGGCGGCACACCCATGCGAACGATCTGATGCTCGCGTGCGAACAACTCGGGCGTCAGCGAGGGCTGGTCGAATCCGAACTTACGGAGGGCGTCGAGGAGGCGCTGGGCGTTGGACGGATCGATGGCGACCCAGACGTCGAGATCGCCGGTGTAGCGGACGTACCCGTGCGTGCCGACGGCGTGGCCGACGACGACGAGGTACCTAACCGCACTTTCGTTCAGCAACCTCAAGAACTCGCTGAAGTCGTGCGGCAGAGGCGGGGTGGCCATGGTTCATCCACCGAAGAGTCTCGATGCCTCGCAGGCGGTCCTGCACGGTCCGAGTGAGCCAGTAGGCCGAGTCGTCGGGAGGATCGTGAAGCGACCCTATCGACACAGCGGTGCGGTCCACGCGCTCAGAACTGGGAGGTGCGTCGGCCATGCGCGATCCGGGATGATTGTAGCGAACGTGCCGCCGCCCGTCACGGCCCGGAACCCGCTACCGTCTTCGCCGATGGACTTCGTGCCGGGCAGGACGTTGCGGGAGGACCGGACCGGCGGCTGGGCCGAGCGGCTGTCGGGGGGGGCGTGGGCGCGCACGGCGCGCGTGCTGAAGGAGCACGAGGGCAGCCGGGTGTTCGAGGCAAACGCAAGCGGCGCGGGCGTCGTCGTGAAGGTGTGGCCGATCGCGGGCCTTCGGCGGCGGGTGCAACTGCTCACCGGAACGACGCGCGGGCACCGGCACTGGCGGGGCGCGGAACGGCTGGCGCGGGTGGGCGTGGCGACGGCGCGGCCGCTGTGGCTGGCGACGGCGCGCATCGACGGGCTGCCGGTCGTGGTGCTGGCGATGGAACGGGTGGAAGGCGGGACGCTGTTGTCACACCTCGCGGATGGAACGATGAGCGAGGGCGATGCCGAGTCGCTGGCGGGCGCGGTGGGCGAGCAGGTGGGCGCGATCGTGCGGTCGGGGCTGTTCAACCGCGACCACAAGCCCTCGAACCTGATCGTGACGGGCGTCGGCGGAGCGATGCCGTCCGTCGCGGTGGTGGACTGCGTGGCGGTACGGCGGTCGCGCGGCCGTCGGCTGGGGCCGATGGCACGCATGATCGCGTCGCTGCTCATCGAGCCGGCGGGCGTCGGCTCGCCCGTGCCGATGCGGATGGTGCATGTGGTCTTCGAGACCGCGGTCGCGGCCGCGTTCCCGCTGGCGTCCGATGACATCCGGCGTCGCTTGACGTGGGTGGTGGTGCGGCTGGTCGGGCGGCGGGTCGCGGCGCACGGCGACCCGACGCCGCTGCACGATCCGCTGGCGTGAGCGGCGGCCGCTACGATGGTGCCGGGGCGGTGGGCCGGGAGGATTCGGCGGATGTTCACGCTCAAGCGCAGCAAGCCCGCAGCGGTGTCGGCGGAACCGGACGCGGACGCGGGGGGGGGTGCACTGCCGCGCGAGGCGTTGCGGTTCTTCCCGCGCAACGACGGGCCGCACCCGACGCGCTGGGAGTTCCCGGCGTGGCTGGACAACCCGGGCGTTCGCTGGCTTCAGGCCCTGAAGCAGATGTACGCGATGCCGATCACGTTCCCGGCGTCGCTCAGCCCGGAGGCGGGGCTGATGCTGCACGGGCTGATCCGCAACCTCCAGCCGCGGGTGATCGTGGAGGTTGGGTCGTTCTGCTCGGTGAGCACGCACTGGATGGCGGCCGCGCTGCTCGAGGCGGGGCGCACGCCGGGCGCGGGCGGGCCGGGCGGCGCGGAGATCCACTGCTTCGACGATTTCGGGCCGATCCACAAGGGGCCGTGGCGCGACGCCGAGATGCTCGAGGGGCGACTGGACTTCGTGAAGGAGCGGCTGGAGCGGGCGGGGCTGATCGACTTCGTGCGGTTTCACAAGGGGTTGAGTTGGGAGACGCTGCCGGCGACGCGCGACGAACTGGCACGCCTCGGCGGCGTGGACTTCGCGTTCATCGACGGCGACCACTCGGTTCCGGGGGCGACTGCGGACTTCCACGCCGTCGAGCCTGTCTTGAACACGGGCGGGTACGTGCTGCTGCACGACACGTTCCCGGAGCAGTGCGGCGGGCACATGGGGCCGCGGCACATCCTGGACCACTCGGGGTCGATCGGGCAGGGGCGGTACGAGCAGGTGGAGTTGTACCTGTCGCCGCTGAACTACGGGATGGGGCTGATGCGTCGGATCGGGTGATGGCGCGGTAGCGCGGTCGCGCGCGGGCCGCTACGCTACGGCCGCCCATGACGACGCTGCCACGAACACAGTCCAAACCGAGGCTGCCGAATCCGCTCACCGTGCCGGCGAAGGGCGGGCGCGGCGGCGCTCGGGTGTGGGTAGGCGACTGCCGCGAGGTGCTGCCGAGACTCGATGAGGTGCGCAAGCGCGAGGTTCGGCTGGTCTTCGCGGACCCGCCGTTCAACTGGAACCGGGCGTACGACGAGTGGCACGACGCGATGCCGGACGAGGAGTACCTCGCCTTCACGAGGCAGTGGCTCGACCTGTGCGTGGGTGCGCTGACGCCGGACGGCTCGCTGTGGGTGAACATCCCGGACGACTGGGCGGCCGAGATCGTGGTGCACCTGAAGCAGCGCGGGATGCACATGGTGAACTGGTGCATCTGGCACTACCGGTTCGGGCAGAACACGTCGCGGCGGTTCATCAACTCGAAGGTGCACGCGCTGTACTTCTGCCGCGACCCGCTCAGGCGGGTGTGGCGTCCGGAGCGGGTGCTGGAGGTGTCGGACCGTCGGTCGATCTACGGCGACCCGCGCACGGAGAGCAAGCGCGACGGGATGCCGGCGGGCCTGCGCGTGCCGATGGACGTGTGGTACGGCCGGTTCTGGGGGCGCGTGCAGGGGAACAACAAGGAACGCCGGGCCGGGCACGACAACCAGTTGCCGGAGGTGTACCTCGAGCGCGTGATCCTGGCGTGCAGCGAGGAGGGCGACCTGGTGCTCGACCCGTTCACGGGGAGCGGGACGACGGGCGTGGTGGCGTGCGCGCACGGGCGGCGGTTCATCGGCGTCGAGTACAGCCGCGAGAACGCGAAACGTGCCGTCGAGCGCATCGGCGCGGGGATGGTGCGCAAGGGGACGGCGTCCGCGCCGACGAGCACTGCGATCCACCCGCCGAGGCCGGGGCTGAACGGGAAGCGCACACGGCGCGCGCGCGAATGATCTCGCCGGCGAACGAGCCGGGCGCGGTGCTGCTGGCCGTCAAGGTCGTGCCGGGGGCGAAGCGGGACGGCGTGGCGGGTCGGCTCGGGGACCGCCTGAAGGTGCGCGTCGCGGCCCCGCCCGAGGGGGGGCGGGCGAACCGGGCGGTGTGCGAACTGATCGCGCGCGAACTCGGCGTGCGGGCGTCGGCGGTGGAGGTCGTCTCTGGGCACGCGAGCGCGGAGAAGACGCTGCGGATACGAGGGGTGGATGCGGCGCGGGTGGATGCGCACTGGCCGCGAGGCTGACCGTGATGCGGAGGGCGCTGCACCCCGTCGTACACGGGCGCGTGGTCGTCGGCGGTAGCGTTGTCGTCATCCTCGCGCAAGATCCCCGCCAGACGGTTCGGCTCGTCCACGCCGTGCGTCACGTCCAGCTTGTCGTCGTGCTCGTCCGCCCACGACCCGTCTCAACCTCGCCGAACGGACGGACGACCGACGCGGCAGACTCACCCCGCTCGACCGCGCGAACCAGCCGACGACGCATCTCCGAATGGAAGCGCATGACTTCGCCTCCTTGCTCTTGCTCGGAGCCACAATCTCACGGGGAGAACCGGATCGCACACGCTGCTCTAAGGACGGTCTGGATCAGCAGGATCCCCGTCCCCGCCCAGGTCGGCAGGCTCCAGCACGGCCGACATCGAGCCTTTGCACGACGCGATGAACGGGTCCGCGCCGAAGCCGTGAATCTGCTGCACCTTCAGTTCGGCGTGCTCGCGGTGGGTCGTGAGCACCACGGCCCGGCCCTGCGTGTCCACCCGCTTGGCGATCTGGAACGCCCGCTCCTTCTGGTGCCCGAAGAGGCGCTGCATCATGGCGATGACGTACTCGTAGGAGTGCTGATCGTCGTCGAGCAGGACGACGTTCCACGGGCGCGGCCGCTTCGTCTCGGGCTTGTCGGCCGCCCGGGGAGCCGTCCGGACGGCGGTCGAGGTCTCGCTCATGCCCGAATCCTACCGCGCCGGGGCGCGCCGGAGAAGCCCCCCGGACCGAGCCGAGAGGCTTCAACCGGACCTGCGAACGTCTGCCCACCCGTGCGCGGTCATTCGCGAGCGGCGCCGTTGGGGGCACGCTCGGCCGTCATGGGCAGCCGCCGGTGTAGGCGTTGAGGTAGGCGATGAAGTCGATCGTGTTGATGACGCCGTCGCCGTTGAAGTCCGCGAGGCACACCGGGTTGACGGTCAGTTGCGCCACGTTGCTCTCGACCGCGCCGCAGGTGCCCGTGACGCGCACCGAGTACTCGCCCGCGTCGCCGAGGCTCGCGACGGGGATGAGGATCGAGGTGTTGGTCTCGCCGTCGATCTCGACGCCGTCCTTGAGCCACTGGTAGCCGATCCCCTGACCGACGGCGGTGACCGCGAATGCGGCGAAGCGCCCCTCGTCCACCGTCAGCGCACCGGGCTGCTGCAGGATGACGGGGAACGCCAGGTTGCGCCGGAAGAGGAGGTGGTCGCTCTGCGAGCCGCCGATGTGGCCGCCGAAGAGGAGCATCTCGTTGCGTCCGGCGTCGTAAGCGACGTGGTGATCGCTGCGTGCGGACGGGCTGCTGTCGGGGTAGACCCGCGACCAGTTCTCCCCGTTCCACTCCCACGTGTCGTCGTAGAGGAACGTGCCGGCGCCTCCGAAGAGCATGATCCTGCCGCGCTGCGCGTCGTAGGCGAGGGAGTGGTAGACGCGCCCGGGCGGAGCGTCGAGCGGCGCCAGGAGCGTCCACGCCTCTCCGTCCCATTCCCACGTGTCATTCCAGTACTGCCCGCCCCCCGAACCGCCGAAGTACACCGTGCGCTGGCGCACCGGGTCGTACGCGGCGCGCCCGTCGCTGAGGTTCGGTCCACCGACGTGCTTCGTCACGTTCACGCCGTCGTAGACATAGGTCATCCCGCGTTCGACGATGAGCGTCTCGGCCCGTGCCTCGTCGTAGACGACGCTGATGCTGCTGGACGTGAGGAGGATGTTGTCGCCGCCGGGACTCCGCAACTGCCAGCCGTCCGGCCCGCCGTCCCACTCCCACAGCGCGTTGTTCGGCCCCTTGCCGTAGACCAGCACCATCACGCCGCGTGCGGAGTCGTAGGCCATCGCCGGCTGGAGGTAGGATTGAGCGTCACCGGTCCTCGTCCACGTCAGGCCGTCCCACTCCCACTGCTCCGCCATCGTCAGCAGCACGACCGTGTCGCGCTTGGGGAAGTAGGCGATCGCGCTCTCGACGGCCCTCCATTGCGGACCGACGCCGATCTCCCGCCACTCGTAGCACGATTGGGCGTCGGCCGCGCCCGTCGCACCGAGCGTCGCCGCCAGGACCGTGGTGCCGATGAGCCGTTGCATGATCCGTCTCCTTTCGCAGGGTTTCGTTCGGGCGGCCCACCGGCCGCCGTCATCCCTCATCCGCGAAAGGCCGCCACACCCGGACAGGGCCGGCGCGTTTTTCCGCGATCGACGCCCCGAGAACGCCGGCGGGACCGCCGGGCTTCCACGCACGCCCGCGACTACTCCCCGGTCCGCTCCCCAAACTCGGCGGAGAGGGCCTCGGCCTCCTCCTGACGCCCGGTTTCCGCCAGCAAACGGCAGAGCACGCCCAGCACGTTGAGCGTCTCCGGGTGGTCGTCGCCGAGTACCCGCCGCAGACCGTCGAGCGCCTGCCGGAAGTGGCGCTCGGCATCGTCGTGCCTGCCCATCTGCCAGAGCAGCCCGCCCATGTTGTGCAGCGAGTTCAGCGTGTCCGGGTGCGACTCGCCCATGCTCCAGACCCCGAGGTCGATCGCCTCGCGGAAGCACCCCTCCGCCTCGTCGAGCCGGCCGAGCGACCACAACATGCCCCCCAGGTTGTTGATCGAGGTGAGCGTCGCCGGATGGGCGTCCCCGAGCACGCGCCGGCTGGTCTCGACGACGCCGCGCAGGCACGCCTCGGCCTCGCTCGCACGCCCCAGGTCGAGCAGCAGCCGCCCGTAGTTGCCGGCGGCGATCAGCGTGGACAGGTGCGCCTCGCCGAGCACGCGCCCGTACCCCTCCGCCGACTCACGCAGGTGCGGCTCCGCACCGTCCAGATCGCCCAGGAGGTGCAGCATGCCCCCGAGGTTGCCGATCGCGGCCAGTGTGTCCGGATGGTCCGCGCCGGCGGTGCGGCGCAGTCCATCGACCGTGTCGCGAGTGAGCCGGACGCCCTCATCGTGCCGGCCCATCATCCAGAGCAGCACGCCGAGACTGGTCCGTGTGCTCAGCGTGTCCGGGTGGTCCGCGCCGAGCGCGCGCTCACGCCCGGCGAGCGCCTCGCGGTACAAAGGCGCGGCCTCGGCGAGATGCCCGCGCGAATGCAGCAGCAGGCCGAGACCGTTGATCGACGCCAGCGTGTCCGGGTGGTCCGCGCCCAGTTGCGCTCGCCGCACGTCCAACGCGACCGTCTGCGGCGCGAGCGCAGCCTCGTGCAGGCCGATCTCGCGCATCGTGCTCGCCGCCGTCTGGAGCAGCCTCGCCCGCACCAGCGGCTGATCGCCGAACCGGGCGTCGATCGCGGCCAGGGCGCGCCCGAAGACCTGCTCCGAGAGCGTGTCGAGCGCGACATCGGTGAAGTTCACGCCCGACAACTCGCCCTCAAGCCCACGAACGGCGGTGCGCACCCCCTTCTCATCCACACCCCGCGCTCCGAGCGAGCGCGCTCGCTCCTCGACGATGCGTTCGCGGATGCGCTCGCCCATCGCGGCAGCGTCGATGCCGCTCAACTGCGCGGACTGGAACGCCACCACCTGCTCGAGGTCGCGCGCCCGCGCCGCGGATTCGCGCTCCGCGTCCTCGGCCCGCCCGAGCGCCTCGACGGCGTCGGCGCGGCGCGCCTCGGCCCGCACAAGCCCGTACCCCGTCCCCGCGATCCCCCCCACGAGCAGGGCGGCCATCGCCGACACCGCGATCACGCCCGCGCGGTTCCGGCGGATGAACTTCTGCACGCGGTACGAGGCCGTCTCCGGCCCCGCCAGCAGGCTCCGACCCCCGAGGTAGTTGCGGATATCGTCCGCCATCTCGCTCGGCGTCTGGTATCGCTCCGCGCGGTCCTTCCGCATCGCCTTCAGCGGAATCCACTCCAGTTCACGACGGAGCAGCCGGGCGAGTTCCTCCGGGGCGGCGTGCCGCCGACGCGCGCACTCCGCCGCGCCTTCCGCGCCGCGCGAGAGCCGCGTGCTGGGCCTCG
>JAHCJE010000095.1 GCA_026128865.1 Phycisphaeraceae bacterium | reverse complement strand
TGGTGCGCGTGCCGTCGAAGTCGCCCGTGAGGACGAGCGTGCGGAGGGCCTCGGCGATATCGTCGGCGTCGATCAGGACGGAGAACTCGTAGACGCAGGCGGGGCCGGCGGTGAGGTCGAAGGGGACGGTCTGGCCGGGTGAGATGACGGTCTCGCCGCGGAGGCCGCGCGGGCTGAAGGCGCGCATCGGCTCGGCGAGGGCGCGCTGCACGCGGGCGACGGCGTCGGCCTGTGCGAGGAGGGCGTCCATCGTGAACGGCTCGACTTGCGTGCCGGGTTCGTAGGTGCGGTAGTTGACCTGGTAGTAGAAGCCGTCGGCGTCGCTGGTGACGACGCAGCGGCTCGCGTAGGGGATGGGGAGGTAGAGGTTCCAGCCGCGGGCGCGCGTGGCGGCGAGGGGGGGGCCGAGGACGAAGGGGCCGGGCGACCACGTGCCGCCGAGGAGGGCGTCCATCGGGGCTTCGAGGGCGGGGGTATCGCGGCCGTCGAGGTAGACGCGGAGTGTGCCCTTGGGGTTGGCGGACCAGACGCGGACGATCGCGCCGGGGCCTTGGGCGTCCATCATGACGAACTCGCGGCGGCCGTCGCGCTCCTCGACGCGGATGAACTGGCCGACGTCGTGGTTGGCGAACCAGCCCTCGGCGTCGTCGGGCGAGATGGAGCGGCGGTCGTAACTGCTCGCCTGGGCGCAGGTGTACCACGGGCTGGGCAGGCGGGCGATGGCGTCGCGGTCGATCATCTCGGCGAGGAGCGAGGCGAGCGAGACGGCGGGCGGGCCGCCCGACGCGGCGTGGCACGCGAGCAGTCCGAGTGCCAGGGCGATGATCGTGTTGCGCACGGCGTGCCTCCGGTCCCGCGAGATGTTGCGAGTCTATCGAGCGGACCTCCGCGGGGCAGCGGTCGGGCGCTGCCCGCCGACGGCCGGGGTCCGGTATGCTGTCTCGATGGCGACATCCCCCGAGCCTTCCGACGACCTGGTCGATCTCGTCTGGACCGCCTTCGAGCACGCGTTCGGCTCGATCGAGGGCGGCGACACGCTCATCCCGTTCGCGATTACCGAGGCCGGGGAGGAGCGGTCGCTGATGCGGTTCGTCGCGGAGACGTTCGAGGGCGGGATCGAGGCCGGGCGGGCGCAACTCTCGTCGCTCTCGCCGCGGCCGGATCGCGCCGTGCTCGCGTTCGACGGCTACGCGACGACGGACGAGGGCCGGTCGGACGCGATCTACGTCGAGGCCCAGGACGCGGGGCAGCCCGGGTTCATCTTCTTCATGCGCTACAAGCCCGCCAAGGGCCTGCTGCGGCGCAAGCCGACGCCCCTCGACAAGAACCCCGTGCTCGCGGACGAGGCGCCGGGGTTCTTCTGATCGCGGGCGGCCGCCGGCGGGGTGGTGCCGACCTGTTCCGACCTGTGCCAACCCGTGCCGCCGGCCTGCGATCGGGGAGGTCGGCGCTCCTCGAACCGACGGCGGCTCACGGTTTCTGATAGCATCCCCACCGGCGCCGGCGCTGCCGACGCATCGCGAACGCACGCGCCGGCGGGTCACGCCGGGCCGCTCGGGACGGGTTCGCGTGAGGCCGGGCAGGCCGGGATCGGGAGACCGGCCACCCGGAGCGGAGGTCGGCGGCACGGCTGATCCGGAGAGCTCGGTGCCGCCCGCTCCCCCAATCGGCCGCTTACACAAAGGTCAGCAACCGATCACCCACTCGTTGAGGAACGCGAGGAAGTCGATGGTGTTCACGACGTCGTCGGTGTTCCAGTCAGCCCTCGCATCGCCCGAAGCCCAGAGATTGAGGTATTGAAGAACGTCGTTCGTGTCCACGGCACAGTCGTCGTTGACGTCTGGCCGACATGGCGGTCGCCGTTCCCATTGCGCAATGCAGTTGGCCGTTAGTCCTCCGGCTGTGGAGAAGCTTCCTCCGGCGATCAAGACCGCCTCCCCGTCAGCGAGAAAGTCCGTCAGCGCGTGGATGGCGAGGTATCCGCCCCCACCAACGCCATGACCCTGGGGGCCAGACAGCGGCATCCATGCATTGCCATCCCAACTGGCGATATGATTGACGACAACATTACCGGCTTTGATGAACGAGCCTGCCGCGAACAAGCGCGGCCCAACGCCTTGGTTGAAGGTCTTCAGTGCAAGGACCGGTCCGCTGGTTCCTTGTCCTGTCGGGGATAGCGGATGCCACTCCGCCCCATCCCACTTGGCGATGTGGTGTGCTGTCTTGTCTCCGGCAGAGGAGAAAAAGCCGCCCGCGAAGAGCGCCGGTCCCAAGCCGTCGTCGAAAACGGCCAGCGCGGCTACGAAACCGTTGGTGCCGGTTCCCAGAGCCGACCATTCGACGCCGTCCCACTTCGCGACGTTGTACGCTTCAACTCCACCTGCCTTGGTGAATCCACCTCCGACGTAGAGCGCGGGACCGGAACCATCGTCGAACACGGCAAACGCTCTGACCGAACCACCGAATGCGTCGCCCACGCCCGTGCCGAACGGACCGGAAAGAGCGGTCCACGCCGCGCCGTTCCACCGCGCGACATGGTTGACCGTCACGCCTCCAGCAGTCTTAAAGTTGCCTCCCGCGAACAGTGCCGGACCCGCACCGTCATCGAAGACCGCCAGTCCGTTGACATGGTGGTCTACTCCCGGGCCGAGCGGTGCCCATCCGGTCCCATTCCACTTGGCGATTCGATTCGCGACGACTCCGCCTGCGACAGTGAATACACCGCCCGCAAACAAGGCCGGGCCTGTGCCGTCGTCAAACTCTGCGAGCGCATACACAACAGGTGAGTCTCCGCCCACGCCGACACCGAACGGACCATCGAGCGGCGACCAATCGGCACCGTTCCACTGGGCAATGCCATTGACGATTTGACCGTCAACGGTGGTGAACTGGCCACCGACGATGAGATTTCTCCCCGCGCCGTCGTTGACATGTGCGAGCGCGTCGATCGTGAGATCGGCGCCGGGTTGGCCGATAGAACCGCTCCAACGCCAGCAGTCTTGTGCGAATACCGGTGCTGCCGTTCCTAGGCGTGCGAGTGCGACAGCGACCCCCGCCCGGATGCACCAATCATGATGATTTGCCATGCGAGTTCACCGCTGGGAAGACAGAGAGTCACGCCAAACCAAATGGTACCGCGAACATGGCAGGGTGGCGCCGACCGTGCCAACTTGTGCCGACCCGTGCCGCCGCCCTCCGCTAGGGGAGGCCGGTGCGTCGGGCACGCACGAGGATAGCACGTGATGTCCGCGCCGCTCCGTCAGCCCGACGCCGGGCGGTCCTGCCGTCCGGGCCGCGTGGAAGGGACGCACGTGGGGCGGGGCAACGGCGGGATCGGGACATCGGCCTCCCGAAGCGGAGGTCGGCTGCGTGACTGACGTAGAGCGGCACGGCTGACGTAGAAGAGAGATCAGCGCCACGTGGCCGGACGCTGCGCCGGGGTGCTTCTGACCCCGGGCCTCCCCCGCAGCCCAGCACTGCGGCGGTGGTATCGTGTGGACGCCGTCCGTCCCGCCCGGGCCGGGGCGGCGGAACTGAGGAGGCTTCGATGAACACTGTCCGTGTGCGCGCGCTTGCGGTCGTTGTGCTGGGCGGGTCGGTCCTCGGCGTGCCCGCCGCGGCACAGCAGGATTTCCCCCCGTTCGAGAAGGTGTCTGAGGGGTACCGGAAGGTGACGCCTCCGGCGGACGGGTCCGCGCCGCTGTACACGGTGTGGGTGCGCGACCGGGACGGGCAGATGCTGGCGGAGTTGCCGGCGGGCTTCGAGGGGCAGCGGTTCTTCGTGGTGCCGACGGTGGCGGGGGGGGACACGCAGGCGGGGGTGTACTCGATCTGGCACTACGCGATCGGGCAGGACGCGCGGTACCTGTACTGGCAGCAGTACGACAAGCGGCTCGCGCTGATCGAGCCGAACATGGCGGTGCGGACGACGGGCGACGCGGAGTCGCAGGCGGCGACGGAGCGCATCTACACCGACCGCGTGGTGCTGACGACGCCGATCGTGGCGATGGGGCCGGGGGGGGGGCCTGTGATCGACCTGGACGACGTGCTGCTGCGGCAGTCGGGTGCGTTCTTCGGGAACTTCACGCGCGGGGCGGACGTGTCGCTTGCGAAGGTGAAGTCCGCCAAGACGTTCCCGTCGAACGTGGAGTTGACGCTGGAGTTCCCGCGTGCCGGCGGGCAGTTGGCGACGGTTCACTACTCGATCGGCGTGCCGCCGCAGACGCCCGGGTACGAGCCGCGCGAGGCGGACCGGCGCGTGGGCTACTACTACACGGCGTTCACGGATCGCAGCCGGCGGGGCGTGGACGGGCAGACGATGCGGTACGTGAACCGGTGGCACGTGGAGAAGGCGGACCCGTCGCGGGCGTTGAGTCCGCCGAAGAAGCCGATCGTGTACTACGTCGAGCACACGACGCCGGTCCGGTACCGGCGTTGGGTGCGCGACGGCGTGCTGGCGTGGAACAAGGCGTTCGAGCGAGTGGGGATCGTGAACGCGATCGAGGTGTACCAGCAGGACGCGCAGACCGGCGCGCACATGGACAAGGACCCGGAGGACCTGCGGTACTCGTTCGTGCGCTGGACCAACTCGAGCATGGGGTTCGCGATCGGGCCTGTGCACTCGCACCCGGACACGGGGGAGATCTACGAGGCGGACATCGTGATGGACGAGGGGTTCCTGGCGGGGTGGGCGCACCAGTACCGCTCGTCGATCCTGGCCGCAGCGGCGATGCGTTCGCTGGACGGCGAGACGGCGGAGTGGCTGCTGGAGCACCCGCAGTGGGACCCGCGGTACCGTCTGGCCGACCCGGAGGACCGGGCGCGCGTGCTCGCGCACGGGCGCGCACTGCGCGAGGGCACGGCGGACCCCGCTGAGGCCCCGCCGACCATGCTGCCGATGGTCTGGGAGCAGCCCGGCGCGGGGTCGCGGGCGGGTGTGTGCGCGGCGATGCCGGGCCTCGCGCTCTCTGTGGCGGACGTGCGGCTGGCGATGGATGCGGGGCTGATCCTGCCGGAGGGCGGCGAGCGGGACGAGGCGAGTCTGCTCGACGGCCTGCCCGAGGAGTTCATCGGCCCGCTGCTGAAGGACGTGATCATGCACGAGGTGGGGCACACGCTCGGGCTGATGCACAACTGGAAGGGGTCGGCGGCGCACTCGTTCGCGGAGATCAACTCGGAGGCCTTCCGCGGGAAGCGGCCGCTGCTCTCGACGGTGATGGACTATGCGCCGTCGAACATCGTGGTGGAGGGGGACGGGCTGGTGCAGGGCGACTACGGCTGCATCGACATCGGCACGTACGACCACTGGGCGATCGAGTGGGGCTACACGTTCGACGACCCGGCGAAGGTGGCGACGCGGGCGGCCGAGCCGGGGCACGGGTTCTCGAGCGAGGAGGGTCAGCCCGGCCCCGACCCGCACGCCAAGACGTGGGACCTGGGCGAGAACTCGCTCGACTTCGCGGACGCGGAGATGCGGTTCGTCCGGCACGTGCGGCCGAAACTGCTGGACAAGGCGGTGAAGGACGGCGAGCCGTGGGAGAAGGCGCGGCAGACGTGGAGCCAGTTGCTGGGCAAGCAGTTGGGCGCGCTCTCGACGGCGTCGCACTGGGTGGGCGGGGCGCACTTCAACAAGTACCGCAAGGGCGACCCGGGCGCGCCGGAGCCGATCCGGCCTGTGGACGTGGAGCGGCAGCGGCGCGCGCTGAAGTTCATCATCGAGAACGCGTTCCGCGATGAGGCGTGGGGCCTGACGCCGGAACTGCTGGCGCACCTGGGGACGGAGCAGTGGCCGGACTCGAACTGGGGCGACCCGCAGGACGTGCCGATCCACGACCAGGTGCTGGGCGCGCAGGCGAGCGCGATGACGATGCTGATGAACCCGACGCGGCTTCGGCGGATTCTGGACAACGAGTTGCGCACGGCGTCGGGTGAGGATGCGCTGACGGTGCCGGAGGTGCTGCGGGCGATCCGCAACGAGGTGTGGTCGCCGCTGGCGAACCCGCCGCGCGGGGCGACGGCCCGGAACCCGTACGTCAGCAGCCTGCGTCGGAACCTGCAGCGCGAGCACCTGGACCGTCTGATCGACCTGGCGACGGGGATGAACTGGCCCAACGCGTCGGGCAAGACGCTGGCGACGCTGGCGCGGCAGGAACTGCGTGACATCCGGGCGGCGATCGGGGACCGCCCCGAGGCGCAGGGGATCGACCCCTACTCGAAGGCGCACCTGGCGGACTCGCGCGAGCGAATCGACCGGGCGCTGGAGGCGGGGTACCTGCGGCGGCAGTAGAGCGCGTCGGATCGGGCGCGGGCGTTCGGTGCGGTCGCCGCGCCGTTTCCTTGACTCGGCCGCTTGACACGGCTGTAGCATCGGCTACATTCTCCGTCATCGCTGTAGCATGGGCTACAGACGGCACGGAGGAACGCCCCATGACCCGCACGACGGCCGCGATGTCGGCCTGCGCTGTCGCTCTGCCCTCGGTCGGCTTCGCCCAGGGCGCTCCCGACAAGAGCGCGTACACGCTCGCCAACCCCACGCCGCGCGAGTTGCGGCGGCCGCTGAGCGCGGACCGCCCCGACGCCACGGAAAGCCCGTACACGGTGGACGCCGGGGCGGCGCAGGTCGAGATGAGCGTCGCGGAGTACGCGCTGCGGGAGTCGGGGGGCGCGCGCGGGCACTCGTGGTCGGTCGCGCCGATGAACCTGAAGATCGGGCTGACGAACAGCATCGACGTGCAGTTCCTGCTCGACCCGTACCTGATCGACGACGACCCCGAGGCGGGGCGACGAACCGGCGCTGGCGGGTCGGGGCTGCGGCTGAAGATGAACGTCTTCGGCAACGACAGCGGGGATGCCGCGCTCGCGCTGCTCCCGTACGTGTTGTTCCCGACCGGCGATCCCTCGGTCGCTCCGAGGCGTGTCGAGGGCGGGCTGATCGTTCCGTTCGCGTACGCGTTTGCGGAGGGCTGGAGCCTCGGGCTTCAGGGGGAGATCGCGTTCGTGCGCGACGGCGACGACAGCGGCTACGACACGGTGTTCTCGCATACCGCGGTCGTCGGGCGCGAGATCGGAGACCGTCTGGGCGTGTTCGTGGAGTACATCGGCGAGTATCCGGGCGACGGCGCGGGGAACTACAGCCCGTCGGTGTCGGGTGGGTTCACGATCGCCCTGACCGCGGACGCCCAGTTCGACGCGGGCGTCGTCGTGGGGCTGGATCGCCCGGAGACGGAGACGGTCCGGGTCTTCGCGGGCGTCACGCTGCGGTACTGACCGGCGGGAAGGCTGAAGATCGAGGGGCGGCATCGCGTGAGCGTCGCCGGTGGTTTCCGTTCGTGTCGTGAGGGCCGGAGTGTCCGGCCCGTCGCACGACACGAACCGGAGGAACACCGGATGAACGCGCACGCCCGCCACTTTCTGACCACGACGCTGATGGTTGCCGTTACCGCGGGGGCTGCCGTGGGGCAGACCGCGTGGAAGTTGGATGTCCCGGACTTCTACCAGCATCAGAAGACGGACCCTGCGAGGGACAACACGTGGATCCCGAAGCCGCTCGCGCCGGCGTACGACAGCAAGGACTGGTGGGAGCAGGGCGGGGGGTGGTGCGCCACGGCGGCGTGGACGAACGCGATCGCGTCGATGGAGGACCGCTTCGCAGGCATCTTCGACCCGAGCCTGCGCAAGGGCGCGGGCGCTGAGCACAAGGGCAAGAACTGGCTGGAACGTGCGAACTACGCGCTGGAGGACCTGGCCATCATCGCCGGCAAGCGATTCGGCGAGAACAACGGGGCGTGCGCGTGGGCGCCGGACGTGCTGACGTACAGCGCGAACGCGGGTTACGGCGACGCGGTCGTCGACCGCTTCTACCTGGACGGCAAGCGGGTGCGGCGCGACCACAACGACGGCAAGCGCGACAACGGCACGGGTTTCGCCAACCTCTTCGAGGTCTTCGCGGCGGGGATCGACAGCAACCGCGCGGTGGTGGTTCACATCAAGGCCGACGAGAAGTTGCCCTTCTGGTGGGCGGGATCCTTCCACGTGATGACGGGCGTCGCGGTGGACACCGACAACTCGGTGATCTACGTGGCGGACCCGGACAGCACGTTCCGCGGCGGCGGGTGGGACGACGGCGAGGACAAGGCCTTCGAGCGGCGCTACCTCGCCACGGACGACTACCCCGCCGGCGACCCGCGCGACCCGAAGGTCCGCGACCGGTACTACTCGGCGTTCACGATCGACGCCAACGGCGTCTTCACGGACGGCGCGTACAAGGGGGCGGTCATCGAGTCGGTGTTCACGTACATCGTTCCCGCGCCCGGCTCGCTCGCGCTGGTCGGGCTTGGGGGCGGCGCGATGCTCGGGCGGCGTCGTTCCCGATAGGCCTCGACGGAGGATGCCCCGTGCGCGTCCCGCATCGCGCGGGCGCGCGGGATGTTCTCATGCGCCGAGCATGGATGCGGCCTGTTCGAGCGGTGCGTGGGCGGCGGCGAGGCTGCGTTCGGCTTCGGGGGCGTGATAGTCGGCGGCGGCGGACCAGGCGCGGTTGAGGTTGCGCTCGCCGGCGGAGAAGTGGTCCATGAACTCGGCGAAGCCGCCCATGCCGAGGGCGGCGATGAGGGCGGGCTTGGCCTCGACGATGGTGAGGGCGTGCTGGCGCTGGACCTCGTCGAGGCGGTGGACGATGGTGCGGCAGCGATCGTGCTCGTCGGCGATGGCCGGCAGTTCGGCGGCGAGTGCGGAGGCGATCTCGCGGGTGCGGGCGAGGGCGTCGCGCGCGGCGGAGGCGGGCGACGCGCGGCGCTCGCCCGCGGCGGAGGGGGCGTACTGCATCCTCGCGGCCTGCTTGACGGCCACGCCGCCGGCGGTCAGCCCGAGCACGGCCAGCACGAACCAGTACGAGTGGGACCACCGCGCGAAGGCGAACTCCTTGACGCGGACGCGCTCGACACCGTCGGCGCGCAGAGTTGCGAGGAGTTCGGGGGTGAGTGTGTCGCCGGCGCGGGCGAGCGGCGGTGGGCCGCCGGCGGGGGCGTTGAGCGTGAGGCCGAGCAGTTGGTCGTCGGGGAGGGTGAGTTTCGGGAGGTAGGCGGTGGCGGCGCAGAGGACGCCGAAGACCAGCGAGGCGATGACGACGAGCGAGCCGATGAGTTTCATCGCGGGTCTCCGTTCAGCCGAGCGCGAGGACGACGCAGTTGATGGCGAGTTGGAGGACGGATTCGCCGACGATGAGTCCGGCGCAGAAGGGGACGCCCCACTCCTCGGCCCAGGCGCGTCCCTTGACCTTGGCGAGCGTCATGTTGGCGAGGCAGCCGATGCCGTAGGTGGCGATGTAGAAGAAGGGGAGGTACATGCTCAGGCCGACGAGGACGCCGAGGCCGCTGAACGCGCCGAGCCCGAGGAGCGCACCGAGGAGCGCGCCGCAGCCGTAGAGGGCGAAGGGGATCTCGCCTCCCTGGACGCCGGTGATGATGGCCTGGAGGGCCTGCGCCTGCGGCGCGCTGGTCGGGGTTTCCGGCCCGAGTGCGACGCCGTAGGTCTTGATGTTGACGGCCGCGATCAGCAGGACGGTGAACATGCAGACGACGGGTCCGATGGGGACGACGCAGAGTTCGAGGATCTGCTGCTTGACCGGGCGCGCGCCGACGAGGTGCCCTGTTCGGAGGTCGGCCATCATGTCGGCGGCGAGCGTGATGGCGACGCAGAGGGCCGCGCCGAGCAGGACCGCGCTGAGGACCGCGCCCGTGCCCGCGAGGAGCATGACGATGACGACGGTGAGCAGGGCCATGCCCGAGATGGGCGACCAGTCGGTCATGCCGGTGCATTGCGCGATGATGATGCCCGCGAACCAGATCCAGAGCGCGCCGACAATAGCGATGACGGCGGCGCGCAGGTGCGGGTGCAGGGCGGCGAGCGCGCCGGGCCTGGCGTTCATCGAGGCGAGGTACTTGTCCTTCTGCGCGTCGCCCCAGACGACGGTGATGGTCTCGCCGGAGGGCGTTTCGGTCGTCCACGCGCCGGCGGACTTCCACGCCTCGGCGGCCTCCTCGGACGCGAAGCGGATGAGGTAGCCCTTGTAGGTGGCGGGTTCGACTTCGTCGGAGACCTTGAGTCCCGAGACGGGGCAGGGCTTGCCTTCGTTGAGGGGTCGGTTGCCCTCGAAGTCGGCGGCGACGAAGAGGAGGAGGAGCGCGCCGGCGATGGCGGCGAGGAGCACCTTCAGCCCGAGTTCATCGCGCGAGCCTCGGGGCATCCGGCTGGCGACGGCGATGCTCTTGAGGGCGGCGCGCATGGCGGGGAGCGCGGCGATGATGCCCATCATCGCGCCGCCGAGCAGCAGGCCGATGCCGAGCGGGCGGTTGAACGCGCCGAAGCCGTACCCCGGAGCGGTCGCGGGCGTGATGCTGGCGGGCATCCAGCCGAGGCGGAAGGCGATGGGCGTGAGGACGAAATAGGCGAGGATGCCGCCCGCGAGGACCATCAGGCCGGCGCGGCCGGTGATGAAGCCCGCGCCGAGGGCGAAGGGGGCGATGGCGAAGACGAGTTGGTATTCGTCGGGCAGGCCGAGGATGCGCCCGAGCGAGATGCGGTCGTCGGTGAGGACGAGGTCGGGCCGGTCATCGCCGTTGTGATCGACCTTCGCGGGGAGTTTGCCGTCGGGATCCCTGTGGGCGGGGAGGCGGATGTTGAGGTCCTGGTAGCCGGGCAGGGGCGAGCCGGCCCAGCCGAGGTCGATCTTGCGGAGCGAGTCCCACGGCTTCTCACCCAGAGACGCGAGCAGCGCGGCGTGGGCCAGGCGCGGCGAGACGTCCGTGACAGCGGCATCGCGGACGCTCGCGCGGAGCGCGGCGATGGCGGTCTCGTCCGGCTCGTCGGCCTCGATGGCGTCGAGCAGTTCGGCCTCGACGCGGCCGAGGGCGAGCACGTCGTCCGGCGCGGACTGCCGCTCGATCCAGCCGGCGATCATGCGGGTGCGCTCGGCGTCCGCCGTCGAGACGCGCTCGCGCTCGACGAGGGAGTCGAGGCGGTCGAGCGAGGCGGGGAGGCGGATGCCGGGGAGGCCGACGGGGAGGTAGATGAGCGCGGAGAGGGCGATGCCGGCGAGGAGGACGATGGACTTCTTCGTTCCCGCGCCGGGGGACTTGAGGATGGCGGCGACGCCCATGGCGGAAGGGAATCGGAGGCGCTCGATCTCGATCATCTGCTTGCGGAGGGGGATGATGAAGGCTGCGCCGAGGACCGCGCCGGCCATGCAGGCGAGCGTGATGAGCCAGAAGTCGAGTTGGTTCCAGGAGAGGGTGAAGCCGAGGAGGAGAAGGACGGGGACGGTGAAGATGACGCCGGAGTTGGAGGTGTTGACGGCGGAGGCGATGGTCTGGGCGATGTTGGTTTCGAGGATGGAGCCTTTGCGTAGGAGGCCGCGGAGGACGCCGAAGCCGAGGACGGCGGCGATGGCGGAGCCGCCGAGCGTGAAGCCGATCTTGAGGCCGGCGTAGGTGATGGAGGCGTTCATCACCAGGCCGATGACCATGGCGAAGACGATGGCGGCGAGCGTGACCTCGCGGTAGGGGCGTGGGGCTCCGGGGGGCGGCGATGGCTGGCTGGACATGTCGGCCTCCGGGGCGCGCCGGGGTGGGATCGGGGCGGTCGCGCGGAGGCGTATGGTGCGCGAAGTCGGGCGGCGGCACAAGCGGGGGGTGAACGAAAACGCCCGCCGGGTTGTGTGCGGCGGGCGTTCGGGATTCGATCAGGTTCGTGGGAGCGGTCAGTTGGCGTCGCGGACGTTGACGGAGCGGCCGACGCGGCGCTTGCGGTTGATGGTCTTGCGGCCGTTGCGGGTGCGCATCCGCGCGCGGAATCCGGACTTTCGTGCCCGCTTGATCTTGCTCGCACGGCGTGGGTAGTGCATGGAAACCTCCGCGACGGGGCCTGCGGCCCGTGGGGAGGAATATAGGCCCCGCGATGGGCGTCGGCCAGCGGCGAAAGCGGCGCGAATGCCTTGGTTTGGCGTGGGCTGTTTCGTAGACTGGGCCCGGCGGGGCGATCCCGCCCGCATCGGGCGTGTGCGCCCGCGGCCTGGATGCCGGCGGAGGCGACCTGGCGGCGAGCGTTCGCGTCCGTGGCGACACCGAAAGGACAGGCCGCGCCGGTGCGCCTCCGCGCCGGTCGGTGCGCGACCATGGACGAAGCCCACCGCGCCCGCGCTGAAGCCGTGATCGGACACCGGTTCCGCGACCCGGGGCTGTTGGGCCTCGCGCTGACGCACGCGTCGGTCGCGGAGTCGCGGGTGGAGTCGAACGAGCGGCTGGAGTTCCTGGGCGACGCGGTGCTGGGGATGGTGGCGTGCGAGCGGATCTTCCGGCGGTTTCCGTCGCTGCTGGAAGGGGAGATGACGAAGATCAAGTCGGCGGCGGTGTCGAGGCGTGCGTGCACGCAGATCGCGCGGTCGCTGGGGTTGCATGACCTGCTGATTCTAGGGAAGGGGATGCAGTCTTCGACGCAGCCGCCGTCGCTGGCCGCGGCGGTGCTGGAGTCGGTGATCGGTGCGGTGTACGTGGACGCGGGGTACGAGGCGGCGGCGGCGTTCATCGGGCCGCACATCGACCCGATCATCGAGCGTGCGGCGCAGAGCGGTCACCAGCAGAACTTCAAGAGCGTGCTGCAGCAGCACGCGCAGCAGCGTTTCGAGGGGACGCCGGTGTATCGGACGCTGGACGAGAAGGGTCCTGACCACGCCAAGGCGTTCAAGGTGTGCGTGGAGATCGACTCGAGGCGTTTCGAGCCTGCGTGGGGGCAGAGCAAGAAGCAGGCGGAGCAGCAGGCCGCGCTGCTGGCGCTGCGCGCGCTGGGAGTTGCGGTGGAGGACGGCGAGGGAGAGGTGCGGATCGTGGAAGGCGTGGGCGCGCCGAAGTAGCCGCGGTGGCACAGGCGTCCCGCCTGCACCGACTCCGCTCACCGCGGCATCACGTCGATGACAAGCGGCCGGTGGTCGCTCGCGGTGGTGTCCGTGCGGTCGAGTCCGATGCGCTGGAGGGCTGCGTCGGAGAGGCGTGCGGTGTCGAGAACGAAGGCGTTGACGATCCGGCCGCCGCCGACGAGGGCGAAGTCGAGTCGTCCGGGGGAGAACTCGGTTCCGGGATCGCTCCACGTGTAATAGGCGGCGTCGCCGAGGACGCGCGGTGCGGCGACCGCGAGGTTCCCCCCTCCCGAGGCCAGCCCGGCCGCGAGCGTGTCCAAGGGCATTCGGCGGCCGACGAGGTTGACATCCCCGGCGATGACGAGTGCGCCGTGCTGCACGCCGGTCAGGGCGTCGGCGAGGGTGGCGTTGATGAGTCGGGCCTCGGCGTTGCGCTGGGCGTCTTCGGGGCCGTCCGCGCCGCCGCAACACTTGAGGTGAATCGAGGCCAGGGCGACGGGGCCGGAGGGCGTGTGCGCGATCGCGCCGATGAAGCGCACGGGAGCCTCATGCCCCGGGAGTTCGAGTCGCGTGGGGCCGAGGGGTTCGAGCGGGTGCTTGGAGACGATGCCGACGCCCCAGCCCTCGCCGACGTGCGTGTGCCAGGGGCGGCCGTCGGAGGCCGGCAGCGAGGCGGTGAACCAGCCGCGGAGTTGGCCGGGTGTTTCGAGCGTCCATTCCTGCACGAGCACGACATCCGGTTCGAGGGCGAGGATGGCGTTGGCGAAGGGGCC
>JAHCJE010000094.1 GCA_026128865.1 Phycisphaeraceae bacterium | reverse complement strand
CCCACGCGACGACGGCGTCTTCGCGGCGTCCCTCGGGGGCGCCATCCTCACCGAGGAACTCATCGACGACGCCGCCTTCGCCCTCGCTTTCACCGAGGTCTCGAAGACCGCGATCACGTTCACGCTCGCCGACCGCACCGGCAACGGAAACGAGGAGATCGTGCGCTATACGTGGTCCGGCACCGCCGGTCACCCCCTCACGCGCTCCATCAACGGCTCGTCGCCCATCGTCGTGCTCCCCGACGTCCGATCCCTCGAGTTCGCCGCAACCACACGGTCCGGGAGCGTATTCCTCGGCAGCGACCAGACAGCATCCTCCCGGGACATCCAGGAGTACGACACGCTCCTCCCGCTGGCACAGCAGGTCACGAACTCGAACTGGTTCGGGTTCTACTGCCCCCCGCCGCAGGCCTCCGGCGCCACCGGATGGCGCATCACCCAGGTGCGTCTCAAACTCCTCCGCTCAGGCGGCGGCGGCGGCACGGGCGACGTTCAACTCCGCAAGCCCAAGGCCGACGGCACCCCAGGCTCCACGGTCTACGCCTCCGCGACGTTCAAGGAAGACGACTTCGGCCTGACCGCAACATGGCGGACGTTCAACCTCGACTCCGGCGTCGTCCCCGCGGGACAGGGCATCTGCATCGTCATCCGCGGCACCAACGGATCAAACGCCTCGGGCGTCGGCTACTTCTCGTCCCTCGGCATCCCTCCCGGAACCGTCGGCGTGGCCTCCACCAACTCAGGCAGTACCTGGACCACCTACGGAAACACCTGCGCCATCCACGACATCGACGGCATCGTCTACCTCACCGATGAAGGACTTGCAGCACGCGACTATGTGGACTCCCTCACGGTCCGCATCCGCGCCGGCGCGGCCCAGACCGCCGTCGAGAAGACCATCAGGCCCCTCAACCGACCGGAGATCCTCGATTGACGCCGCGCCGCGCACACAACGCCGCGCCGTCCCGCCGGCGAGGCTTCAGCCTCGTTGAAGTCGTCGTCGCAATCCTCGTCCTCTCCGCGCTCCTGGCCGCCTCGCTGAACACCGTCGCCGCCTCCGCCTCCATGCAGCGCCACGCCGCCGATCGCGCCCGCGCCCGCGTCCTCGCCCTCGACCTATTGAACGAAGTACGCCGACACCCCTACAACGACCCGATCGCCGGCTCGGGGACAGGCCCCGAGGCCGGCGAGATCAACGGCACTCGCTCCCTCTTCAACGACGTCGACGACTTCAACGGCTGGTCCGCCTCGCCCCCGCAACGCGCCGACGGCTCCGTCATCCCCGGCTTCGAGGGTTGGACACGCGCCTGCACCGTCGAGTACGTCAGCCTCGCCAACCCCGCGACAACGGTGCTCACCGACTCCGGAGTCAAGCGGATCACTGTCACCGTCCACCGTGGCAATCAACTCATGTCGTCCGCGACCGGACTCCGAACCCGCGCCCTCGACACGTTCCTCGACTGACGGAACCACGCCATGCCCATCACACCGACATCACGCCGACGCGGCAGCATCTACCTGCTCGTCCTCGTCACCGTCTCCACCGTCACCGTCCTCGGCCTGGCCAGCCTCAGCGTCGTTTCATCCCGGCGACTCGAGTCCGAGAGCGTCGGGTCCGTCATGGATGCGCGCGCCGCCGCCGAGAGCGCGATCGACCTCGCGCTCGCCATCATGAACGAAAACCCGGACTGGCGGTGGTCCCTCCCCAACGGCAACTGGCGATCAGACGCACCCCTCGGAGCGGCCGCCTACACCATCAACGTCGTCGATCCCGACGACGGAGACATGGCAAACGGCGTCCTTCACCCCGTCCTGCTCACCGGCGAAGGGCGCTCCGCTCGCGCTCGTTCCGTCGTGCGCGTTCGCCTCGAACCCGAGGGGCCGTTCGAGGGCGCGTTCGCCGGCATCATCGAGGCGCTCTCCCCCCTGTCATACTGGCGGCTCGCCGACACATCAGGCTCCAAGGCGGCCGACGTGACCGGGCACCGAACCGGCGACTACCGCAACGGCGTCACCCTCGCGCGTCGAACCTCGCTCGGCGCCACGCTCGTTCCCGCCTTCGACGGCACCAACGACTTCGTCGAGATCGACCACGGTGCCAAGTTCGAAGTGACGCAAGGCACGATCACCTTCTGGTTCCGCGCCGACCGCACCGGACAGCGCGCCGGTGTCTTCTCCAAGGACGCCACCGGATTCGTCGACGGCGGGCACCTCGACATCTATGTCCGGAACGACCGCCTCTGGGCCGACTTCTCCAGCAAGACCGACATGTACACCCTGTCAACACCCAAAATCCAGGCGAACACATGGTACTTCGGCGTCTTCACGTTCGGTGCGGGAACCCAACTGTATCTGAACGGATCATTAGTCGCATCCAGCCCGGTCTCGCACGCGATGGACAAGAACAAGGAGAAGATCGCCATCGGCGTCTCCCTCGCCTCGTCCGCCAAGGGCAGCGTTTCTCCTTGGACCGACCCATTCCCGGGAAGCATCTGCGAGGTCGCATTCTTCGGAACCCAGTTCACCGAGACCGACGTCGCCGACCTCTACGCAGCCTACCCGCCCCCCCTGCGAATGCGCATTGTCTCGACGTCTTGGGAACGTATCGCGGACTGACGGCGACTCTGCCGTCGTTCCGCGTACAGTTGCCGATGATGGCCGGTGACCGCCACATGCCGCTCGTACGCGACGCACGCGAAAGCGATTCTGCGAGCATCGCCGATATTCTCGCACGCGAGATCGTGGACGGGGTAGCGCACTTCGGGCTGCGTCCGCCGCCGGTCTCCCAGGTTCTCGCCGACTTTCTCGCTCGCGGTGTCTATCCATGGGTCGTTGCCGCCGATACGAGCGGGGCGGTGCTCGGCTTCGCGCGGGCCTCGGCTTGGAAGTCCCGCGAGGCGTACACGTGGACAGCCGAGATCGGTGTTTACGTTCGCCCTGAACATCAGCGCCGCGGTGTCGGGCGTGCCCTCTATGCCCGGCTCTTTCCATCGATGCAAGCCGCGGGCTTGCGGACCATCATCGCAGGCATCGCCCTCCCGAACCCTGCTAGCGTGCGACTGCACGAGGCATTCGCCATGACGCACGTCGGCAGCATCCCGTGCGCGGGGTTCAAGCACGGCCGATGGATCGACGTCGGTTACTGGGTGCGGCATCTCGGCGAAGGCGTCCCCTGTCCGGTCAGCCCCACCACCTTCGAGACCACAGCGCGAGATTGACGAACGGCCAGGCTGCGTGCCAGTGACGCGCCGGGTCGGCGTGGACTGCGGCGAGCGCCGTGGGGCGCACGAGCGACGCGAGGAACTCGCTGGCCGCCAGCTCGACCGAGAGGTGGGCGACCCACCGTTGGAACGGGAGCGGGAAACTCGCCTTCGGGCGAGTGACCACAGCCTCGGGCAACGCGCCGGAGAACGCCTGACGCAGCGCGATCTTTGTGCGTGGTTGCGGTGGTGCGATGGTTGCGTTGTAGAGATCGCGCATCGGCACAGCGTCCGCTACGGCGGCGGCCCGAACGTCCGCAAATGGTGTCCGGCCTTCGACACCTTCGAGCATCGTCGCTGAGTCGAGACGCTGGAGCAGCCCGGTCAGGTTCACACGGCGATGAAACCGTAAGTGCGCTCGCAACGGCTCGTCAGCTCTGGCCGCCGCGACTTCGTACTCCGCGCGGTAGTGCTCCACGAGCGCGGCGTCGCCTTCGACAGCCCTCCACACCTCCGGGTGGAGCAGCGGCGCCTTCGCGTGCGGCGGAATCCATGCGGCGGAAGCGAGTTGGAACAGTCCAGGGTCGCCGTTCCCGTCCGCGACGTGCTGCGCCGCGGCAAGCATCGGGCCGTCGTAACCCGCCAGCAGTTCGTCCGCGCCCTCCCCGGAGAGCGTCACCATACGCCCGTCGGCCCGGAGCGAACGGGCAACCTCGTTGATCGCTACCTCGTTCGGCGTGCTCAATGGCAAGCCGGTGCGTTGCACGAGCGAACGCCAGCGTTCGGCGAAGAGTGTGCGTGTGACCGGGGCCTCACGGTGGTCGCTTCCGATCGACGCGGCGACCTCACGAGCGAACCGGAAATCGTCCGACTGCGGCACCCCGTCGATCGGCGGTTCGTCGCGTGCTCCCGCGCACCACGTCCGCAGGCGCTTCGCTTCCCGCTGCGCGATCGACGCCACGATCGAACTGTCCAGCCCGCCGCTGAGTAAACAGCAGAGCGGAACATCGGACCGCAGATGTGCTCGGACCGAATCCTCGACCGCGCCGCGAAGGTCGTCGGCTGTCGCGCGGCCAACGAACACCGGCGACTCAACGGTTCCGCCTGTCGTTCGCAGGTCGGGCGAGCGAAGTCTGATCCGAAGCCACCGACCGGGCTGCAGGACACGAACTCCGTTGAACAGTGTGCGTTCTCCGAGGGTTGTGCGGATCGTCGTCAGGTACGCGCTGACCGCGACAAGGTCAGGCTCGGGCCGCAGGCCAGGATGCTCGAACAGCGCGGCAACTTCGCTAGCAAACAGGACTTCTGGGCCGAGTGGAGTGTCGACTCGCGCCCAGTAGAGCGGCTTGATGCCGAACGGGTCGCGGGCCAGCAGCAGCGTTCCCTCGTGATCGTCGTAGATCGCGAGCGCGTACATGCCGCGCATCGAGTCGAGTCCGGCTGGTCCGCTGGCGGCAAGATGGTGCAGGGCCGTTTCAGTATCGCACGAAGATCGAAACCCGACACCCTCGCACGTCCGCCCCGCCCGAATCTCCGCGTCGTTGTAGAGCATCCCGTTGTAGACAATCGTGAACCGGCCATCCGGCGTCGTCATCGGTTGCTGCCCGGCCGGCGACGGATCGATGACGGCAAGCCTCCGGTGACCGAGCACGACGCCGCGCCCGACGTACACACCTCCGCCGTCCGGCCCACGGTGGCTCAGACGCGACGCCATCCGATCGACGATCGTGCGCGCGGCTCGACCCCACTCTCCCGGCGGGGTGTCCACGGCCCACTGTGCATTGTCCACTGCCCGGCACACGCCGGCAATCCCGCACATCCCGGGTCTATCGGCCCACTCAGACCCAGACCTGCACGACCAGCCCGGCTTCTTTGCCCAGCTTGCTCGTCCATTCGCCGACAGAAGTGGTGACGAACTTCACCTCGTACTGCGGGTGGGCGTCGAGCCACTCGTTGATCTGGCGGTCCAAGTAGGCGAGCCCGTCGTCGGAGAGTTTGGAGTGGAAACTGCGGACGTGGATCGCCCCGGTGCCGGTGACGTTGGGCGACCGGCTCCAGCTGTCCTCGTGCCGAGCCGCTCCCCCGAACGTCTTGATCTTCGGGTTCAGGCCCGCTGGCGGCGCTGGGGCGGCTCCTTCGATCGGAATGGCTCGATTCTCAGGCGACGGCTCAGGACGGTCGGGCATCGCGTGCCTCCTTGCCGTTGGACGGGTTGCCGTCAGCCTACCAGATCACTCGGGTGCTTGCTCGAACGCCCAGACGCCGCCATGCAACGGGCGACCGTGGAGAACTCGCCGCATGCCTGTAAAGGCAACCTCGACCTCGATGCCAGCCTGAGACCGCCGCACGACCCGGCAGGCACCATCGGCGACCCGGACCACTATCCCACGATCGCCCGAGAGTGCCCCCTCGTGGTGCAGGTACAGCCGCCGATGGTCGGGCATCGACTCGGCCAGGAACGAGCGGATCGAAGTGTCATCGATCCTCACAGCCAAGCGGAAGGCCAGGAGAGAACGGTCTTCGTCGGTTGCATCCGGCCCAGGTTCGGCCGGCTCCATGAGCCAGTCGAAGTGACGGCTGCCGTCGGGCAGGGTGTGTTCGAGCACGACGGTTCTTGGCACTGGGGATGGTACTGCCACGACGAAGGTCGAGGCGGGTACCATGCCTGCCTGTCGGGCAAGGAGCGACCCATGCGGACTCACAGGGCTGTCACGACCGTCGTTCTCGCACTCGCCGGCTTCTCCGGGCTGTGGGGCTGCAGCACGCGCCCGCTCAGCATGGTCCGGGCGGACGCCAACGCCCACTACTTCAACGGCCGCTATGAACAGGCTCTGCCCTACAACCGGGAGTTCGTGGACCGCAAGCCCTCCGATGCACAGGGGCAGTACGACCTCGGCCGCACCCTGCTCGCCTTGAACCGCCCAGGGGATGCGCGGCAGCACCTGACGGTCGCCTACGACCTCGACCCGCAGAACGAGACCTACGTCGAAGCCCTTGCGGAGTCGATGCTCCGATCGGGCGATTCGGAGTCCCTCTACGCCTTCCTTCGACGTCGGGTGAGCGAGCGTGGGCGGGTCGAAGACCACCTCCGGCTTGGCCGGTTCGCCCACCGCCTGGGCAACGCGGACGAGGCGCACCGGGCGTTCCTGAACGCCGCCGAGGTCGATGGAAGCCGTACCGTCGAGCCGCAGCGGACTCTCGCGGAGTTCTACCGGGCGATTGGCGACAAGGAACGTGAGGTCGAGCGGCTTCGGATGGTGCTGTTTTTCGAGCCGGACAATCCACAAGCCGGATCGCGGCTTCGGGAACTGGGCATAGTGCCCGGCCCCAGTTTCGCCCTTCCTCCACGCTGAACCGGGGCGTGGAGGTTGACGCGGGCAGCCGGTCTTCTACACTTCATCCGGATATACGGATGAAACAAGCTGCCCAGGCCATTCCCGCGACCGCCATGCTGGCCGCTCTGAGCGAGCCTGTGCGTGCGCGGATCGTACGCCTGCTCGAAGCGGAAGAGTTGTCGGTTGGTGAAGTGGCGAGCGTCGTTCAGTTGCCGCAATCGACCGTGAGCCGACATCTGAAGGTGCTGGCAGAGGCAGGGTGGCTCACCCGACGGGCGGCGGGCACCGCGACGTGCTATCGCGTCGTGTTGGACGACCTCCAGCCGTTCGCACGGGCAGTGTGGGTGGCAGTGCGCGATGAAACCACCGGTGCGGCTGACGTTGAGGAGGATAATCGGCGTCTCGCAGCCGTGCTTGCCGAGCGACCGACCGACAGCCAGGCGTTCTTCGGCCGCATCGCAGGGCAGTGGGACAACCTCCGCCGTGATCTCTTCGGTGATCGCTTCACGCCGCTGGCCCTGCTCTCGTTGCTGCCTCGTGACTGGACGATCGCCGATCTCGGGTGCGGGACGGCGAACGCGGCGGAGTGGCTCGCGCCGCGGGTCGAGCGCGTCGTGGCGGTCGATCGGTCGGAAGCGATGCTCGACGCCGCCCGCAAGCGGCTCGGCAAGGCGAAGAACGTGCAGTTCAAGGTTGGCGAACTGGAACAGCTGCCCCTCGCCCCAGCGAGCGTTGATGCGTGCGTGTGCGTGCTTGTGCTGCATCACCTGCAGGAGCCTGATGCCGCCTTGCGGGAGATGGCGCGCGTGCTGCGGACGGATCGGCGCGGCGGCGCCGCGCTCATCGTGGACATGGTCGAGCACGGGCGGGCGGAGTACCGCCACACCATGGGCCACGCACACCTCGGGTTCTCGGCGTCGCGTGTGCGGGAGTTGTACCGCGGCGCGGGATTCGAGGATGTGCGGGTTGAGCCGATGATCGCAGAGTCAACCGCAAAGGGACCCGGTTTGTTCGCCGCGGTGGGATGGAAGAAGGGGGAGGAGTGAGGTTCGGAGCCTGCAATACCTCGCCCCGAGTGTCAGGAGAGGCCCTCCGCCGGCCCTCGATCGAAGACAGAAACCTGCAACGGAGAAAGCGATGACCACGATGACGACGCGGAGCGCCACCACGACCACCGGCGACACCGGGCTTGAGTACCGGGTGCGGGATCTTGCCTTGGCGGAACTGGGACGCAAGGAGATCACCCTCGCCGAGCACGAGATGCCGGGTCTGATGTCGGTGCGGCGCGAGTACGCAGCCACCAAGCCGCTGAAGGGGTTTCGCGTCGCGGGTTCGCTGCACATGACCGTGCAGACCGCCGTGCTGATCGAGACGCTCGACGAACTCGGCGCGGACGTGCGCTGGGCGTCCTGCAACGTGTTCAGCACGCAGGATTCCGCCGCGGCGGCCGTCGTGGTCGGGCGCGACGGCACGCCGGACGACCCTCGGGGCATTCCCGTCTTCGCGTGGAAGGGCGAGACGCTCGAGGAATACTGGTGGTGCACGAAGCAGGCGCTCACCTGGCCCGACGGGCGAGGGCCGACGCTCCTCGTCGACGACGGCGGCGATGCGACGCTCCTGATCCACAAGGGCGTCGAGTTCGAGAAGGCCGGCCGCGTTCCGGACTTCAACGAGACCCGCGACCCCGAAGAGTGGAAGTGGGTGCTGCACACGATCCGAGAGACGATCCGCGAGACTCCGGGCTGGTTCGCGCGCATCGCGGCCGGGATCAAGGGTGTGAGCGAGGAAACGACCACCGGCGTCCACCGGCTCTACGAGATGAGCAAGGCGGGCACGCTCCTCTTCCCTGCCATCAACGTCAACGACAGCGTCACCAAGAGCAAGTTCGACAACATCTACGGCTGCCGCCACTCGCTGCTCGACGGACTGAACCGCGCCACGGACGTCATGCTCAGCGGCAAGGTCGCGGTCGTGTGCGGCTACGGGGAGGTCGGCAAGGGCTGCTGCCAGGCGCTCAAGGGCCAGGGCTGCCGCGTGATCGTGACCGAGATCGACCCGATCTGCGCGCTCCAGGCGGCGATGGAGGGCTACGAGGTCAAGCGGCTGGAGGACGTGGTCGAGTTCGCCGACGTCTTTGTCACGGCGACGGGCAACAAGGACGTCATCACCGTCGAGCACATGAAGCGGATGAAGGACAAGGCCATCATCGGCAACATCGGGCACTTCGACAACGAGATCGACATGGCCGGGCTGGCCCGCCTGCCCGGCGTCCGCCGCAACCCCATCAAGCCGCAGTACGACGAGTGGGTCTTCCCGGACGGGCGGGGCATCCTCGTGCTCGCGGAGGGGCGGCTGCTGAACCTCGGCTGCGCGACCGGCCACCCGAGTTTCGTGATGAGCGCGAGTTTCACGAATCAGGTGCTGGCGCAGATCGACCTCGCCCTGAACGCCGCCGGCAAGCCCACGCTCTCCGGCACGAAGTTCGAGTCCGGCAAGGTGTACGTCCTGCCCAAGCGGCTCGACGAGCAGGTCGCACGCCTGCACCTCGACCACCTCGGCGTGCGCCTGACCGAACTGACGCCGGAGCAGGCGACGTACATCGGCGTCGAGAAGCACGGCCCGTTCAAGCCCGAGCACTATCGGTACTGAAACGGACGAACGCGAAGGACACGAAATCGAGCCGGGGGGCTGGAGGGCTGCTCCGTTCTCAGCGACTTCGCTCGCTCTTTGCGTCTCTGCGTTCTGCCCTTCATGGTGGGGCTTCATTCAAGGGGATGGCCGGCGACCACTCCAGCCACTTTGAGTCGGGCTGGGGCGCGAGGTCGAAGACGTGCCCGTTGGTGACCGGCGCCCCAAGGCGATCGGGAGTGGCGAAGGCGATGCCGCCGGCGATGAGCGATTCGAGCGAGTCGGTGCGCACCGAGAGGCCGCCGAAGAGGCCCCAGTTCACACCGATGCCGCTGACGTTGAAGAACCGCGTGTTGTCCAGGACGAGCGGGGCGTAGCGAGGCTCCACCGCCGCGGTGAGTTCCACCGTGCGCGCATCGTCCGCCAGCCGAACCGAGCGCACCTCCCCGACGTGGACGTCGCGGTAGTAGACGGGCGATCCGATCCCGACGGAACCTCGTCTCGCCGCTCGAAGCACGACGATCAACTCGCCTTCGATGGGCGTTGCGGCGTCGTCCGGCGGGCGGGGCAGACCCTCGAACTCACTCATCCGCTGCGATCCCGGCACGCCGGGCGAGGCAGCGATCGACCTCGGGCCAAGGAGGGACTCCAGACCGCTGACGCCGCGCAACGAGACCTCGGGGCGCACGATCCAAAACCGCGTCCCTTCGAGGGCGAGCGAGGCCGACTCGCGGGCGAGCGCGACCTCGATCACCACGCCGGCCAGGTCACCCGACAGCCCGACCTCGCGCACGACGCCGACCTGCACGCCGCGGCACGTAACCGGGTCTCCGGGGCGCACGCCCGCGCCGTCCGCGAAGCGGATGGTGATGGGCACGGGGCGGTCGCGGATCGCCTGCACGGCGAGCACACTCAGCACAGCGGCGGCCGCCAGTGGAGCCAACAGTGCCCACGTCACGCGGCGCACGCGCACGACTTCGCTCGACGGAACGGGGGCGGCGTCGCTCATCGGCGTTCATCCTCCCAGACGGCGTGCGGATCGAACGACGCGGACGCGAGCAGGCTCAGCACGACGACCGCGCCGAACGCAGCGACCCCAGACCCCGGCTGCACCGTGACCCAGTCGCCCAACTTCACCGCGGCGACGAGCACGGCGACGAGCAGCACGTCCACCATGCCCCACCGCCCGAGGAACTCGACGAGCCTGTAGGCCGCGGCACGGTGCCGGCGCTGGAGCAGGACGTCACCGGCGCACAGCGCGAACGTCGCGGCCAGTTTCGCCAGTGGCGCGATGACGGAACAGAACAGCACGACCAGCCCGATCGCCGTCTGCCCCTCGGCGAGCAGGCTCACGACGCCGGACCAGATCGTCGCCTCGTGGGCGTGCCCGAGCCGCTGAACCTGCATCACAGGCAGGCTCAACGCGGCTGGGTAGAGCAACAGCGCGGCGAGAGCGAACGCTGCGGCACGGGCGTACGAGCGGGGATGACGTGCGTGGCGGACAGTGGCGGCGCAGCGTGGGCAGCGTGCGCGGAAGCCGCGGGGCACGACGCCGACCTGCTGCACGAGGCCGCAACGGTGGCAGGCGCGGAGCGTGCCGGGGGCCGTGGTCATAGCCAGAGTCTACTTCGGAACTCCGCCGGCGGGCGTTCAGTCGCGGCGGGCGGGCGGGTCTCGGTCGATCATGGCGCCGGAGAACATCGAGTTGTCCGCCTGCGGATCAAAGGCCTCGACGACCCCGTTCCCTCGAACCACGTACCCCAACTCCTGCAGCGTCCAGTTCGAAACGCTGCCGTCGATGAAGGAGACGTTCGCCTTTCCGAGGTGGCGCGGGTCTGGGGCAGAGCGGTGTTCCGCGCCGGGAAACTGCGGGTCTGCATGGTCGCTGTTGGGAGTCATCCGCGGCGGGTCGAGCGCGTAGCCGTGCCCGCCCATCGCCGTCAGTTGCGGGTGGCGTGCGCCGTCGGGCAGGTTCGGCGTGCGATCCGCCGCGGGCTTGCCGGCGGCGGTGCCCATGCTGTCCGCCGCGAGCACCGTCCTGCCCACGTGGATGACCGACGCCCGCACCGGGAAGTAGACGAACGAACCGAACTCGACGTCGTTCTTGAACCGAGTATTGCCGAGGAAGTGGTAGTTGTAGCCGTATGGGTGGTTGCGCGTGCTCGTCCAGACTATCGCGTTCGGGCAAAGAAAGACATCGTTCCCGATCTGGCGGTCGTGCTCGTGCTCGCGTTCTGGGCTTGGCTCACGGAGTGCATAGAAGCCGGCAGCCGCGCCCATGGTGACGTTCCAGCGAGGCCGATACTGGTAGCCGTTCCCGACAAAGTAGACGTTCTTCGTCTCGTCTGAATACCGGCCCATCTGGCCCGGAATAGAGATGTCGTCGTTGTCGTTGGCATAGGTTGCCCAGCCGAGGGCCACCTGCCGCATGTTCGAGGCGCACTTGACCGACTGGGCCGACTTCCGGACGCCACCGAGCGCGGGCAGAAGAAGCCCCAGCAGGGCAGCGATGATGGCGATGACCACCAGCAACTCGATCAGAGTAAAACCTCGGGGGCAGCCACGATCGGCGTGTGTTAGGAATGATGCGGGATCCATGTGAGTGGTTGTTTCTTCGGATGACGGATCGATCGGGTTGCGAAGGACAATGGAGGCCAACCGGGCGGCCTATATCCATTCAGCCGGAAGAATGGATATAGTAGGTAGCCGAGTGAGTGAGCCGGGACGTGGCATGCAGGCACTGTGCCGCTTGAGGACGCGGATCCATGCACATTCTTGACGTCTTCGAGAGGCAGCGGACGACTTTTTCGTTCGAGTTCTTTCCTCCCCGCAGCGCCGAGGCGGCGGATGACCTCTTCCGCAACATCGCGGAACTGGAATCTCTCCGCCCGACGTTCGTCAGTGTGACCTACGGGGCCGGCGGCGGGACCGCCCGCGACCTGACCGAGAACCTTGTCTTCCGGCTGAAGGATGAGACCGGGCTGAACCCCATGCCGCACCTCACCTGCGTCGGTCTCGACGAGGGGCAGGTGCGCACAATGCTCGCCCGCTACGCCGCGCACGGCATCTCCAACATCCTCGCGCTCCGCGGGGACCACCCCAACGGGACGGCCGACGCGGGCGGGAGTTTTCGGTACGCCGGCGAACTCGTCGCGTGCATCAAGCGGTTCAACGAGAGCGGCGTGCACCGCGATCCGCGTGGGTTCGGGATCGCCGTCGCAGGCTTTCCCGAGGGACACCCCGAAACACCGAACCGGCTGCTCGAGTTGGATTACCTCAAGGCGAAGGTTGAAGCGGGCGCGGACTACGTCATCACGCAACTCTTCTTCGACAACCGCGACTTCTACGACTTCCGGGATCGGTGCCTTCTCGCGGGCATCCGGGTGCCCATCCTCGCTGGCATCATGCCAATCACCTCGATCGGCGGCATGAAGCGTATGGCGGAACTCGCCCTCGGCTCCCGTTTCCCGGCGCCGCTCATACGCGCGATCAACCGCACCGGGGGCGACCCCGAGGCCGTCAAGCGGGTGGGTGTCCACTGGGCGACCGAGCAGTGCCGCGACCTGCTGGATCACAATGTCGCGGGGATCCACTTCTACACCCTGAACAAGTCCCGCGCCACTCGCGACATCTACGCGACCCTGGGCGTGAAGGACTCCGACGCGCTGCGTCAGAACGGAGACGCCCCGCCCGGGACTTGAATCGGGTGGACAGCGCTACACCGGTACAGGCTCAGTCTGCGGCAAGGGCGTTGCGCCGGTGTGTTCGCGGAGCATCGCGTCGACGTGCTCGAGGGTGACGTTCCCGGCGTCGGCCGCGGCCTTGATGCGGGCGGTGATCGAGCGGGCATCATCGTCGGTGAGCGACAGTCCGATCTGTTCGGCCCGCGCCCGAACAGCGTTCCAGCCGGTCAGGCGGTGAGCGACGTGGACATAGCGCGAGAGGCCGAAGTCCTCCGGCCGCAGCGCCTCGTACGCGCTGGGGTCGTTCAGGACGGCCTTGGCGTGGATGCCTGCCTTGTGCGTGAACGCCGAGAAACCGGTGACGCAACTGTTGAACGGCACGTCGATGCCGACCAGACGCGCCACCGCGTGGTCGAGGTCGTGCAGGAGCGGCAGGCGATAGCGTGCCCGCACGCCCTCGGGGTCGTCGCAGTACATGCGGGCGATGAAGCCGCTGAGCGGCGTGATGCCGTTGCGCTCGCCGATGCCGAGGACGGTGGTGTCCACGTGCGTCGCGCCGGCGCGCACGGCGGTCCAGGAGTTCGCGACCGCGCACCCGGTGTCGTTGTGCCCGTGGAACTCGACGCCGACGCTCGGTCCAACGACGCCGCGCACCGCCCGCACCACGTGCTCGACCATCTGCGGCGTGGCGATCCCGACCGTGTCCGCGATGCCGACGCGGTGCACGCCGAGGGCTGCGACGGCCTCGTAGACACGCAGCAGGTCCGGCAGTTCGCTACGGAAACTGTCCTCGGTGCTGAAACGCACCTCGACGTCCGCCTCGATCGCGATTGGGATGACGTCGCGGGCGAGGGCGACGATCTCGTCGATGCACTTTCCGTGGCCGAAGCGGCGCAGGTGCGAGGAGGTGCCGATGACG
>JAHCJE010000093.1 GCA_026128865.1 Phycisphaeraceae bacterium | reverse complement strand
CGTAGGGCAAGGCCGTGGTGGTGGGCGTCGAAGGGGACGCTGGGCGGGTGGATAGCCTCGGTCGGTCCGGTTCGAGGGCCGTCCGGGGAATGGGAGCCGCAACGGATGGTCGAGAACGCGAGGATCGTCGTCCCGTGGACGCTGGCTCAGGACGCCGGGGAGGGGTACGTTCCCGGCCTTCAGGGCGAGGGGTCGGGCGCATTGCCGCCGGGAGGCCCGCAGGGTGCGCCGCCTTCGATGTTCGGCGGGTCGTTCATCTTCATCCTGCTGGGCCTGATGGTGTTCATGCTGGTGATGACGGCGATGCAGGGCCGCAAGGAGAAGCGGCGCGTGGCCGAGATGTTGTCGGCCTTGAAGAAGGGGGATCGCGTCCAAATGATCGGCGGGATGCAGGGCGTCATTCACGAACTGAAGGACGACACGGTGCTGTTGCGTGTGGACGAGCACAACAACACGCGGATCCGGTTCGCGCGGAGCGCGGTCCAGTCGGTGCTGCGGGAGAGCCGGGACCGTTCGTCGAACGGGGCCGAGAGCAAATCGGAAGAAGAAGCGGAAGCGGCCTCGGTGTGACGGCCCGCGCGACGCCGGCACGCACTGGCCGGCATCCCTGAACTAAAGACGGACGCCCATGCGGAACCTCGGTCTGAGAGCGGCGTTGGTGATCGTGGCGCTCCTGTTCTTCGGGCTGGCCATCGTGCCGCCTGAGAAGAAACTGCGCCTCGGCAAGGACCTGAGCGGCGGCGTCAGCCTCATCTACTCGGTGGCCATCGGCCCGGATGAGAACGCTTCCGAAACCATGTCGCGCGTCATCGAGGTGCTCAAGCGCCGCGTCGATCCGAACGGGCTGTACCAGATCACGATGGTCTCGCAGGGGCGAGACCGGATCGAGATCACGATGCCCCTGCCTGGTCCGCGCGTGAAGGAGAAGCGGGCCGAGTACGAGGCGATGCTGGACTCGGTCGGCGAGATGGCGATCCCTCGCCAGCGGCTCGAGCGCGTGATCGCGATGTCGCCGGTGAGCCGCGCGGCCGAACTGGACCGGCTCGCGGGCGGGAACGAGGCCCGCGCCGCCCGCCTGCGCGATCTCGCGGTGGTCTACGACGAGGCCCGGGCGGCGCGCGCATCGTACGACGCCGCCGCCGACGCGGAGCAGCCCGATGCCGATGAACTGCTCCGCCTGGCCCGGGCGGCGGCAGAGGCCGAACTGGCGTACGACACGGCCCGGGACGACCTGCTGCGAGCATCCCTCACGCCCGCTGAACTTCGCCGCGCGGTCGAGCAGTCGAGCCGGCGGCGCACGCTGCGGGACTCGCAAACGAACACCTACGTCGAACTGCCCAGCCCGCGGGATCGAGCGCTTACGAGGCTGAAGGAGCGCTACCCGGCGTACTCGGACTCGATCGACCGCGTGCGGGCGAGTTACGAAGCCTACGAGGCAGTCCGGACGACGCTGGACGACCCGTCTGATCTGGTGAGGCTGCTGCGGGCGTCCGGCGTGCTGGCGTTCCGGATCACGGTCGATCCGGGCGACGACCCGAGCGAGGAGGCACGCCTTCGGTCGGAGTTGCGCGAGAGCGGACCACGCGGCGCGAGATCACGCGACAAAGCGTGGTACAAGATCAACCGCGTCGAGAACTGGTACAACGACGTGCAGGAACTCCGTGCTCTGGAGGCGAACCCGGCAGAGTACTTCCGCGCCCGCGGCTACGTCGTCGATGAGTTCGACGGTGAGTACTACATGCTCTGCTGGGACCGCGCCGGCTACAGGCTCGCCCCGGACCCGGACCGCCCGTGGCAAGTGGCGCGCGCGCGCCAGGGCGCCGACGAGGTCGGCAAGCCCGCCATCGCATTCGAGATGGACACGGTCGGCGCCTCGTTGCTCGGCGCGCTGACAGAGAAGCACGTCGGCAAGAAGATGGCCATCGTGCTGGACGACGAGGTCTACACCGCCCCGACGCTGCGGAGCCGCATCTCGAGGTCGGGGCTGATCTCGGGCGACTTCTCGAACGAGGAACTGCGATACATCATCCAGGTTCTCGCCGCGGGGGCGCTCCAGAACAAACTCTCTCCCGAGCCGATCAGCCGGAACACGGTCGGCCCGGACTTCGGCGCGGACAAACTGCGGGAGGGCCTGCGGGCGGGCATCATCGCGTTCATCGCCGTTTCGGGGTTCATGGTGGTGTATTACTTCCGGTGCGGCGCCCTGGCGGTGGTCGGGCTGTGCTGCAACGCCACGCTGCTGCTCGGCGCGATGGCGTTGAACTCGGCCGCGTTCACGCTGCCCGGCATCGCGGGGATCATCCTGACGTTCGGCATGGCGGTAGACGCGAACGTGCTCATCTACGAGCGCATCCGCGAGGAGTTGCGTGCGGGGCTGGAGATACGACCGGCGGTGCGTCTCGGCTTCTCCAAGGCTCTCTCCAGCATCGTGGACGGCAACGTGACGAACCTCATCGTCTGCGTGGTGCTGGCGTACCTCGGCACGCAGGAGATCCGCGGCTTCGCCATCACCCTCGGCATCGGCGTGGTGACGACGATGTTCTCCGCCCTCGTCATCACGCGGCTGATGTTCGACGTGCTGCTCGAGTTCGGCCTCTGGCGCCGGATCAGGATGCTGCCGACCGTCCTCCCCGCCATCGACCGCGCCCTCGAACCGAAGATCAACTGGCTCCGGATGCGATACGGGTTTGTCGTCATCTCGGCGGTCTACGTCGGCATCGGGTTGTGGATGGTCTACTACCAGCGCGGCGAGATGTTCGACACCGAGTTCCGCGGCGGCACGAAGGTCACCCTCCAGTTCAAGATCGATGAGGACACCGGCCGGCGCGTGACGCTGACGCGCCAGGAGGTCGAGGACCGCGTTCGTGCGCTGGGGCAGGGCACGACGGGAGAGGTCCCACTGGAGAAACTGCGCCGTGCCCAGATCGTTACACTCGATCCCGCAGCCGACGGCGTGACCTCTGACCGCTTCGAGATCAAGAGCCTCGAGGATCGGGAAACCACCGTCGTCAACGCGCTCGCGACGGCGTTTGCGGACGTGCTGGATTCGCGCCCGCCGCTGGTCTTCCGAGCAGCCGGCCTCGACTTCGCCGCAGCACCGGTGTACCCGCTGCTGAACGTTCGGGGCATTCTCGGCGAGGACATCAACCGCCCCGAGTACCGCGACGTCGTCCGCGAATACTCCGGCGGCGTGGCGATCGTGCTCGAGGACTTCGAGCCGCGTCCGACCCTCGAAGGCCTGCGAACCCGCATCGAGCAGATGCGCCAGCAGCAGGACTTCAGCGACACGCTCGGCCGCACCTGGGAGGTGCGCGCCCTGGAAGAGGACGCGGACGGCGTGCGAACCGCGGTGCTGCTCGTGGCCGAGGAGGGCGTCAACTACCTCGAAAACGAGGACCGGTGGCGGATGGAACTGGCGGCCCGCGAGTGGCAACTCGTCAACGAGGCCCTCGCTCGCACGACGACGCTCGCCAGCGTGCAGAGTTTCAGCCCCGCGATCGCCGCAACGTTCAAGGCGCAGGCGATCGTCGCGGTTTTCCTGTCCCTCCTGCTCATCATGATCTACATCTGGGTCCGGTTCGGCTCGGCCCGCTACTCGCTCGCGGCCATCGCGTGCCTCGTCCACGACTGCCTGACCTGCATCGGCCTGATCGCGCTGGCCGAGATCGTCTACGACTGGGGCCCGACGCAGAGCGCGGCCCAGGCGATCGGCATCCTGCCTTTCAAAATCGACCTGACTCTTGTCGCCGCGCTGCTCACCATCATCGGCTACTCGCTCAACGACACGATCATCGTCATGGACCGCGTCCGCGAGAACCGCGGCAAGATGCCCTACGCGAGCGCGGACGTGATCAACCTCTCCATCAACCAGACCATCAGCCGCACGGTCATCACGTCGGGCACGACGCTGCTGGCGATCCTGATCATGTACGTCTACGGCGGGGACGGCGTGCGCGGGTTCGCGTACGCGATGCTGATCGGGATCGGCATCGGGACGTATTCGTCGATCGCCGTGGCCGCGCCGCTGGTGTGGTCGCGGAAGGCGGATCGCTCAGCCGCGCCGCCGCCCGACGAGCCGGCGTGATGGGGCAGGAGGTCGAGATGCGCGGGGGTGCGTACCGGCTTCTCGGTGGGTTCGCGGCGTTGGCGCTGGTGTGGGTCGCCGTCTACTGGGCGGTCGAACCGCCTGCGCCGCCGATCACTTTCGATGCAGGGGCCGATGCCGCTGACGTGATCGCGGACGGCGACGAAGTGCCGATCGAAACCATCGCGGCAGCGGCGCCGCCCGATCGTCGAGGCCCCGCTGTCGTCCCGCCGGAGTTCGAGGAGTACGTCGTCAGGGGGGGGGATACGTTCCAGTCGATCGCCCGCGCTCGCTACGGCAGCGCCCGCCACGCCGAGGCCGTGGCTCGGGCGAACCCGTTCGTCAGCCCGGATCGGTTGCGAGCGGGGCAAACGTTGCGGCTGCCTGTCGATCCGACGAACGTGCAGGGGAAGCCGATTGCGGGGGACGAGCCGACGGAGCCGAGGATGCCGGTCGAGTACGTGGTGAAACAGGGCGACACGCTCACGGGCATCGCCAGAGCCTTCTACGGCACCACGCGCGAGGCCGACCGCATCTTCGAGGCGAACCGGGACCGACTGCGTTCGCGCGACAGCCTGCGCGTCGGACAGGTGATCCTGCTCCCGCCAGGCAGCGGGCCACCGGGGAGCGGGTGAGCCGGATGGCGTCGCACGCGCGAGTGGACGTGGCGGTGGTCGGGGGGGGCGTGGCCGGGCTGTGGACGCTCGCCCTAGCCGTTCGTCGCGGACTGTCGGCCGTGCTGTTCGAGCGCAGCGCGCTGGGCGACGGCCAGACGATCGCCTCGCAGGGCATCCTGCACGCGGGGGTGAAGTATGCGCTGCCGGGGGAGGCGGCGCGCGAGGCGCGTGCGCTCGGCGCTGCGGCCCGCGTCTGGGAGGCGTGCCTCGCGGGGGACGGGGAGATCGACCTGCGGAACGTGCGCACGCTCTCTACCTGCACGCACTTGTGGACCGCGCCGGAAGTCGGTGCGCGATTGGCCGCGCGCGGAGCGGCGGCGTTGTTCCGTTCGAGCGTGCGCCGGCTGGGGCGCGACGAGTTACCCGGTGCGTTCGCCGACTCACCGGAGGGCGTCGAGGTCTACGAGGCCGAAGAGCGTGTGATCGAGCCGAGCGGCCTGATGCACGCGCTCGCGGAGTTCTGCGAAGGCCGATTGTGCAGAGTGGATGAATCGCGACTGGAGCCGGAAGCCCCTGACTCGTGGGCCTGCGTCGTGCGGTTCGGCCAGGAGGAGGTCCGGGTGCAGGCCGCCTCCGTCGTGCTGGCCGCGGGCGAGGGGAACGCCGTGCTGCTCAATGGCGTGCATGGTGGCAAGGAGTTCATGCAGCGTCGCCCGCTGCACCAGGTGATGATCGACGCCGCGCCTGTGCCCGTGTTCGGGCACTGCGTCGGCCTGTCCGGCGTGCCGAGGCTGACCGTGACGAGCGCGATGAGCCGGGGGAGGACGGTGTGGTATCTGGGCGGCGGTGTCGCCGAATCGGGGCTTGAACTCTCGACGGACGAGCAGATCGAACGGGCGCGGGGGGAGGTGGCTTCGTGCCTGCCGTGGCTCGAATTCAGCGCGGCCCGCTGGGCGACGCTGCGGATCGACCGCGCCGAGGGACGAGTGGTGGGCCGAAAGCGTCCCGAGTCGTTCATCGTGCGCCGATTCGGGAACGTCTCCGCCGTGTGGCCGACGAAACTCGCGCTGGCTCCGCTGGTGGCGGCCGAGGTCGCACAATCGTGGGGAGAGCCGCGAAGCGACGCCGACATCCATGCCGTGAAGAACCGCCCGATGCCCGAAGTCTCGCGTCCCCCATGGGAGCGAGAGGGCATCGAGTGGCGATAGCCCGCCGCGGGATATCCTCCTCGCTCATCGCCCGGAGCGATCGATGCAGTCACGTCCGCTGGGCAGCACGGGGATCATGGTCAGCCCGCTCGGGCTGGGCACGGTGGCGCTCGGGCGGGCGGAGGGACTGAAGTACCCGAGTCCGGTCCGCATCCCGACGGATGACGAGGCTCGCGCGCTGCTGTGGCGTGCCCGTGAACTCGGCGTCAATCTCATCGACACCGCGCCGGCGTACGGGCTGTCGGAGGAGCGACTCGGCTCGTTTCTGCAGGGTGAGCGCGGGGACTGGGTCGTCGTCACGAAGGCCGGCGAGGAGTACTACCAGCGGTACGACTTCTCACCCGATTCGATCGTCCGAAGTGTGGAGCGCAGCCTGACGCGACTCCGCACGGACTACCTCGACGCGGTGCTGCTGCACTCCGACGGCGTCGTCGAGGCCGGCGCGGGCGCGGACGAGGCATACGATGCCCTCGCCAGGCTGCGCGAGCGGGGCCTGGTGCGGGCGATCGGCGCCTCGACGAAGACGGAAGCGGGAGCGGATCGTGCGATCGAGCGGTGCGACGTGGTGATGCTGACCTGCAACGAGCAGGAAACGGCGATGATTGGCGCGATCGAGCGGGCGCACTCGCGCGGCCTCGGCGTGCTCGTGAAGAAGCCGCTCGGCAGCGGGCACGCCGGAGACGTCGCACGGGGGATCCGGTTCGTCCTCGACCACCCGGGAGTGACCGCGGCTATCGTGGGCACGACAAACCCGGATCATCTTGAGAAAAATGTGCGCGCCGTCGAGCGCGCGATGGGCGGAGGCGCTTCGTGAGCATCAAGCGTGTGCTGGTGACGGGCGGCGCGGGGTTCCTCGGGTCGCACCTGTGCGACCGCCTGGTGCAGGCCGGGCACGACGTGGTCTGTGTAGACAACTTCTTCACCAGCCAGAAGCAGAACGTGGCCCACCTGCTCGCGCGGCCCAACTTCGAACTGATCCGTCACGACGTGACGCACCCGCTCTTTCTGGAAGTTGACGAGATCTACAACCTCGCGTGCCCCGCCGCCCCCGGGCACTACCAGTACAACCCGATCAAGACGATGAAGACCTCGGTGCTGGGGGCGATCCACGTTCTTGGCATGGCGCGCCGCTGCCGCGCGAAGGTGCTGCAGGCCTCGACGAGCGAGGTCTACGGCGACCCGGACGTGCACCCGCAGCCCGAGAGTTACCGCGGCAGCGTGAACCCGATCGGGCCGAGGGCCTGCTACGACGAGGGCAAACGGGCCGCCGAGACGCTCTTCCTCGACTACCACCGCATGAATCGGATCAACATCCGCGTGGTGCGCATCTTCAACACCTACGGCCCCCGGATGCACCCGTTCGACGGCCGCGTGGTCTCGAACTTCATCCGCCAGGCGCTGAGGGGCGAGGACGTTACGCTCTTCGGCGACGGCAGCCAGACTCGGTCGTTCTGCTACGTGGACGACCTCGTGGACGGGATGATGCGGATGATGGGCGCGCCGGACACGCTGGTCGGGCCGGTCAATCTCGGCAACCCCATCGAGGTGACGATGCGCGAACTGGCCGAGCGCATCGTCGAGATCGTCGGCAGCCGGTCGAAACTCGTCTACCGCCCGATCCCGCAGGACGATCCTCGCCGACGATGCCCGGACATCTCGCTCGCGAAGCGGGAACTTGGTTGGGAGCCGCGCACGCCGCTGGCCGAGGGGCTGGCGAAGACGATCGAGTACTTCCGCACGATCCGCTTCGAGGACTTCCGGGCGCCGACGCCGAACTACTAGCGCGGGCAGAAGTGGATGGGGGTCAGCGGCATGGAGGTCATCGTCGCGCCGATTCGCCGGGAGCAGGCCGACGCGTGGGTGCGTATGCGCGGACGGCTCGGCCCCGAGTGGTTCGTGAGCCGGATCGACGAGTTCGTGCGCGAGTATTTCGATGCCGGTCGCATCGACGGCCTGCGGCATGTCGTCCTTCTGGCGACGCGAGCCGACGGCACGCCGATCGGGATCGCTGAGGTCTCGCTGAGGGACTTCGCGGAGGGCTGCGGCGCGGGGCCGGTCGGCTACCTCGAAGGGTGGTTCGTCGAGGAGGGCGCTCGCGGCGCCGGTGTGGGGCGAGCGCTCGTCGCGGCCGCCGAGCGATGGGCGGCCAAGCAGGGTTGCACGGAGTTCGCCTCGGACGCGGAACTGCACAACCCAGCCGGGCTTCGGGCGCACGTGGCCCTGGGGTTCGAGCCGGTGTGCGACATCCGGTGCTTCCGCAAGCCGATCCGGCCCTGAGCCGCCCGCTATCGTGCGGGCATGAGAGTCGCTGTCACCGGGGTTTCAGGGTTCATTGGCTCGGCCATCGCGCGGCGCCTGGCCGGGGCGGGCCACCGCGTCACGGGCTTGGTGCGTGCGACGAGCCGGCGCGACCACGTCGAGGCGTTCGTGGATCGCTTCGTCGTCGGCACGCACGACGACGACTCGTGCTGGCCCGCGCTGCTCGACGGCGCGGAATGCGTGATCCACAACAGCATCGACTGGGCGCCGCTGAGAGCAAGTCCCATGGACCTCACGTGGCACCTGCGGACGAACCTGGACGCGTCCATCCGCCTGCTGCACACATCCTCGCCTCGTCAGTTCGTCTTCATCAGCACGATCGCAGTTCACCACGACATGCTGCCCCGCCCCAAAGACGGCTCGGGCCGCTGCGTCATCACCGAGGACCACCCGCTCCGACCGAACTCGGTGTACGGGGCGCACAAGGCTGCGATCGAGGCGTTTCTATGGGCGGAGCATTTCGGCTCCGGCCGTAACACCTGCGCCCTGCGCCCGTGCGGTGTGTACGGCGTCGAGCCGAACCCGTCCGATTCGCACGGCGCGGACATCATTGCGGAACTCCGAAGGACGGGGCGATACGCCAATCCCGGCGGGGGGAAGTGGGTCCACGTCGAGGACGTCGCGGCGGCAGCGGCCGAGGCCGTGGGCAACGAGCGCGTCGCCGGTCGGCCCTTCAATCTCGTGGACTGCTACGCGCGATACGCCGACTGGGCGCGCCTGGCCGCGGAGGAACTCGGTCTGCAAGCGGAGATTGACACGAGCACCCCGGAGCAGCCGAACAACACGTTCGACGTCTCGGCCGCACGCGATCTGCTCGGCGTCGCGCTCGACCGAGGCCATGAGGGCATCCGCCGTCATCTGCGCGAACTCATCGGAGCAATCGGGTCGTGAGCGGCGGCGACGCGAGAGTGCGGCTCTTCGTTGCTGTCTATCCGCCCGCCGAGACGGTTTGTCTGCTCCGCAGGGCCGTGAACCGCCTCGCGCTCGGTGTCGGCCGCGACACGCCCGCAGAGCAGGTCCACCTCACGCTGCTCTTTATCGGCGATCGTTCGCCGCACGAACTCGCCGGCGTCGCGGAGTCGGTCGAGCGGTCGTGCGCGGGCTTTGAGGCGTTTCCGCTCACGCCGCGTCGGCTCATCACGCTTCCCGAGCGTGGGCTGCCCCGCCTCATCGCCGCCGAGACCGACGCGCCCACGCCGCTCGTGGAGATTCAGCGTCGCCTCGCCAGGCGGCTTTCCCGCAGCCCGCGCGACGCCGACCGGTTCCGGCCGCACCTCACGCTTGTGCGTTTCCGGCCGGGCGATCGTTCGGGCCGCGTGGACGAGCCTGTGGAGTGCGAGCCGTTCGTCGTCGATCGGATCGCCCTCATGCGGAGCGTGCTCACACACACGGGCGCGGAACACCGCGAGGTTGCCGGTGTTGCGCTCGGTCGCGGCGACTGAGCACGCCGCTTATGTGAAAGAGGCGCTTTCGAACAAGTGCGGCAGGAGTTCGCCTGAGGGCGCGGCGAAGCGCCACGTCGCGAGATGTGAGAGCGGCGTCGGCTCGGGGTTGATCTCGATGATCCTCGCGCCGACCCCCGCAGCCGACTCGATGAACCCGGCGGCCGGGTAGACGACGCCGCTCGTCCCGATCGAAAGGAACAGGTCGCACGACTCGACGGCGCGCGCGGCGCGCCGGACCGCCCCGGCAGGCAGCTCCTCGCCGAACCACACCACGCCCGGCCGGTAGATGCCGCCCGCCTCGCTCTGCAAGGGATAGTTGGGGAGCGGCATGGGCAGGTCGTCGCGTTTCGTGCCGGTCACCGTGCAACGCCACGCGAACAGCGAACCGTGCAGTTCAATGACACGCTCGCTCCCGGCACGCAGGTGCAGGCGATCGACGTTCTGTGTGAGCAGCGTGAACGACCTCCCCCGAGCCGTTATCACCCGCTCGATGCTCGCGAGGGCCGAGTGTCCCGCGTTCGGCACGCACCGGGCGCACCTCATGCGGCGTTCGTCGTACCAACGCGACACCAGGGCGGGATCACGCTCGAAGGCATCCGGCGTGGCGAGGCGCTGGGCGTCGAACTTCGCCCAGAGGCCCGTCATCGCGTCGCGGAAGGTCGGGATGCCGCTCTCCGCGCTCACCCCCGCGCCCGTCAGGGCCACGACCGACCGCGCGCCCGCGAGGGCTTCGGCCGCTGCCCGCAAAGCGGTCTCATCGATCCCAGAAGGCATGTATGCTCCCACGATACCGGACCGGCATCAGGAGTGCATCAATGGCTCGTGCAAAACGACCTGCTGGGATGTTCGCGGCGGCGGCCCTCTGCTGGGGTGCGGCGTGCGTGTACGGACAAGGCAACTCGGAAGACAAGCCCAAGGCAGACACGCCCGTGCAGTCCGAATCGGTCTCGGTTACGAAGCACACGGTCACGATCGGCGGCCGCGAGATCGAATACTCCGCCGCCGCGGGCTACATGCAACTGCCCGATTACGAGGGCAAGCCTCGGGCGAATGTGTTCTACGTCGCCTACACGCTCGAGGGCGTCGATCCCGCCGAGCGGCCGGTGACGTTCACCTTCAACGGCGGACCAGGCTCGTCGAGCGTCTGGCTGCACATGGGCGCGCTCGGGCCGCGCCGTGTGGACATGGGTGTCGAAGGGTTCGACCAGTCGCCCCCGTTCCGAGTCGTGCCCAACGAGCACTCGTGGCTGGACCTGACGGACCTGGTCTTCATCGACCCGGTCAGCACGGGGTACAGCCGGCCGGTCGAGGGGCAGGACGCGAAGCAGTTCCACGGGCTTGAGGAGGACCTCGCGTCGGTCGGCGATTTCATCCGTCTGTGGACGACGCGCCACGAGCGGTGGCTCTCGCCGAAGTTCCTGGCGGGCGAGAGTTACGGCACGACCCGGGCCGCCGGGTTGTCCGCGTACCTTCAGGACACGCACGGCATGTACCTGAACGGCCTGCTGCTCATCTCCTCGGTGCTGAACTTCCAGACCATCCGCTTCGGCGAGGGCAACGACGACCCGTACTGGCTCTTCCTTCCGACCTACACCGCGACGGCGTGGTACCACGGCAGACTCGGGCCGGACCTGCAACGCGACCTGCGGAACACGCTGGCAGAAGCGGAGAAGTGGGCGTCCACCGACTACCTGCTCGCGCTGGCGAAGGGCGATGCCCTGACACCCGATGAGCGACGGGAGGTGGTGCGGCGCCTGGCACGGTACACGGGGCTTTCGGAGCGTTTCGTCGAGTTGTGCAACCTGCGCATCGACATCTTCCGTTTCACGAAGGAGTTGCTGCGCGACGAGGGGCGCACGGTCGGACGCCTCGACAGCCGATTCAAGGGGATGGACCGCGACGGCACGAGCGCAGGGTTCGACTACGACCCGAGCATGACGGCGATCACCGGCCCCTACACCGCGGGGCTGAACGACTACGTGCGCCGCGAACTCGGATACCGCAACGACCTGCCCTACGAGATCCTGACGGGGCGGGTCCACCCGTGGAGTTACCGCACGTCGGAGAACCGGTACGTCAACGTCGCGACGAGGATGCGCGACGCGATGCACAAGAATCCGGCCCTGATGGTCTTCGTCGCGAGCGGGTACTACGACCTCGCCACGCCCTACTTCGCCACGGACAGCACGCTGGCACGCCTCGGCGTGGATACCTCGCTGCGCGGCAACATCCGTGTTTCCTACTACGAGTCGGGACACATGATGTACATCCGCGAGGCGGACCTGGCCAAACTCAAGCGGGACGTCGCGCCGTTCTACCGCGAGGCCGCGAAAGTGGGGGGGGAGTAACGGGCGGGCGCGAACAAGCGGCCTGGGCGCGTCGGCGCCGAGAATCGACGCCGACACGCTCCAGGCCCGGGTGGTGGGGCGGGTGCGGGCGGCCGTGTTCGCAAATCGTTGCTCAGCAGCGGCTTAGGCGAAAGCGGCCAGTCGAAAGGTACACCGATCTCGCGAGGGTGCAAGCCTTCTGCGGCACCGAATGTTCGCGCGAGAATCCGGGCGGTTCGGGTAGGATGCGCCGATGGTCGGCCGAAGCGTGGTCCTCTCTGACGGTGGGCTGGCGTCGCTGGTCGCGGCGGCGGCCGAGGTCGAGGGTGCGCTCGCCACTGGCGATTCGTCCGCCCCGATGCCCGCTCTCGTCGAGTGGCCGGGTCTTGACCGGGCAGGCTCGGCGTCTGTCCGAAGACAGGCCGAGGCGCTCGGTCTGATGGTCCGAGAGTTGCCCGAGACATCGGCCATCGAATCCGCGGGCGGTCGTGAGGCGGCGGCTCTCCTGCAGGCCGCGTATCTGGCGATGGCATCGGGGTGCGGGCGAGTCGTCTGGCCGGTGCAGTTCACCACCGCGTCACCGGAAGGCGACTGCGACCTCGAGCGCGAGGCGATCGCGGTCGATCGGGCCTTGCTCGTCTCGCGCCTTGCGACGCTCGACGCAGGCTGCTTCGGCCTGCCGGAACTGAGGGTCGAGACGCCGCTGGTCGGCATGACGGACCATCAGGTCGCGGAACTGGCGCTGGACCTTGGGGTGCCCGTGGAATGCTGCGCGTGGTGGGAGGCGGGCCGTCGAGCGGAGCGAGAGCGGTGGACGTCGGCGTTGAGTGCGGCGGGCTGGATCCCCTCGGAGCCGACGCCACGACCGGTTACGCGCGCCGGCGACGTGTGAGGGTGCAGCCTGCCGCGGTCAGAACGAGCATCAGCGTTCCGGGGGCGGGGATGACAGGCGGCGTGTTCGGCACATCGGGCGGCGGCATGTCCGGCGGTGGCGGCATTTCGGGCGGCTCCGGAGGGATGTACGGCGTTCCGCCGCCGCCGCCGCCGCCACCACCCCGTCGGCCGCTGCCGCTGAACAGTCCGGGCACTTTGCGGTGGCCAGCGAAGGCGTGAAGGTCTTCAGTGCCCTGATGCCCCTGCATGACGATGCTGACGTCGTCCATCAGGTCGACGACGACCGGCTCGTCCCCCGACGCGCCCACGTCGTCCACCCTTGCCGTGATGATGATCGAGTCTCCCTGATTCACGATGATGTTGCGGAGTTCGATCGGTACCACGATGCCCCTGTGGGCGTTCTCACTGACTTCCTCCGCGGACAGGGACTGGTTGTAGAGCGGCCTGACGTTGCCCCAACGATCCGCAACCGCGACAACGAGTTCGAGGCCGGCCTCGGACTGCGCCGCGTCCATGTTGAAGCGCACGCGACCCGTGATGCTGATCGGCGAGCCGTCGCCCGCGGGATTGTGCCAACGGGCGACGGGCGACATCGCCTCATCGCCTCCGACGACCCGCGCCCGGTCACGCTGGAAGACTGCATCGCTCTCAGGCCCCGCAACCCATCGCCCTTGGCCGGGTGCTTCCGGGTCGGGCTGCCAGCGCGCAGGCTCAGTGGGTTGCGCGAACCACGGCGAATTCGAGGACACTCGACTGAGGTTGATCGTTTCGTACTGCCACACGGCCCTGGTCGGATTCGCCGGAGGGACCGTTGGGTCTGACCAATCGATGAAGCGATTCCAGAGACCGCCTGTCACGAACTGTGCCGAGGCGG
>JAHCJE010000092.1 GCA_026128865.1 Phycisphaeraceae bacterium | reverse complement strand
CTCCGCGCTGCCGAGCCGGCCGACGAGCATGATGTCGCGTTCGAGGGCGAAGCGGGCCTTGAGGCCGTCGATGAGCGCGGGGTGATCGTCGACGCAGAGAACTCGGATGATGTCGGGTGTCATGTCGGCGCTCCGGCGACGATGGCGGCGGCTTCGGCGACGGCCTCGCGGATTCTGTCGAAGTCGTCGGGGTCGTCGATGCGCGTGGCGTCGATGGCGCTCCACTCGGGGCCTGGGCGTCCGAAGAGGAGGACGTGGGGGCGAGCGTCCCGTGGGCGCGCGGCCGTGAGCGTGCTGAGGGCTTCCGGGGTCGGTTCGGTCACCCAGAGGTCGGGTTCGCCGGGTTCGGCGGGGTCTGCCTCGTAGAGGTTGAAGCGGGCGGCGCGGAGGAAAGCCGCGATGAACGTGGCGGCGCGGGGGTCGGCGATGGAGACGGCGGCGCGTGGCGCTGCGCCCTCGGCGCCGCCCGATGCCGCTGCGGAAGCGGCCGGGAAGGTCAGGACAATGGTCGTGCCCCTGCCCGGCGCGGAGTCAATGGTCATTGAGCCGCCCGCACTGCGCACGACGCCGTGGACGAGCGGAAGGCCGAGGCCGGTGCCCATGCCGCGCCGTTTGGTGGAGAAGAACGGGTCGAGGGCGCGCTGCCGGACCTCGTCGGTCATGCCGTACCCGTCGTCGGCGACGCCGATGCGGACGGCGGGTTGGTCGGGGTCGGGGCGTGCCCAGAGCGTGACGCGCCCGCCGGGGTCGATGGCCTCTCCTGCGTTGACGACGAGGTTGAGGATGGCCTGGGTCAGTCGGTGAGAGGGGACGTTGACGGGGGGGAGGTCCGGGGCAAAGTCGGCTTCGAAGCGCGTGTGCTGCGGGACGGCCTTGCGGAGGAGCGCGCCCGTTTCCTCCCACCATCGGGCCAGGTCGGTGGAGCCGTCCGTGGCTTCGTGGTCTTCGGGGTCGAGGGCGAGGAGCCGCAGGCCGTCGGCGAGGCGCTGGAGGTAGGCCATGGAGCGTCGGACGGCCTGGAAGTGCTCGCGCAGGCCGTGGGGGAGCCGCCCGGCGTCGATGGCGTCGAGCCTGCACCGGACGGGGAGGAGGACGTTGTTCATGTCGTGGCCGAGGCCCGCTGCGAGCGTGCCGATGGAGGCGAGGCGGTCGGCGAGGCGGAGTTGCTCCTGTGAGGCTTCGAGTTGGCCGGTTCGTTCGGCGACGAGCGATTCGAGGCGCCCGCGGTAGTGGTCGAGTTCGTCCTCGACGCGTCTGCGATCGATGAGCCTTCCGAGAGGGGCCGCGGCTGCGGTGACAGTGAGGACGAGTTCGGGGTCCTGAGGGGCGTGATCGCGCATGAGAAAGACGAGGACGACGACGACCCTCCCACCGGCGAGGATGGGGACGGCCAGCCCGGCGCGGAGGTCTGTTGCCGCGACGGCTCCGGAACGAACGAACCGGCTCGGGTCGCCGAGTTCCGGGATCCACTCGGGCGTTGCGTTCCGCCAGACCCGACCCGGGAGCCCCTCGCCGGGCTTCATGATGAGTGTGAGGGTTCGTGCGGCGAGGGCAGCGAGTTCGGGTCGGTCGTCGTGCCGAATGGAGGCGACGGTGAGCGTCTGGCCGTCTTCGGCCGGGAGCCAGGCTTCGGCGTAATCCCAGCCGGTGTGGGCGCGGATACGGTCGAGCACTTCGTCGAGCGCATCGCCGGCGTGGGGCGCCTCGCCGATGGCGAGGGCGAGCTGCTTGATGAGTGCGAGTTCCGCTGCGGCGCGGGTCTCCTCGGTGACATCGCGGATGATGGCGGTAAAAAGGGGCTCGTCCGAGTTCGGGACGTCCACTCGCGCGACGGAGATTTCGATGGGGAAGACGGAACCGTCCTTGCGGACCCCATCGAACCTGCGCGGCCGCCCGAGGATGGAGGTCTTGCCGGTGCGGTGGTAGTTGGCGAGGTACCCGCCGTGCGCGGATCGGTGCGGCTCGGGCATGAGGATGCTGACGTTGCGGCCCCTGAGTTCGCCGGGGGCGTAGCCGAAGACCCGGCGGACGGATTCGCTCGCGGAGCGGATGACGCCGCGGGCGTCGATGGTGATGATGGGGTCGAGGGCGGAGGCGAGGATAGCCCTGTGCTCGGCGAGGGTCATCGCGAGCGAGGCGTCCGAATCAGGGGGGGAGCCGGCGCGGGTCTGGGGGCTCGTCGTGCTGGTCGCATCGAGAGTCATGGCCGTTCCAGTCGTCGATGGTACCGGCGGGGCGGGTGCGGAACGAGCATCTTGCAGCGAATCGGGGGGCGGACCCGCGTGGCCGTGGAACGGGGTGAGTTCCCTCTATCCGTGGGGGAGGGGGCCGGGCAGAATGCTCCGATCGGGTCGGCGGGGTTCGGCCGCTGCCGCCGCGAGCGACCCGAAAGGCGCGCCGCGCCCGTGGGAGCGGTCAGAAAGGAGCGAGCGATGAACCTGACACTGAGGCGGAGCAAGCACCGGGAGCCGGCGTCGATCGCGCCGGGGGCCTCGCTCGGGAGGCTCCGGGACGAGATGGACCGGCTGTTCGAGCGTTTCGTGGGGGATTCGGGCGATTGGTGGGGCCGGACGCCGGAGGGCGTGGTGCCCGCGCTGGACGTGAGCGAGACGGACACGGAGGTGACGGTTCGCGCGGAAGTCGCGGGGATCGACCCGAAGGACCTGGACATCTCGATCGCCGGGAACGTGCTGACGGTCGCGGGCGAGAAGCGCGAGGAGACGGAGCGCAAGGACGAGGACTACTACCACTGCGAGCGCCGGTTCGGCTCGTTCAAGCGCATGGTGCACCTGCCGGAGTCGGTCGACCCCGACCGGGTGACGGCGGAGCAGGAGAACGGGGTGGTGACGATCCGCATCGCGAAGGAAGCGGGCGCCATGCCGAAGCGCGTGGAGGTGAAGCCGGGCAAGGGCGCCCGGACGGCCGTCGGGGCGTTGTGAGCGGCGTGCGCCCCCGGACCGCGTCCGTGCGGCGCGGTCGCGGTAAGAAGCCCCGCTGCGTTCGTGAGGATGCGGCGGGGTATTGAGAGGTTCTCGCAGCGTGTCGATGTGCATCACGGCCCGGTGAGCCGGGTCACGATCAGATCAGCGAAGGGGTCCGACGATGAAGGTTCCGGTGCAGGTTTCCTTCGAGCGTCTTCCTGTGTCGCGCGGACTCGAGGCCGTGGCCGTGGGCGTGGCGTGCCGGCTGAAGCGCCTGTTCACGAACGTGCGCGAGTGCCACGTGATCTACGCGTCTCCCGGCGGGGATTGCCCGGTCCGGGTGAGCGTCGTCGTGCCCGGGGGCGCGTTCGTGGTGACGGGGGGGGGCGGGGGGGGCGTGTGCCGCACGAACCACTACCTGGCGGCGCGCGAGGCGTTCGACTCGGCGCGGCGGCGGCTGCTGGCGGGCGCGCCGGGAGACAGGAGCGGAAGAGCGGCGATCGGCGGCCGCGAGGCGGAGGGGCCTCGCGGTCGTCGGGCCGCCGATGACGCCATGGTCGTGCCGGGGCGTCGGCGCGAAGAAGCCGTGCGGTGAGCAGGAAGGAAACGCAACCATGCGGACGCGACGAAAGGCCAGGGAAGCAGCGGTCGAGAAGGCGGTGGCACAAACGGAGCCGAAGACGCCCCCGAACGGCGCGGAGCGTGAAGCGGTGATCCGACAAAGGGCGTACGAGATCTACCGCCAGCGTGTCGGCCGGCCGGAGCGCGCCGACGGCGACGCCGTGAGCGACTGGCTGCTCGCGGAGCGCGAAGTGCTCGGGAGGGAGGGGGCTTGAGGCTTGGGGCTTGAGTGGGGAGAGGTTCCGCGGCGTCATTCCCAGAGTTCGCGGACTCGGTGCGTGAGGGCGTGTCGGACGTCCTCGACTTCTCCGGCTGCGATGCGGTGGTCGAGGAGCCGGAAGACGGCGCGGCACGCGTCTTCGGGCTTGATGTCCGCGTTCCCGAGTCTGTCCGCGACCTTGGCGAGGAACTCCGGTCGTGAGCGCATGCCCACCGGCGTGGCTGCGGGCTTCCAGCCTTCGTAGTAGAGCCCCCTGACGAGCATGGGGAACTGCGCCGCGAGGTGTGCGGACTCGTTGACGGTGAGCTGATCTCTGAGGGTGTGGAGGACGGCGTGGAGTGCGGTGTAGGCCTGGGCGTCGCTGATGAAGCCGCCGATCTCGGCGAGCTCGTCGAGCCAGGCCTGGGTTTTCTGCGTGGTCGCGTTGAGGGCGCCGAACATCATGGTGCTCCTTTGGGTTGTGCGTGCTGCGGATGCCAACTTCGTCGTTCCTTCGGTATCTTCGGGAGCAGCCCGAGACAGCGAGTAGAGGAAACCACCCTGTTCTGTGCGCGTCGAGGGGACCGGGTCGCCGTGTCACGGCTCGAGGCACTCGAGGATGGTCGGGTGCCTGACGAGGTCCGGGGCGAGGAGGTGGACGAACTCGCCCTCGCGCAGGATGCACGCGACGCCGGTGCGGTCGAGCTCGTCGCGCAGGCGGGCGAAGAACCGCGGCGCCGCGAAGACCGTGAGGGGCGGGCGGCCGTTCCCGGACGGCGTCTCGGCGATCCATCGGGCGACGGAGCGTGCGAAGCGGCGGTCCATCTCCTCGGCTTCGTGCTTGCGATCCGCGGACCGCTGCGCTGCGCTGGCGGACGGTCCGCGTGCGAGGACGGTGGGCCTCCCGGGTTCGATGCGTTCGGTCCATTCGTTGTGGATGGCGTCGTGCTCGGCCGCGTGCCAGCGGCCCGCGGGCGTCTTCGTGCACTCGTAGAGCCTTGCGGATCGTGCGTCGGCCGTGACGATAGTCCTGCCGTGCTTCATGGGGCGTTCCTTGCGGCGCGTGCGGGCACTCGGCAGAAGGAGTCTGCGCGTGCGGGAACGGCGAGGACAGAGGGAAACGGCCCCGATCGGGAGAGGGAGACGATCGGTTCGGAACAGGGGGAGGCCCGAGGGGGGGCGGTGTCATGACCCGGAACCCGATCCGTACCCCAGCGCGGCAGGGGCGCCGCCGGCCTCCTCGGCGACCCAGCGGGCGAGGTCGGCGTAGCGGCCCCGCTCTCCGATCACGCCCTTGCGGAAGGTCGCGGGCAGGTCGGCCGTTGCCGGGGACCGGCCCGGATTCGGGCGCGAGGGGCGCGGCCTCGGCGGGATCGGCGCCGAGGAACCGGTACATGCGCGTCCGGCCGTCCGCGGATCGGTCGCGCGGCTACGGGCAGCCCGCCGTGTATGCGTTGAGGAAGCAGACGAAGTCGAGCGTGTTGACGAGTGTGTCGCCGTTGCAATCGGCGGCCGGGTCGCCGGTGACGTAGCGGTTGAGGTAGCAGAGGAAGTCCAGCGTGTTGACGTTCCCGTCGCCGTTGCAGTCGGCGTAGCAGGGTGTGCCGGCGCACCCCTGCCACTTGGCGAGGTAACTGTCACCGGCAGGGGAGGTGATGAACGCGCCGCCGGCGTAGAGGGCCGGGCCGGAGCCGTCGTCGAAGACCGTCAGGGCGTGGACAGAGTCGTTCATCCCGCTGCCGAGGGCCGACCACGCCTGGCCGTCCCACCTCGCGATGCGGATGGCGCTCACACCGCCCGCCGTGGTGAAGGTGCCGCCGGCGTAGAGTGCCGGGCCGGAGCCGTCGTCGAAGACCGTCAGGGCATAGACCCGTTCATTCATCCCGGTGCCGAGCGCCGACCACGACTGGCCGTCCCACCTCGCGATGCGGTTCGCGCTCACACCGCCCGCCGTGGTGAACTGGCCGCCGGCGTAGAGGGCCGGGCCGGACCCGTCGTCGAAGACCGTCAGGGCAAGGACTAGGCTGCTCATGCCAGGCTCTTGGCCAAACATCGGCACCCACGCCGGTTCACACTCGGCGGCGGGGTCCAGCCGGATACCACCCAGATCGATGCGGACTTCGCCCGGCCGGCACTCCACGAGCCGCCCGGCCGTGTAGTTCACGCCGCCCAGCGTCGCCACCGCCGTGACGCCCACCGACCCGGCCTCTCCCGGCACATCAACCGCGAGCGTGAACGAGCCGTCAGGTGCGCTGACCGCGTTGCCGCCCGCTGAACTGACGATCACGGCGTTCTCGACCGGCGTGCCGTCGTGCCACCGGGCGATGCCGGAGATGACGATCGCACGCAGGCTGAGCGCCGCCGCCTCATCGGCCGCGCCGGCGGCGCGGTGCGCCAGGACGCTCGACACCGACGCCGTGTCGCCGTCCGCTGTCGGCCGCGGGTGCTGCGCGGCGGTCGGCGCGCCGAACGCAAAGGCCAGAACCACCGCGAAGGTCATGGGAACGATGGCTGCCCGACGCTTGATGATGCTGAACATCGGCTTCTCCTTCCATCGCCTCATTGAAAGCCCATCCACCGGGCCTCTACCACTTACATCGAGCGGCTGACATCGAGCCGCCCGGAGCGACGAACCTCAGCCCCGGCCCCTCCGAGGCCCGGGCGGGCGGCACGGGTCGCGATGAACCCCCAATGTGCGGATTCCGGAGCGGCCGTCAACCCCCTCCCGTCCGCGCCGCCGATAATTTCTTAGAGCATCTTGCCTATTTACGTTCCGTACCCTGATGCTCTGAAGTATTTGGCGCATTCCTCCGGCGTGACGGCCCGGAAGGCGACGCCGGCGGCCGGGGTCACATGGCCAAAGGGCCAGGTCGCCGAATGGCCAAAGCAGGAACCCCCCTCCGGCCTCGGGGACTCGGCCACCTCCCCCGCGGGGCGCGGGGGAGGGGGGGCACTCGCTTGCGCTTCGTGTTCTGTTCGCGCCTCGCGCCCGGTTCCTGCTCCGCGTTCTTCGCACCCTTCGCGCACTTCGCGTTCAGGTTCGGCGTTCAGGCTCGGCGTTCAGGCTCGGCGTTCAGGCTCGGCGCTTGCGGGGGCGCGGGTGTTGCGCGGCGTGGTCCGGTATGGCGCTGCGGTCATGCGGCCGTGGGGCGCAGCGGCCCTCGGCGCGGCCGACGCCCGCTCGGCAGCGCCACAACACTCCCGCCCACAGGTCCGACGCGGTTCTCGGCGGCGCAAACGCCCATTTCGGGCTTTGGAAGGCGGCGAATCAACTCTCGAGAAGCCGTGATCAACTCCTGAGAAGCCGTGTTCAACTCCTGAGAAGCCGTGTTCAACTCCTGAGAAGCCGTGTTCAACTCCTGAGAAGCCGTGTTCAACTCCTGAGAAGCCGTGATCAACTCCTGAGAAGCCGTGTTCAACTCCTGAACAGCCGTGTTCAACTCCTGAGAAGCCGTGTTCAACTCCTGAACAGCCGTGTTCAACTCCTGAGAAGCCGTGTTCAACTCCTGAACAGCCGTGTTCAACTCCTGAAAAGCCGCGATGGAACCCCCGGGCGGCGTGCCGGAAGACGCGCCTCCGACCGGTAACTCCGCCCGCTCCGTCCGGAAACTCCCACGCTCAAGCGGGAGCGCCCGGCGCCGCGGCGGCGTGCTGTGCGCGGTGTCGCCCGACTCCCTCGCGGGCCGCCGTTGCAGTCCCGTTACCCGTTCCTCGCGCCCCGCCGGGTACGCTGCGGGGTCGGCGCTCACCGGGTGGAGAAAGCACGCCGACGATAAGGAGGCCCCATGAACCGCAGATCGCTTCTTGCAGCGCCCGCCCTCGCTCTCGCGTCGATCGTCTGCGTCCCGCACGCCGTTCCTGCCGGCGCGCAGGCCGGACCGCCGGCGGCCGCGTCGCGAGCGCCCGCCGTCGAGTGGATCGGCCCGGACAGCCGCATCCGCGAGCGGCGCGTCGAGCGCGTCCGCACACGCGAGGCGTGGGAGAGCCTCTGGCACGAGCACACCGGCGAGGGCCGCAAGTTCCGCGACGAAACCTACGCCTTCGCCCCACGCATCGACTTCTCGCGCTTCGAGGTCGTCGCCTTCTTCCGCGGCCCTGCCCGCAACAACGACGGCGAGCACGTCGTCTCCATCGAAGAGCGGGAGGACGGCCTGCTCATCCGCTTCGACAGCAGCACCTACCAGACCTTCTTCGCCCACGACGCGCCGGACACACGCACGCGCGAGCATCCCTTCGGCATCTGGGTGATCGATCGCACCGACGGCCCCATCGTTGTCGAGGAGAACGTCCAGCGTCTCAAGGACAATCCAGCGCGGTGGGCGGAGCAGCGACGCTTCGATGCGCCGATCGACGAGTGATCGACGGCGCGGCGCGCGGAGCGTCCCGAAAGGCGAACGAAAAGAGAAGCGGCCGGCCCCGGAGTCTCGGGGGGCCGGCCGTTGCTTCCGCAACCCCGCGCCGCCTTCAGTCGCAGGGCGTGTTGTACAGGTTGAGGAAGGCCAGGACGTCGAGCGAGTTGAAGATCGTGTCGCCGTTCAGGTCCGCCTTCGCGTTGTTCGCGGTCCAGTCGTTCAGGAACGCGAGGACGTCCTGCGTGTTCACGACGCCGTCCCCGTTCCAATCCGCCTCACAGAAGGAGACTTTGAAGCTGGAGATCCAGGTCTCCCACCCCGAGGCGATCGGGTACTGGCCGACAATCCAGAACGTCCGGTCATCAACCGGGTCGACGGCGATGTCGAAGTAATCTCCCCATCGCCCTGAGGTGCCCGTGTTGCCGATCGCCACCTGCTGCGTCGCGCCCATCGTTCCGGGCGGGTCGCTCGGAGCGCGGCTTGTGATGCGGACGGCGGCGTGCGTGCTCGACGACGAGGCGGCCATGACCATGCCGACGTGCCCGTCCTTGTTCTCATAGAGGGCCGGGAACCACGTGTGGACGCCTGAGCCGCCGTCCACGTTGCCGCCCTGCGCGTACGTCACACCCCCGGACTGGGGCCAGTTGTTCGTGTTGAACTGGTACCACCGGGCCTGGTTCTTGCTGTTCGCGCGAATGCCGTGCCCGGCGTACAGCCTCCCGTCGCGCCACATGACGTTGATGATCCGTCCGTCCAAGACGTCGATGGAGCCGCCGCCGAGGTTCGGCGCGCCGCCGGTCGGGTACGAGAACGAGGGGACGGTCACGTTCGTGGTCGAGAGCACAGGGGAGGTGTGCGGGTTGGTGATCGCCTGTATCTTCATCGAGCTGGTGCTGTTCACCGAGACGAAGAACGGACGGGAGTTGTTCCCGAAGTGTTGTGCGACCTGGACGGAAGCGCCGTTCCCGTCGCGCACGTCAGTCCACTGCGCGGGCTGGCCCGAGAGCAGCGGCGTCTTGTTGTAACTCCTGAACAGCACGCCGGCGAATCCCGACCCTCCACCCGACAGCCGGAAGAGGTTCCCGGTGACGTAGTACCCAGTCTGGTCGTACCCGAAACCCGGGTAGTCCACCCAGTACCACGAGCCGCCGACCTGCACCCGAGAGTCCGTCCGGTACTTGTACCAAACACCGTGCGGGTTCGAATCGTCCGAGACGGCGATGCAGATCCATGACTCAGTCGAACCGTACACTTCGAGCGCGACAATCACGAAGCGCTGCGAGTAGTGGTCGTAGAAGCACTTGGGATCGAACGTGAAGTTGCCCGCGCCGACCGTCTCGAAGAACCCGGGGTTCCCGGTCGAATCGAGATTGGCATAAAACTCCAGATTCCCCTGCTTGTCGTAGAACGCCACCGCCATGTTCACGGTCTCGACGATGTGCGCCGGGCCGACGGCGAGCGTGGGGTCGGGCGGGGTCCAAGGCGTTTGCGAGATGGCGGGCCACTGTTCGCCGGTCTGCGATCGAGAGGCCTCGAGCACATTGCCCAGCGGGAGGTCGTTCGGCTCGCCGATGATCGGCGTCTTGTCGCGCGAATGTCGGGGGAGCATGTGCGTTACGCGGCGTGGCGGGCCGTCGAACGCGGGGATGTTGATCTGCTGCGGGAACTTCCGGGTGTCGATGATCTCGACCGGCGCGGTCCCGATCCCGAACGAACCCGGCTCGGTGAGATCAACCGGGTCTTTCCCGGCGATCAGGTGCGGGAACCCGTAACCGGGCTGGTCGTACCCTTCGGGCTGCGCGGGGCGCGGGGCGAGCGTGCCCGTCTCGGCAAGACCAACTCGAACCCCCGGCGAAGAACAGGCCGACAGAGCGAACGTTGCAAGAGCAGCGCACGCTGCGCCGACCAGATACCGACACTGATGCCTCATCATCACGTTGACTCCAGAAAACGAAGGTCAGACCCACGCGCCGACACCGGCCGCGCCCCTCGCGCCGATGCTGCCGAACTTCGCTTCGGCATCCCCGGGGTGGTGTTCCATCAAACCACCCGAAACACGCCGATCGCGGGCAATCCCTCGGATCACGACGCGAGAGGCCGACCCGTGGCAGCCACAGTCATACCATGCCGGCGGTCGCCGTGCACGCCCGATCTTCCAATCTCTCGCGGAGAACGCCATGGCCCAGACCCCATCGACGATGCTCGCCCTCGGTACCCCGGCCCCGGCCTTCACGCTCGAGGACGCTGTTTCCGGACGAACCGTCTCCCTCGCCGACTTCGCTGGTCGGCCGCTGCTGGTCATGTTCATCTGCAACCACTGCCCGTTCGTGAAGCACGTCCGGGGCGAACTGGCGAAGATCGGGCGCGACTACGGCGAGCGCGGCGTCGGCACCGTGGCGATCTGCTCCAACGACGCGGAGAAGTACCCGGACGACGGCCCGGCGAAGATGCGCGACGAGGCCCGCGCCGCCGGGTACACCTTTCCCTACCTCTTCGATGCAGCACAGGACGTTGCGAAGCGGTACCGCGCCGCGTGCACGCCGGATTTCTTTCTCTTCGACAAGCAGCACCGGCTCGTCTACCGCGGCCAACTGGACGACAGCCGCCCGAGCAACGGCATTCCCGTCACGGGGCGCGACTTGCGGGCCGCGCTGGACGCCGTGCTCAAGGGCGAAACGCCGGCCGCCGACCAGAAGCCCAGCATCGGGTGCAACATCAAGTGGAAGCCGGGCAACGAACCGGAGTACGCCCGGCGCTGACGGCACGGTTGGCCGAGAGACGAAGCGGGGGCGGCGTGATCCCTTAATGGGGTCGCGCGCGGTTCATCGCGCTGGCTTGGCTGCCGCTGTCCAGTCCTCGATGGTGATTGCCCATCGTTCGTGGTCGGCCCACTGGCCTGCGATCTGGAGGTAGCGCGGCGAGTAGCCCTCGTAGCGGAAGCCCACGCGCCGTGCGAGCGCCTTGGAGGCCTCGTTGTGGGGCTGAATGTTGGCCTCGACACGGTGAAGACCGAGTGCACTGAAGGCGAAGCGGACAGCGAGGCCGACCGCCTCCGTGCCGTAACCGCGGCGGATGAACGGCTCGCCGATCCAGTAGCCGACGAAGCAGGACTGGAGCGGCCCCCGCAGGATGCCGCCGAGAGAGACCTGGCCGACGATGGCGCCTCCGTCGCGCAGGCAGGCGAGCGTGCGCTGGCTGAGATCGGTGTCGCAGGTGTCGAGGAGGCGGGAGAACTGGTCGTCCCCGAAGGCGTCGCCGCCGGATGGGGGGAGTGGCTCCCACGGCTCCAGGAAGGTGCGGCTGGCGCGGCGGAGAGCAATGTAGGCCTCGCGGTCGCGGCGGTTGGGATGGCGGAGGATCAGCCTCGGTCCGATGGCGAGCGTGTCATACGGGCGTGCGTGCGTTGGATCGTGCATGGGGGTCAGTAGGGGTACGGGTCGAGGTGGGGCTTGCCGAGGAACGCCCAGAGCGCGGCCGCGCCCGCGACGAGCGCGACCGGCACGACGGCCGCGAGGAGCGGCATGAGGTTCTTGCGGCGTGCGAGCGACGGCAGCAGCGAGAGCACGGCGGCAAAGGGAGCGAGGCCGAGCAGGATCAGCGGTATCGTGCGCGAGTTGGGGTTGTAGAACTCGGCGACGACACCGAGTGAGAGGAGCGCGGCCAGCACGAAAGCCACGCCGCCCCGTTCGAGCGAGAAGCGGTGACAGACCAGCCCCACAACGAGGGCGGCGCAGAGCAGGGCGACGAGGCAGGCGGAGAACCGCGCGCCCGTGGCGTATCCCCCGTAAAGACAGACGGGAATTGCGGCCGCGGCGATGGGGACAAGAACGATCGGCATCCGCCAGCCTTGCAGGCGATGAGCGGTGGCGTCGAGCATCGCGGTGGCGAGAGAGAGCCAGATCGCGCACGCGCTGGCAACCATCGCGATCCTGGTTGCGTTCAGTGCGTGAGGTGCGAGCGGGGCGAGAAGGGCGAGGGCGATGAACGCGCCCAGCGCGAGCGTCAGCGGCTGGCGGAAAAGGCGCCCGCCCAGCCGGAATCGCACGGGAGTGAGAGCCGCGAGAGAGATGAGCACCCCGATCGCCCCGCCGGCCGCTGCCGTGACGTGGAATCGCATCGCCGCGTTCGTCGGCCAGAGTTGGGGCTTCGGATTGAAGCCGTAGTACGCGACGAGGAAGGCGACGGTGAATACAACCGGCGCGGCCCAGAGCGGCCCACGAGGTCGGGAATCGATCGAAGCGGATGGGCGGAAGAGGAGTTGCCAGACCAGCCATGCGGCAAGGAGGCCGACGCCGGTGATGAAGCCGGGGTAGACGGTGGTGACGAGAAGGTCACGGGTGGACATCTGAATCGCGGCGGCCGGGGTCAACCGGACGCCGCGGCGTGAGCGGGGAGGGCACGACCGTCTGGGGAGCGCGTCGGAGAGGAGGACGGGAAGGCCGACGGCCGTGGCACGGGTCACTTCTGCGCGGCCTCGACGGCGACCTTGATGGTGACGTTGTTGCCCAAGCCGCCGGAGTCGGAGCCGTCCGGCGCCATGAAGTGGGTCATGTCGAAGTCTGACCGCTTGATCTCGATCACGGCCTCGAATGCGGCGATGGGGCGGTTGCGGAAGGTTCCGGTGCCGAGCCACTCGAACTTCGCCTCGACGGGCCTGGTCTTGCCGTGCAGGGAGAGGTCGCCCTTCAGGACGTAGTGGTTTCCCTCGACATGCGTGATGGACGTGGACTTGAAGTCGATGCTGGGGAACTGGACGGCGTTGAAGAAGTCGGCGTTGCGGAGGTGATCGTCCCGCTGGCTGTTGCCCGTGTCCACGTTCTGAGTCTTGACCGAGAACGCGAACTGGCCGGCCGACGGGTTCTCGGGGTCGAAGGTGAACTCGCCGCTGAGGCCGTTGAAGCGGCCGTAGAAGTTGGCGATGCCCGCGTGCTTGATGCGGAAGACGACGGACGAGTGGACGGAGTCCACGGCGTAGGCCGCGGCCTCAACGGTCGCGGACTCGATTGCGGGGGCCGGCGTGGAACGCTCGTGGGCGGCGAAGCCCAGCGCGCCGGCGGCGAGCAGCAGGGCTACAGGAAGAGCGACGAACGTGCGGGTACGCATGGTGGTGTCCTCCGGAGGAAGGCCCGGCGCGCGGCCGGCCCGACAGGGCAGGGCGGCGGGCTTGAAGTAGCCTACCGCCGAGAGGGGTTCACGGTTCGTCAGGGTTGTCCAAGGACTGACACCACCACCCGGCGCTGGTGCGGGCTGCGGCGGTGCTCCCAGAGGTAAATGCCCTGCCACGTGCCGAGGGCGAGGCGGCCGTCCACGATCGGGATCGAGAGCGAGGTCTGGGTGAGCGCGGCCTTGACGTGGCTGGGCATGTCGTCCAGGCCCTCGGCGGTGTGGGTGTAGAGCGGGTCGCCCTCGGGTACCAGCCGGTCGAACCAGGCCTCAAGGTCGCGTTGCGCGGAGGGGTCGGCGTTTTCCTGGATGATGAGCGAGGCCGAGGTATGGCGGATGAAGACCGTGCAGAGGCCGTTGCGCACGCCTGCGTCGGCAACAACGCGCGCGATGCGGCCGGTGATCTCGTGCAATCCGCGGTCGGGGGTGGGGATGACGAGTTCCGCGGTCATGGCGCGATCTGGAGTTGCCCAAGGTCGCCTGTGCCCCACACAAGAGCGCGAAGCGAACGTGGGGGACCGAGCTGACTCAGGCCCCAGTGGGGGTGGATCGAACTGCTCAGGACGCCTTCGGAGTCATCCCTCGCGCGGCTTCTGGCCTTCCGACGTCTCGCCCGCAATGGACGACCTCATGCTCGTG
>JAHCJE010000091.1 GCA_026128865.1 Phycisphaeraceae bacterium | reverse complement strand
CCGGAGGAAATCGAGCCGTACGTCAAGACGCTCGGTTTCTTCCGAAACAAGGCCAGGGCGGTACACGAAGCAATGAAGGAGGTCGCCGACCGCTTCGGCGGCGAAGTGCCGCGCACCATGGAAGAACTGCTCACGCTGCGAGGGGTCGCCCGCAAGACCGCCAATGTCGTCCTCGGCAACGCCTACGGGATCAACGAGGGTTTCGTCGTGGACACGCACGTCGAACGCCTCGCCGTTCGGCTCGGACTTGCCACGCCAGGCTCGAACGTCGCGCAGATCGAGCGCCGCCTGATGGCCCTCTTCCCTCGAGACCGCTGGTGCGACCTGAGCCACATGCTCATCTGGCACGGCCGGCGCGCCTGCAAGGCACGCATGCCCTCCTGCGCGGATCATCCGGTTTGCCGCCGCTTCGGTGCATCGTGCGATCTGCGGATCACCGCATCGATGAAGGCAACGAGCGGGAAACGAGCCGTCAGCCCCCCGGCTTCTTCGCGGCCTCGTACTCCTTCATCAACTCCGCTGGGGGCGAAAAGTCGGGCATCTTCGACTCGTCCACGTTGACGTCGATCCGTGTGTACTGCACGCGGTACTCGACACGGTTGATCGCCTGCACGATGCGCATTGGGATCATCACACCCTCGACGTCCTTGTAATCCTGGAAGAGCGCTCGAATGACGTCTTTGCTCGGACCGTTCGTCATCGTGGTCGCCTTGGCGGCGAGCAGACCGGTATCCGCATCGAAGTAGACCGCAGCCTCCTTGTCGTTCTGGGTGAAGGCACGGACGTGGTAGACCTGCCTGTCGCCCAACGCAACCTTGCCGACTGTCTCGATCGACTTGTAGAGCTTCTCGTAGTCCGCTTCGCCGTTGAAGAACGCCGTCTCCCGAAGGTCCGCCCGCTCCTCGCCCTCGTAGACGATGAACTGCCCGCGCGGACCGATTGTCCACGCGATCTTCCCATCAAAGCCGCGGATCGTCTTCGCGACGCCGGGTTCTTCCAGTTCCGAACGCATCTTGTCGGGTGCGGCAGCCCAGATGGTCAGCAGCAGCCTGGAGCCACCGGCCTGGCTCGTCGTCGTGAGAAAGCCGTGTGACACCCGGTTCTTGTGCTTCCGGAATGCCTCCCACCCGCCAGCAACTTCTATGTGCCGCTCGAATAGGTCCTTCGCGGCAGGAAGGGACTCTGACTGGGCAGCCGGAGCCTCGCCCTGTGCACTCGCCGTCGAGACCGCGGGCAGGAGCGTCCAGCCGCACACGACCGCGGCACACACCTTCCCTACCGCAGGCAACCAACCACGCGTGGCGTTCATGCGGAACTCCTCGGCGCGAGCGCGCCCCGGGGGTCAACCGCCGACTCAGCACGGGGTTGCGGCCCTGCGCTCGCCCGCCCGCCGACCCGACCCCCTCAATACGCCCGCCGCGACTCGAACGCGGAACCTCTGCCTTCGGAGGGCAGCGCTCTATCCAATTGAGCTACGGGCGCGATCTCGGGGCACGCACAAACGCCCCGCACCGAGCATGGTACGATCACCCGCCCCACCCGGCAACAACGCACCCGGTTCCCGCCGACACATGCATCCCTCCGCCACGCCGCCCGCTCCCGGCCGAACGCCCGTCTGCGCGCCCCTCTGGGCCGTGCTCGCGGTTACCTTCGTCAACAGCCTCGGCACCGGGATCGTCACGAACGGTGTCTTTTTCGTCGCGCGGGAGAGTTACGGTTTCGGCGCAACCGCCAACTACGGCCTGGGGCTCCTTCTCGGTCTCTTCTACGTCGCTGGTGCGCTGGGTGTCAGCCCGATCCTCCTCCGTCTTGCGGCCCGACACAAAGCCATCAGCACTCGCGCGGTGCTCGTCTGTGTGACTTCCTCGCTCGGCTTGCTGTGCTTCCTGCCCCTGCTGGTCGAACGCCTCAACGCCGGCTCGTGGGCGATCTGGATCTTCACGGCTTGCTACAGCGCACTCTCCGGCTCACTCTGGCCCATGATCGAGGGTTACCTGAGCGGGGGCCGACGCGACAAGGACTTGCGCTCCGCGGTCGGCCGATTCAATGTTGTCTGGGGCATCGCCGTAGTTGTCGCCTTCTGGTTGATGGCCCCGCTCGTGAAACCTTGGCCTCTAGGCATCATCGCCATCCTCGGCGTGCTGCACGTTTTCACCGCAGTCATGACGTGGCCTCTCGGCGCGGAGCCGGGCCGCCACCTCGAAAGCAGGCACGAACCGCACCCGCGGGTCTATCGGTCCCTCCTCGGAGTTCTGCGTGTCCTCCTCCCGACCAGTTACTTCATCGCGGCCGCCTGGCAGCCTTTCGCGCCTACGGCCGTCGAGCGCATCGGCGTTGCCGTCGCATGGCAGACACCTCTCGTTGCGACCTGGATGGCGAGTCGTGTGCTCGTCTTCTGTGTGATGGAGCGATGGCACGGCTGGCATGGGAGATGGCGGACTCCTCTCGCGGGTGCCTTCCTGCTGGGGATCGGGTTTGCGGCAAGCGTGCTGTCGCCGCTCGTCGGCACGGGTCTTCCCGGCACGGCCCGCGATGATCGCCGGAGGCTGTCCATCCTCGGCCTCGGGATGGGCGTCATCTACTCGGCCTCGCTCTACTACGCGATGGAGGTCGGTGATGGGTCTCCGCCGGAGCAAGCACGGCGGATCATCGGGCTTGGTTTCACCCTGGGTCCGGCGTGCGGTCTCGCCGGCACGCTGGTGTCGAGTCCAACCTGCTGCCCGGCGTGGCCGTCGAGGTCGCGGTCCTCTCTGCTGTGGGACTGGTCTTGGCAGTCGTTGGCGTGGTTGCCGCCCGTCGTCATCCGTGGCGTGAGGGCAAATAAACCGCGAACGCGGCAACCGTACAAGGGGATGACCGATAGCATTGGGCGGCGACCGGAGAGGGCCGCCCAGAGCTGAAACTCGTCCCGCGTCGGGTCGATCTGGACGCGGCCGGGTGGTGTGCCCCGGCCGATAACGCCGAGATATTGGAGTCATCATGAGCATCAGAGGCAAGTCGGGCTGGCTCACCGCGGGACTGATCGTACTCCTGACCGCCGGTCTTGCTGCGACACCTTACGCTCATGCGCAGCAGCACGCGCTCGCCGAGAGCCGCTCTACCGTCATCGATGACGCCTGGTCGGCGCGTGTCTGGGCGACCGCCCGTGAGAAAGGCGAGCACGCGCTGCTCGGCCTGGTCTCCGAGTTCCCGGTTGACGCCGCGGATGAGCCGATCGCCCGCCTGCGTGACTCGTTCGAGCTCTTCGAGACGAACCTGGAGAAACGGAACGCCGAGCGTGTCTCGCGCATCGAGGCCGTCAAAGCCGAGATCGAATCCGCACTGCGGCCAGAGGAGGGAACTCCGACGGATCTCGACCTGAGCAAAGCCATGCGGCTGGCTGCCGAGTGGCAGATGCTCGTGGGCAATGCCGCCGCTGTTGTGCGTGAACCGGTTGTCGCGGAACTGATCGCTCGGGCGGAAGCCGCAGCGAGGAGCGCGGAGGCCAGTGCCGACTGGCTCATTGCGAGCGAACTCTTCCACCGTCTCAACATCCTGACCGAGGAAGTGGACGGGCGCTTTCTGACCGACCTCGACCGACAGAACGACCGCATGGCGATGATCCGCCTGTACGTTCCCGAGACGCTCTGGCGACTCCGAAACTCACGCCGCCTCATGGAGTTGGACACGCCCCTGCCGCCCTACAACGCAACGGCGGACGGATGGTCGCAGAAACTCAACGGCATCAGCCGCTACCTCGTCATCCGCGCGCTGCTCAAGGCCGCGCAATCGAACGTCGAAGGGGTTGCGACCGCGTCGCTCCTCGACGGGGGGCTTGAGGCCGTTCGTACCCTCGCTACCACCGAATGCCTGAGCGACGCCTTCCCCGGCATCGCCGACCCGAACGCTCGTGAGGCGATGGTCAAGTTCGTCGACAAGAGCCGCAACGAGCTCCGACTAGGCGGCCGTTCGCTCGGCGTCCGCGACATCACCGCGCTGATCGAGTCACTCCTCTCTACCAACCAGTCAACGCTTCGACTGCCCGAAGAAGCCCTCCTCCACGAGTTCGGAAACGGCGCGATGGGCCGACTGGACGATTACTCGTCGATCATCTGGCCTGATGAGGTCCGCCGATTCCAGCGCAACACCCGCGGCTCATTCGTCGGCATCGGTGTCCAGATCCACCTCGACGAGGCCCAGCGTCTCGCTGTCGTGACCCCGCTCGAAGGGACTCCCGCCCAGCGCGCCGGCATCCGGGCCGGCGACGTCATCAGCAAGGTGAATGACGTTTCCACGGTCGGTTTCTCGCTCGACCAGGCCGTCGACGTCATCACCGGTCCGCGCGGCACGAAAGTGACGCTCACCATCGAGCGAGAGATCGAGGGGCAAACTCAAGAGGTCGAGTTCGTCATTACTCGCGACGTCATCGACGTCAAGAGCGTCAAGGGATGGAAGCGCGGTGAACGTGAAGACGACTGGGAGTGGTTCATCGACCGCGATGCCGGCGTCGGTTACGTTCGGCTCACCCAGTTCCAGGAGAACACGACCGCAGAACTTGAACGCGCCATCGTGAGGATGCGCGCCCAGGGACTCCGCGGCCTCATTCTCGACCTGCGATTCAACCCGGGCGGCCTCCTCAACGAAGCCGTTGGCGTCGCCAGCCAGTTCATCGAGAGCGGCCGCATCGTCACCACCGAGGCGGCCGACGGCTCCGTCGCAGGTGTCGAGACGGCGCTCGGCGGTGCGGCGCTCGCCAACATCCCAGTCGTCGTGCTGATCAACGAAGGCTCTGCATCCGCCAGCGAAATCGTTGCTGGCGCGATCCAGGACTATGCCCGAGCGGGCACCATCGACGCCATCGTCGTTGGCGAGCGTTCCTTCGGCAAAGGAAGCGTTCAGAATGTCTGGCCTCTCCCCGTGCAGACCGAAGCCATGCTGAAGCTCACCACGCAGTATTACAAGCTCCCCGCGGGCAGGCTCATCCACCGCCAGCGCCACCCCGGTGAGACCCGATGGGGCATCGAACCGGACGTGACCGTGTCCATGCTGCCCTCACAGATCGATGCTGCGTTGCAGCTCCGTCAGAAAGCCGACCTCCTCGTCCTCGACGCGAACGGCACGACCAAGCGAGACGACTCGGAACCGGCTCCCGACCCCGAGGATCTCCTCACCAAGGGCATCGACCTCCAGCTCAACACCGCACTCGTCCTGCTCCAGAGCCGGACCCTGGCGCCGGCCGCGTCGCGGACGACGATGAAGCCCGTCATTGAGCCGGCCTCTGCCGTGCGTTGAGCGTCCAGAACGCCGGAGCGCTCTCCAGGCAACGTCCCCTTCGCTGTTCGTTGTCGGATCGGGTACGCTTTCCTAGACTTCTTCCGGCGATCTCCGCACACCCCGAACCAGGACGGGTCACGATGTCCCAGACTTCCGCGAAAACCCCGCGCGCTCACACCAAGGGCGACCGCCCGTCGGACGCGCTCCCCGACAAGACGCTCCTGAAGTGGCTGCACGACATGCAGTTGATCAGGGAGTTCGAGACCCGCACCATGCAGGCCTACCAGCAGGCCAAGATCGGCGGTTTCTGCCACATCTACTCGGGCCAGGAAGCCTGTGCCGTCGGCACCATCGCCGCCGTCGAGCATGACGACCCCGTCATCCTCGCCTACCGCGACCACGGGCACGTCCTCGCACGCGGCATGGACCCGAAGGTCTGCATGGCGGAGATGTTCGGCAGGCAGGCCGGCTGCGCCAAGGGCAAGGGCGGCTCCATGCATATGTTCGACAAGCCGAACTGGCTCTTTGGCGGCCACGGCATCGTCGGCGCACAGACCCCCCTCGGCGCGGGTCTCGCCTTCGCCGCGCGCTACGAGTGGGAAGTGCTCGAAACCGGGAAGAAGAAGGTCTGCCTCTGCTATCTCGGCGATGGCGCGATCGATCAGGGCGCGTTCCACGAAGCCCTCAACCTCGCCTCCCTCTTCGGGCTGCCGGTCATTTACGTGATCGAGAACAACGGCTACTCCATGGGCACCGCCATCCACCGGCACACCGCGAACCACGACCGCCTCACCATGCGCGGCGAGTCCTACGGCATCAAGAGCGTCGAGATCGACGGGTTTGACGTGCTGAACGTCTATGACCAGTTCCGCCCACTCGCCGAGGAATGCCGCGACCTGCAGCGTCCCGCCTTCGTGGACCTGAAGACCTACCGCTACATGGGCCACTCGATGTCGGACCCGCAGAAGTACCGCACGAAGGAGGAGGTGGACGAGTGGAAGGAGCGCGACTCGATCGCCGCGCTCGCCTCGCACCTGATGCGGAGCAAGGACGACGGCGGCCGCGCGTGCCTCAATGAGGACGAGTGGAAGGAAATGCAGCGGTCGATCCGCGAGGTCGTGAAGGAGGCGGTGGACTTCGCCGAGTCCGCCCCCGCCCCGGACACCGAGGCCGAACTCTACAGCGACGTGTTCATCAACCCCCTCCCGCAATCCAGTCCGATCCGTGACTACATCCACGGCGAGAAGAACCCGCTGCTGTAGCACACTTGATGCCGAGACTCACCACGAGGTTGCGATATGCAGGAGTGGCCGAACTGGTGGTCATGGGATCTGGAGTTCACGCCGCATGTACTCAAACGCATGATCGACCGCCAGTTCAGCGAGACGGACTTGCGAGACATGATCGAGTCCACCACAGCCATCAGGATGGCCGAGGAATCAGGCCGATGGATTGCGGAGACAAAGTTCGAAGGCAGTGACTGGAATGTCGTTCTGGAACCCATCGATGACGAGCGACTCCTCCTCGTGATCACTGCGTATCGGGTGGAGCACACCGACTGAGGGCCGACAATGAAGGCTAGATACCTTGAAATCACGTTCCGGAAAGGGAAACCGATCGCGGCGTACTTCTATCTCCCACGAATGGAGGGCGACCGCAGCGCCAGGACAACCTCGCTCGGTGATGGCCTCCTCGCGGACTTCAGCGCCGACGGACGGCCAATCGGCATCGAGATTACGTCCCCGTCCAGCACAACCGTTGAGACATTGAACCGGGCGCTCGCGGCCCTAAACCAATCACCCGTCAGCGGCGCCGAGATCGCCCCACTGGCCGCCTGAACCGCCCCGGGCGGCGAGTCCTCGAGGGGTAGACGGGTTTTCTGAACGAAGGCCGAAGCGTCGGAACGCACCGCGAAGTAGATACCCACGTGAGCCTGATCCGATTGCCCGAAGAACCCATAGCCGTGAGGCCCTCAACGACCCGTTGATCCGCATCCGGAAGTGCGACTGGAAACCCGTGCCTTCGTGTGCTGTTTTCTTGACGTCGGAGCATCCCGCATGACCACCGCTACTGCCCCGCTCCCCCCCCGCGCCCGCCTCGTCGAGCATCCCGCCCTTCCCGGCGGATACGCCGTCCCCGACTTCGACGCCGAACTCCCGCCTCGCGAAGGCGACCGCGTCATCCAGTTCCGCGAGGCGCTCCGCGAGGCCATGTCCGAGGAGATGCGCCGCGACCCGCGGGTCTTCCTCATGGGCGAGGAGGTCGCCGAGTACAACGGCGCGTACAAGGTGTCGCAGGGCATGTTGGACGAGTTCGGGCCGAAGCGCATCATCGACACGCCCATCTCCGAGAATGGGTTCGCGGGCCTGGGCATCGCGGCCGCCATGTACGGTCTGCGCCCCATCATTGAGTTCATGTCCTGGTCCTTCAGCCTCGTTGCCGCCGACCAGATCCTCAACAACGCGCCGAAGATGCTCTACATGTCCGGCGGCCAGTGGGGCTGCCCCGTGGTCTTCCGCGGCAACAACGGCGCGGGCGGACAACTCGGCTCGACCCACTCCTGGTGCGTCGAAGGCCTCTACGCCAACGTCCCAGGCATGAAGATCGCCATTCCCAGCAACCCCTACGACGCCAAGGGCTTGCTCAAGACCGCGATCCTCGACCCCGATCCGGTCTTCTTTCTCGAGTCAGAACGCATGCTCGGCGACAAGGCCCACGTCCCCGAGGAGGAGTACTACATTCCCTTCGGCCGTGCCCGTCTGGCCCGCGAGGGCGATGCCTGCACGCTCGTCTCCTTCGGCCGCCCCGTGAACTTCTGCCTCGAGGCCGCCGAGGCCCTTGCCTCAGACGGCGTCGAGTGCGATGTGCTCGACATGCGGACCGTCCGCCCGCTCGACGTGGAGTCCGTCGTCCGCAGCCTCCGCAGGACCAACCGTGTCGTCGTGGTGGACCAGTCGTGGCCCTTCGGCGGCGTGGCGAGCGAGGTCATCGCCCAGATCATCGAGAAAGCCTTCGACTGGCTCGATGCCCCCCCCGCTCGCGTCAACACCGACGACTTGCCGACGCCCTACGCGAAGAACATGGAAGCCGCGTACCTGCCGAACCCTGAGAAGATCGCGGCGGCGGTAAAGCGTACACTGCGCTAAAGCGAAAAGCGAAAAACGAACAGGCACGGGAGCGAGAGCGTGGCGAGGCTGACCGAGGAACTTGTTGAGCGGGCGGAAGCATTCTCGCATCGGATGCTTGACGTCGCCGAGACCGTCGAGCGGCAGCGGCGCTCCGCCCGCATCGTCGACCAGATCACAGGCTGCGGAACTTCGGTTGGAGCCAATGTCTGCGAGGCCGATGAGGCTATGAGCCCCAAAGACTTCGTCCGCGCCCTTGGCGTCGCCGTCAAGGAACTGAGCGAATCCCGGTTCTGGCTCCGTCTCGTTGCGAAGCGTGACTGGATTGAGCAAACGCGGCTTGACCCGTTGATTCAGGAGTGCATGGAACTCCGTCGCATCTTCGGCACCATGATCGCCCGCACCAAGTCCCGAGCAAGCGGTGGACGACGTGTACCCTAGTATCGCTGCCGCCCGGCGCTTCTCCGACAGCGCCTCATGTTCGCTTTTCGCTTTTCGCTCTGAGGCCCCTCCCATGCCGATTGAGATCACCATGCCCCGTCTGTCCGACACGATGGAGCAGGGCACCGTCGTGAAGTGGTACGTCAAGGAGGGCGACGCCGTTTCATCGGGCGACGTGATCGCCGACATCGAGACCGACAAGGCCACGATGGAACTGCAGTCCTTCGACGAGGGCACGATCGCCCGGCTCGCTGTGGAAGAGGGCAAGGCCGTCGCGGTCGGGACCATCATCGCCGTGCTGGCCGGCGAGGGCGAGGATGCCGCCGCTGTTGAGGGCAGCAAGAGTGCAACCTCGAACGCGAGCGCTCGATCCGCAAAGTCTGCCGACAGCGACGCCGAGCCTCCGTCGGGTAACGGGCCGCAGCAGGCCACGGCGACGGCAACCTCCGCGCCGGACACTTCGCGCGCCGATCGCAACGGCGCCCGCGTCTTCGCCTCGCCGCTCGCCCGCAAGATCGCCGAGGAACGCGGCCTCGACCTCGCGTCCATCGAGGGCACAGGCCCATCCGGTCGCATCACGCGCAAGGACGTCGAAGCCGCCACCCCGGCGGCGGCTCCTCGGCGCCCTGCCGCGGATGCCCAGGCCGAGCGGATGGTGGCGGCGAAGGTACCGCCCGCTCCGCTCCCCGAACTCGCCACAGCCCGCCTCGAGGACCGCACCGTCGCGCTGTCGAACATGCGAGCGACCATCGCCCGCCGACTCGTCGAGAGCAAGGCCACCATCCCGCACTACCAGGTGACGGTCAGCGCCCGCATGGACGCCCTGCTCTCGCTCCGCGAGCAACTCAACGAGCAACTCGAGCCGCAGGGCGTCAAACTCAGCGTCAACGACTTTCTCGTTCGTGCCTGCGCCCTCGCCATGCACCAGCACCCGTTCGTCAACGCCTCGTGGGTGGAGGCCAAGGGCGGGGACTCGCCAGCCATCCGCCTGCACGGCCGGGTGAACGTCGGCGTCGCCATCGCCCTTCCCGCCGAGAAGGGGGGCGGCCTCGTTGTCGGCGTCATCCGCGATGCCGATCGCGTCGGCCTGCGCCAGATTTCGGACGAGACCAAGCGCCTCGCCGCCAAGGCCCGCGAGAAGGGCCTCAGCGTCGAGGAGATGAGCGACTCGACCTTTACTATCTCCAACCTCGGCATGTTCGGCGTCGATCACTTCACCGCCATCATCAATCCCCCAAACGCCGCCATCCTCGCCGTGGGACGGGCCATCGAACGACCGACCATCGAGCAGCACGATGACGGCGAGGCCCGCATCACCGCCGTCCGCGAGATGGCGATGACCATGTCCAGCGACCACCGCATCATCGACGGCGCGATGGCGGCCCAGTACCTCAACTCCGTCAAGCAGATGCTCGAGCGCCCGGCCTCGCTGCTGGTCTGACGGCCGCCCGGCTCACGGCGAAGACGACGCAGGCGCGGCTGCCGGGGCCTTCGCCGGGGCATCTTCCTCCACGCCCGCCGCCCAGCGGATACCGCCGAGCAGGTGCTCCAGGAACAGCGGCTCGTCGTAGGACTCGTTCGTGTGCCCGAGCGCGGTGTACCACGCCCTCCCGCCGCGGTACTCGTGGCACCACGCGATCGGGTGGTCGTCGCCCATGCCGCCGCCCTCGTACGTCCGTTCATCGACCGACATCAGCACGTGGACGCGCCCGCGCGGGCTGTCGCGGAAGGTGTACCACTCGTCCGTGCGCACCCAACGCTCCGGTAGCATCTTCGTCGAGGGGTGCTCGCGGTCGTGCACCAGGATCGTCGCCTCCTGGATCGCCGGGTGCCCCTTGAAGTACGCCCCGACCAGCCCCGCGTACCACGGCCAGTCGTACTCCGTGTCCGATGCCGAGTGCACGCCCACCCAGCCTCGACCCTTGGCGATGAACCGCTCGAACGCCGATTTCTGCTCCGCGTCGAGCACCGTGCCCGTCGTGTTCAGGAACAGCACCACGGCGTAGCGCTCCAGGTTCTCGTCCGTGAACTCGGCGGGGTCTTCGGTCGCTTCCACGCCGAACCCGTGCTTCTCACCCAGTTTCGCCACCGCCGCGATCCCCGACGCGATCGACCCGTGGCGGAACCCGGCCGTGCGGCTGAACAGCAGCACCCGGAACTCCTCCTCCTCGTCGGCCGCCCCGGCCCTGACGGCAGCGAGCGGCATGGCCGTCAGCAGGAGCACGATCGGGAGCAACATCATGCGGTTCATCGGCGAGCCTCCGGGACCGCGGGCATGGTACCGCCCCGCCCGATGCCCCGAAGCCTCCCGCCTCGACGCCGTGCGCCCGGCCAACCGGCTCCCGAGCCGGCTATCGTCTTGGCCCGGCAAACGCCGGGAGATCACGAGGGAGACCCCATGCCCAGGAAGGTCGTGCTCGCGTACTCCGGCGGTCTGGACACCTCCGCCGTCATCCCCTGGCTCCGCGAGAACATGGACTGCGAGGTCATCGCCTTCGTCGGCGACGTCGGGCAGGGCAAGGAGGAACTCGCCGGCGTCGAGACCAAGGCCCTCAAGTCCGGTGCGTCCGCCTGCAGGGTCGTGGACCTGCGCCGCGAGTTCATCCGCGACTACGTCTTCCCCACGCTCATCGCCGGGATCGTGTACGAGGGCCGCTACCTGCTCGGCACCTCGATCGCCCGCCCCCTGCTCGCCAAGGCCCAGGTGGACGTCGCCCGCGAGTTCAAGGCCGACGCCCTCGCCCACGGCTGCACCGGCAAGGGCAACGACCAGGTCCGCTTCGAGAGCACCTTCGCCGCACTCGCCCCGGACCTCGAGGTCATCGCCCCGTGGCGGCACTGGAACCTCCGCTCCCGCGAGGACCTGCTGAACTATCTCGCCGAGCGGAACATCCCCACCACCGCCACCGCGAAGAAGCTCTACTCGCGCGACCGCAACCTCTGGCACATCTCGCACGAGGGCGGCCCGCTCGAAGACCCCGCCTGCCCGCCGCCCGACGACGTCTGGATGCTCACACGCAACCCGAAGGACGCCCCCGATGAGCCGCGCGACGTGGCGATCGACTACGAGCGCGGCCGGCCGGTCGCTGTCGACGGCGAGCGCCTCGCCCCGGAGGGCCTCGTCGCGCACCTCAACGCCGTCGCGGGCGAGCACGGCGTCGGCCGCGTGGACATCCTCGAGAACCGCCTCGTCGGCATGAAGTCCCGCGGGCTGTACGAGACGCCCGGCGGCGCGGTCATCGTCGAGGGCCTCCGCGGCGTCGAGCAGTGCGTCCTCGACCGCGAGACCTCGCACTGGAAGGACGAGATGGCCGTGCGCTTCGCCGAACTCGTTTACAACGGCCGCTGGTTCACGCCCCTGCGAGAGGCCCTCAGCGCGTGCGCCGAGAAGATCGCCGAGCGCCTCACCGGCCGGGCGGTCGTGCGGCTCTACAAGGGGAGCGCGACGCTCGTCGCCCGCTCGTCCCCCTTCAGCCTCTACGAGGAGAGTTACGCGACCTTCGCCGCCGACGAGGTCTACAACCAGAAGCACGCCGAGGGGTTCATCCGTCTCCTCAGCCTCCCCGAGCGCATCGCGGCCCTGAAGTTCGGCCCGGGCGGGGGGCGAGGCGGCTGATCCGAGTCCCACGAGCGGTTTTCCACGCCGTTGCGGGTGTGCACCGGATCGAACCTGTCCCCCGGCGCAACCACGCCTCGCCTGCCGATCGCCACCCCGCCCGATCCGTTCCCGTCCTGTACACTCGCCCGATCGAACCGCCGGGCCGTGGCCCCGGCGTCCGCTTCTCTCCCGGGGACAGAGCATGAACCTGAACAAGTGTCTCGTCGAGTTCATCGGCACGTTCTTTCTCGTGCTCACGGTCGGATGCACGCTCCTGCCGGAAGCGCCGCACGCGATGGCCCCGCTCGCCATCGGCGGCGTGCTGATGGTCATGGTCTTCGCGGGCGGGCACGTCTCCGGCGCGCACTACAACCCGGCCGTCACGCTCGCGGTGCTCGTGCGGGGCCGGTGTTCTCGCAACGACGCCATCGCCTACGTGGTCGCCCAGCTGGTCGCCGCCGGCGCGGCGTCCACCGCCGCCGTCTTTCTGACGGGCCGTGCCGGCACGCCGATGTCCATCGACAACGTGCCCGCGGCGTTGCTCGCCGAGTTCCTGTTCACGTTCGCGCTGGCGTGGGTCGTGCTGAACGTCGCGACGGCGAAGGGAACGGCGGGCAACTCGTTCTACGGCCTTGCCATCGGCGGGACGGTGATGGTCGGCGCGTTCTCCGTCGGCGGCGTCTCGGGCGGTGCGTTCAACCCCGCGGTCGCGGTCGGCGCGTGCCTGATGAGACTGGTTTCCTTCGCTGACGTGTGGGTCCATCTGGCGGCCGACTTTTCCGGCGCTGCCGTCGCCGCCATCGCCTTCCGGGCGGTCCATCGTGCCGATGCGTAACGCTCCGAGGCCGCTCGGTTTTTGCCCCCCCCACCACCCGCCCAGGCCCGCTATAGTGGCAGCCACGCCGACGCCCGCCGTCGGCCAGGAGGATCGCACCCATGGCCGAGAAGGCCCCCCCCGCCAAGGTCGCCGAGCAGCTCGCCGCGTTCTACAGGCGCAACGGCTACGTCCGCAGACAGAACGCCAAGCGCCTCAACAAGGAGGGCTACATGGGGTACAAGAAGGGCGACGAGATCCGGCTTGTCGTCGCCACGAAGGCCGAGTTGGCGACCGTGAAGAAACTGCTCAAGGCCGCGGGCGTCAGGCACGGCAAGCCCTTCGCCAAAGCCCAGCAGATCGCCGTCCCCATCTACGGCCGCGACCAGGTCGCCCGGTTCCTCAAACTCATCGGCAGCCGCGGCTGACCGCGCCGACGCCTCGACGGCGGCCCGCGAACGCTCGGCCATGCTCCCTCGGCCTGCCCTCCTCCTCCCAACCCCGCTCCCAACCCCACCGCCACCCCCCACCACAACCCCACCAAGCCGCCCGCTTCGCTCGCGCTTGAGCGTGGGAGTTTCCGGACGGAGCGCGCGGAGTTACCGGTCGATCGCGGGCCGTTGCCGCTCGAACGGCAGCCATCGACGCTCGAACGGGAGTTGTTGCCGGTCGAACGGCAGGAGTTCCCGGCGGCCGGTCAGGAGTTGCCGGCGGCCGGTCAGG
>JAHCJE010000090.1 GCA_026128865.1 Phycisphaeraceae bacterium | reverse complement strand
TTGACCACTCGCAACGCGGGCACGCCGACTCGGGCTTGGAAACGCGGGTCCGTCACGCGCCATTTCTACGGGCGAACGGCGTGCCCGGCTCGCGGCTTCGCCGGTCCGACGCACAATCGCCGTTATTGGGACTCACCTTTCGGCCGATAGACTCCCCGCCCCACGTACCCGGAGCCGACGCGTGAGCGACGCTCGACCCTTCAACACCGCCTTGCCGCTCCCCGAGGTCCGCACTCCGCTCGCGCCCGCCGACGCCCTCACGCGACTGGCGACGGCGGCGAAGCGCGGCCGGCTGCCGGACTACCGGCAGGCGGGCGAGACGGGCTTCGAGGCCGAGGCGTTCGCCACGCCGTTCACGCACGCCTTGGTGGGCCGACTCGAGGGCGGGCAGAGCGGGGCGACGCGGATCACGTTCGCGCTCCGCCGCCCGTGGCCGATGCCGGCCGTCTTTGCCGTCGTCCTCGCCATCACGGTCTGGCCGGGCGTGCTGCTGACGGACTCGCTGCTGGCGACGTACTGGCCGACTTACGGCGGGTGGACGACGCGGATGCCCTGGCTGACCTACGCCTGGTACCTGCCGCTGACCGCGCTCCCCCTGCCGTGGGCGTGGCGGGCGTGCGTACGGCGGTCGGCGGCGATGGCGCGCGAGTCCGCCCGCGAGACGATCGCGAAGATCGCCCGCGAGACGGACGGCACGGTGTCCGACCCGGCGTGAGGCACGCCGGGTGATGCGTCACTCGACGTCCTTGCCCTCGATCACGTCCATCGGCTTGGGGTACGCGTGCCCGACGAACTCGCCTCGCTTCAACTTGCCGATGTAGGAGTGGTAGGCCTTCATCGCCTGCGACCCGAAGATGAGCATGATCGGGATGTTGGCGAAGAGCATGACGCCCGTGCCGAGCGCGGTCCACGAGTCGAGTTGGGCGTCGGTGCGGATGAACCCGAGCGTTGAGATGATGATGAGGCCGCAGTAGATGACTTTGTAGAGCAGGACGCCCTTCGCCCCGACGAGGTACACGATCCCCTGCTCGCCGTAGTATGCCCAGGAGATCATCGTCGAAACGGCGAACAGCCAGCACGCGATGGTGACGAGCCACATGCCGAGGCCCGGCATGACGCGGTCGAAGGCGTGTCCGGTGAGCGCGGCCCCGACGAAGTCGTTGTAGAGGCCCGCGCTGTCCAGTCGCGGTTCAGTCGAGGACGAGTACGGCGCCCAGGCGATTCGCAGCGTGCCGTTCGCGTCCTGAACCGATCCGCGAAGGCGGTGCAGGTCTCGACCGGTCTGCTCGTCCAGATCGCCGTGGACGATCATGAAGACCGTGTTCCCTGCCCGCCACGCTCCGCTGATGCGCTTCGCCTCGGAGACTTTGTCGGGCACCCCCTCTGTCTGGGGCACCCAGCGGGACGGGTTGGTCCCGAGGGAGACGACGGCGGCACGCGGCCAAACCTTGTACACCGGTTCTCCCGGCCCGGCCTCGCCGTTCAGGAACGCCACTTCGGCGTCGCTCTCGCTGATGAGCACGCCGTGGATGGTGCGCTGCCTGGTTCCCTCCTGCACGGTCAGTTCGTAGGCGTTCACGAGCGCGGGCATCGAGTCGAAGGTCGCCTCGGCGTCGCGGTTCCACGCGCCGCTGAGCAGGATGACGAGCGTCGTCAGCGTGCAGACGACGATGGTGTCGATGAACGGCTCCAGGCCCGAGACGACGCCCTCGCGGACCGGCTCGTTGGTCTTCGCCGCGGAGTGGGCGATGGGGGCCGATCCCTGCCCGGACTCGGAGGAGAACAAGGCCCGCTTCATGCCCCAGAGGAAGGCGTACCCCGCCGTGCCGCCGAGGAACGCGCCTCCCGCCTCCGCCGGCGTGAAGGCCGAGACGACGATGAGTTTGAGCATGGCTGGAATGTCGGCAACATGGACGACGAGTACGTACGCTGCGGCGAGCAGGTAGAGGACGCACATCAGCGGCACGAGCCGACCCGCCACCGCGCCGATGCGCTTGATGCCCCCGATGATGACCATGCCGACGACAATCGCCAGAATCACGCCGACCACAAACTTGGGCACGGCCGGGAAGTAACTGTTGGTGATCTCGGCGACGTTCCAGGCCTGGAACATGTTGCCGCCGGTGATGGCGGAGATGATGAGCGTGATGCAGAAGACACCCCCGATGATCCCTCCGAGGGGCTTGAGGGCGGGGCTCCACTTCTCGAACCCCTTCTGCGCCACCCACATCGGCCCGCCGTGGGGGTTCTCGGGGTCATCGGTGTTTCGGTAGAGCATGGCGAGCGTGACCTCGGTCATCTTCAGCGACATGCCGAAGAGTCCGACCATCCACATCCAGAAGACCGCGCCCGGGCCGCCCAGCGCGATCGCGAGTGCAACGCCGCCGATGTTGCCGAGTCCCACCGTCGCGGACAGCGCGGTCGACAGGGCCTGGAAGTGGTTGATGGCTCCGGGGTCCGCCTTGTTGTCGTACTTCCCGCGGATCACCTGCACGCCGTGCGTCAGGGCGCGGTACTGCCCGAACCCGGACCAGATGGTGAAGAGCACGCCTGTGGCGAGCACGATGTACAGGACGTAGTCGTGCCAGAGCACGCCGTTGATCACGTCGATGAAGTTGGTCAGGGCTTCCATGTCTGCTCCGTGCTGTGGGTCGCCCCGGTGATGCGGCCCGGCCGGCCGCGTGCGGGCGTCCGTGTCTCTCCCCGGGCGCGACCCACGCCGCCCCGGGCGAGCGGGGAGTATCGTCGATCCTGCATGTGGTGTCCAGAGGCCCTGGTCGAGGCGTGTATAGCCGTCCTTCGGGCCGAGGCCGAACGCCTCGACGCCGAGCAGGCGGTCCACGGCCTCGACGCCCTTGATGAGACGGCCTTCCACCCGATCCTGGCCGCCGGCCTTGCGGGTGCGGGCCTTGGGGTGCTCCGCGAGCAGCCCTACCCCGGCGTGCCCACCCGCCGGGCGCGGCACGCGGAACGGGAGCGGTGCGATCTGGTGGTGCTTGAACGCCAGGGGCTGCGGCTCCTGGACGAGACGGCCGAACTCCGTCGGCGCGACCGGGCCGCGGGGACGCTTTTCGAGGAGGCCGCGGCGAACGAGCCGATGCCCGCGGATGCCGTCCCGGCCGGCGAGGCCGTCTGGCTGGAGGTGAAGGCGGTCGGGCAGTTCACCTACGTCGAGGGGTTCGCCGGCCCCAACCGGCGGTACTCGGCCGAACTGGTCGGCGGCCCGCTCGCCGACGCCCGCAAGCTCGCCGCGGACTGCGCCATCCGGCTCGCGGGCGTCCTCGTCGTCCTCTTCACCGCCGATGCCGAGACCGCCGGGCACGACCTGCACGCCCTCGTGCACAAGGCCCTCGACCGCGACCTGCCCGTCGGCGCGCCGATCCTCGACGGCTTCGACCTGACCGACCGCATCGGCAACGCACGATGCACGGTTGCGCTTGTGCCGGTGCGGTCCCGACACGACTGACCGCGCGGCGTCAGACCGTCTCGGCCGCGATGCTCACAAGACCGAGGGCCTGCTCGACGGCGTCGGCCGCGTTGCGGGCGGCGTGACGCCCCGCGAACTTCTCCGCAATCCGCGCCATCTCCGCCCGCTGCCGGGCCGCGAGCGACGGGTCCGCGAGCAGCCGCAGCGCGTGCTCGGCGATCGGCTCCGGGCCGCCGAAGTGCGGCACGAGTTCGGGCACGATCTCCCGCCCCGCGATCAGGTTCGGGAGCGTGAAGAACTCGGTCGAGAGCACCCACCGGGCGAGCAGCACATAGACCAGCGGGTTCGAGCGGTAGACGATGACCATCGGCCGCTGCTGGCGGGCGATCTGAAGCGTCACCGTGCCGCTCACGACCAGCGCAAGTTCGCACCAGTGGATGACGGCGTCGGCCCGCCCCGGGACCACGCTCAGCGATTCGGGCCAGCCGCCCCGGCTCGCCGCGATCGCGCGCAGCCGCTGCTCGACGGCGGGCGTCGTCGCGGCGACCACGCCGACCGCCCCCCCGTGCGCCCGGCCGACCGACCGGAACGCCTCCAGCAGGAGCGGGAAGTTCTTCGTGATCTCGGCGGGCCGGGAGCCGGGCATCAGGGCGATGCGCGGCGAACCCTCCGGCAGCCCCGCCGCGGCCTCGTCGAGCGCGGCCCGGTCCAGCGGCCGGTCGAAGAGCGGGTGCCCGATGAACCTCGCCGGGATGCCCCGCTCGCCGAACCACGCCTGCTCGAACGGGAGCAGGCAGAGCAGCAGGTCCGTGAGCCGGCGCAGTTTGTGGATGCGCCACCCCCCCCACGCCCAGACCTGCGGCGCGACCAGGTGCACGATGCGCAGCCCCATCGACCGCGCGATCCGGCAGATCGGGAAGTTCGCCGCGGGCGAGTCAACCGGCACGAGCAGCCGCACCTCCGGGTGCCGCTCGAGCCACGCCCGCACCCTGCGATTGATCCGCTGGTGCTCGCGCACCTTCGCCAGACCGGGCACGCCCATCACCGCGTCCTCGCCCGTGCGCTCGACGAGCGTCGCCCCCGCAGCCGCCATCTTCGGCCCGCCCCAGGCGTAGATCGGGAGCGTCGGATGCCGCGAGCGGAGTTCGCGCACGACCGCCGCGGCGTGGTCGTCGCCGCTCGGCTCGAAGGCCGTGAAGAGCACCCCCGAGACCTCGGGCGCGACGGCGGGCAGGCTCTCGGCGCGGCTGCTCAAGGACGGACTCAAGCGACCGGCGGGCGGCAAGTCAACGCCCGATCAGGCCCTTCAGAAGCCGGCGGCCCGGAGCCAGTCCGAGGGCTGGCGGTCCAGCGCGATGGCGACCGCGACCAGCGACTCGAGGCTCGGCAGGTGCGCGCCGCGCTCGATCGAACTCAACTGGCTCACGCTCACGCCGGACTCATCGGAGAGTTCCTTCAGCGTCCAGCCCCGCTCCGTCCTCGCCAGCCGGATGTGCCGCCCGAGTTCCTGGCGGAGCCGGTCCTGCGGCCGCTCGCCGAGGTGGAACGCCGCCGCGGCCTGCGCGAGCGTCCGCCGCAGTTCCTCCACCGAGAACGGCTTGGCGAGATAGTCGAAGACGTCCTGCCGGAACGTCTGCCTCATGCTGTCCAGCGACGGGTAGCCCGTGACCACGATCACGCACAGCCGCGACCAGCGGCGACGGATCTCGGCCAGCACCTCCTCGCCGCTGTGCGGTCCCATCTTGATGTCCAGCAGCACGACGTCCGGCATCGCCCGCTCGCACTCGGCGTAGAAGTCCGCGGGCGTGGCCACCGCCCGTACCTCGTGCCCCTCCTCCTCCAGCACGCGCCGGACGTACTCGCGGAAATCGTCGTCGTCGTCCAGCGCGACGATCGACAGCCGGTGCAACACGGATTCGTTCTCGGAGGGTGTCACGGCGAAGACATTGACTCCCAGGGTCGGCGGCCGGGACTACCCCGCAACACCCTTCGGTTCGGGCGCCGGCGCGGGCAGTACCACCTCGAAGACCGCTCCGGCCCGTCCGGGCCGGTTACGGGCCAGCATAACGCCGCCGTGCTCCCGCACGATGCCCTCGGCCACCGCCAGCCCCAGCCCGGTTCCGCGGGCGTCCAGTGTGGTGCTTACGAACGGCTCGAAGACCCGCGAGAGGACCGCAGGCTCGATGCCGGGGCCGTTGTCCGAGACCGTCAGGGCGATCCAGTCGGCTCCGTCGCGTCTTGATTGCGTCGCATCGATGACCACCGCGGGCGGGCCGCCTGCCTGGGCCCTGCCCGCACCGCGCCGGGCGGCATCGACCGCGTTGCGGACGAGGTTCACGAGCACCTGCACCACCCGGTCGCCGTCGCAGTCGAGTACCATCCCTTCAGGCACGAGGTTGGTCACCGCGACATCGGACGAGCCGCGGTCGAGGCGGACAAGCGTCAGCGCTTCATCCACAAGCGGCCGCAGGCGAACCCGGGCGGTCTCGGGCGGGCGGGCGCGAGCGAAGTCCAGCAGGCTCTCGCTCAGGCGCTCCAGCCTGCGCACCACCCTCACCATCAGTTCCGCCTCGGTGGCATCGACCCGGTGCGCCGGATCGGCGTCGAGTTTCTCGACGAGTCCCTTGAGCACGGCGAGCGGCGTGTTCAACTCATGCGCGATGCCCGCCGACATCATCCCCAGGCTCGCCAGCCGGTCCGCGTCCGCGAGATTGCGCCGCGCGGTCTCCAGCAGGTGGTTCTTTCGCCGCAGGTCCGTCGCCACCTCTTCCAACCGGCCGAGCGCATCGGCGAGCGCGGCCTCGTGCCGGCGCAGCGAGATGATCGACCGGTTACGGGAGCGCATGATGTCGCCGAGTTCATCGGCTGGGATTGCGGATTCCGGGATGATTTCCTCCGATGCACGCCCGGCCTGCACGGCCTCGTCCGCGGCGAGGATGCGGCGGATCGGCGAGTAGACCTGCCGGGGCAGCACGAAGACCTCGAACGCCGCCGCGATCAGCCCGTAGAACGACAGCAGCGCGAGCGCGACCAGGCCGTACAGCCGGAGCACCGCGGACCGCGCCGCCTCGATCCGCGCCCGCGCGGTGACGAACACGCCCTCGCCTTCCTCCCACGCGACGTAGATCGCGGCGGCTTCGCCCTCGGCCGCGCCCTGCACAGGGATCGGCGTCCACGGCCTCGCCCTCGCGAGCGCAGCCGCGCCCGCCTCGATGCCGAGTTCCTCCGCCCCGCCGGCGCGCAGTTCCAGCCCTCGCTCGCGCGCCGACGCGCTCGACGCCAGCGCGGCCAGGTCCGCCGACGGCCCGCCCGCCCGCGCCTCGGCCGCGACGAGTCGCAACGCGAGCGCTGCATGATCGGCCTCCGCCTCCCGGACAACCTTCGCGAGCGCGGGCCGCAGCGCGAGCAGCAGGATCGCCGTCAGGGCCAGCGAAAAGAATGTGTGCAGCACGATCAACTTCCGCCGCACGCCCATGCCGAAGAACGGCCTCCGACGGCGCTTCTCGGGCCGCGCCCCGTTCGCGACCCCACCCCCACCACCTACACTCGCCCCGTGATCGGCCACGGAGGATCGTTCGAGACGCGCACGCCCGGGGCAAGCGCCCCGCCGGCGGACGCCCGGGACGCCGCGACGCGCCTGATCGCCCGCCACGCGCGCCGGTTCCCGAACCTCGAACCCGCTGAACTCGCGGACGAGGGGCTTGATCCGCGCGATGCCGCGCTCGCCCACGCCATCGCGGACGCCTGCGTGCGCCGCTGGCTCACCCTCCGTTTCCTGCTGGAACGTTGCCTGTCGCGGCCGTGGTGGAAGGTGGAGCCGAAGGTGCAGGCCGCTCTGCTTGTCGGCGCGTCGCAGTTGCTCCTGCTCGACCGCGTGCCCACCCACGCCGCCATCGACGAGACCGTCGAGTGGGCGAAGCGAAACGTCCGCCCCGGCGCGGGCGGCATGGTGAACGCCGTTCTCCGATCGCTCACGAAGATGCGCGCGCCGGATGGGTCGGGAGAGCGGATGCTCCGGGATCGGACAACGCTCGCCCCGGATGAACTGCCACTCTCGGACGGGCGCGCCCTCGCGCTCGCCGAGCCGATGCTCCCCGACGATCCCGTCGCGCGACTCGGCGTGGCGACCAGCCTGCCCGAGTGGCACCTGCGTCGCTGGACGAAGCGGCACGGCTACGACTGGTGCCGGCACCAGGCCTTGCACACCCTCGTGCAGCCGCCGACCGTGCTCAACGTCGCCCACGCCCCGTCGCCTTTGCCCGCGGACTCTCCGGTCGAGCCTCACGATGCACCCGGGCACCTCGTCTGGACCGGCTCGCGTGCCGCGCTCGTCGCGCTGCTGCGGAGCCGATCCGATGTGTGGGTGCAGGACGCCGGCTCCGCGCTCTCGGTCGGCGCGGCGGAGCAGGAGCGACCGTCGCTCATCGTCGATGCCTGCGCCGGTCAGGGAACAAAGACACGCCAACTCGCGGCGATGTTCCCGAGCGCGCGCATCGTGGCCACGGACGTGGACGACGCTCGCCGCTCCGTGCTGGCGGCAACGTTCGCTCGCCATCCCGGCGTCGAAGTCGTCGGCCCCTCCCAACTCCGTCCGCGGTGCGACGGGCGGGCCGACCTCGTGCTGCTCGACGTGCCGTGCAGCAACAGCGGCGTCCTCGCCCGGAGGACCGAGGCGAAGTACCGCCTCGGAGATCGCCAGCTCGAGCGCCTTGCCGGGACGCAGCGGCAGATCATCGCCGACTCGATCCCTCTGCTTTCCCCGCGCGGGCGCATCCTCTACTCGACGTGCAGCCTCGAACGGGAAGAAAACGAGGGGCAGGTGGAGTGGGCGGGCACGTGGCACCGCTTCAAGCCGGCGCGGCGCAGCCTCGCCGAGCCGACCGGCCTGCCGGGTTGCAAGCCCTGCGCGTACCGCGACGGCTCGTTCGCCGCCCTGCTCGCGCGTTGAAGGCCGGCGACGAGGGGCGGGCGTCTGGCGTGCGGGCTACACTCTCCGCCACCCCTTCGGGGGCCTCGCATGCGGCGACGAAACGCCGCCCATGTGCGCCGGGTCCGGTCCTTTCGCTCCGCCGAGGTGAGGCCGATGAACTTGCTGGACATCCTCACCCCCGAGTGCATCCGCGCGCCGCTGCACGCGGCCGACAAGCGCGGGGTGATCGATGAACTGGTGGACCTGCTCGCCGTCGCCGGCAAGGTGGAGAACCCGGCGGCGCTCAAGGAAGCGGTCTGGACACGCGAACAGACCCGCACCACCGGCATCGGACACGGGCTTGCCATCCCCCATGGCAAGTGCCCGGGCATGCCCGCCCTCGCTATGGCGCTGGGGCGGCCCGCGCAGCCGCTCGACTTCGAGGCGATCGACAACCAACCCGTCCGCCTCGTCGTCCTCCTCGCCAGCCCGACCGACCGAACCAGCGACCACATCCAGGCCCTCGCCCGCATCAGCCGCCTGATGACGATGGAGGACTTCCGCGAGCAGATCTACAGCGCGGCCAGCCCTCAGGAGATCTGGGAACTGCTCAGAGCCGCCGAATCCCGGTCCTGAGGGCGCGCGTCCCCTGTCCCGCTCGACGACGGGCGAGCGACGATCACCCCGGCCAGCGCCTCCAGCCTGCCCAGCGCACGGTCCGCCTGTGATCGGAAGATCACGAACGGGAAGAGCGTCACCAACGCCACGACCAGACCGAACGCGGTGGTGTACAGCGCCTCGCCGATGCCACCCGCGACCAGTGCCGGGTCCGTGACGACTTCCGCCCCGCCGAGCAGCCGGAAACTGCGGATGATGCCCGTCACCGTGCCCAGGATGCCCAGCATCGGCGCGGCGGTGATGATCGTCGAGAGCGGCACGGCGAACCGCTCGAGGGCAGGGCGCATCGCCTCGATCTGCTCGGCGGCGAGCGCTTCCAGCGCCTCGCGCGACGCCTCCCCGGAACCAAGCAGCGAGGCCGCGAGACGCCCGTAGACCGACGCGTCCGAGTCCGCGAGCGCGGTCGCCGCGGCGACATCCCCCTTGCGCAGCCGCGACGTGATCTTGGCAAGGCGGCGCACCCGGCCCCGGCTGTGCGTGCTCAGCCAGAAGGCGGCCCGCTCGAAGCACAGCGCGCCCGACAGCAGGCTCAGCGCCAGCAGCGGGTACATGACCCACCCGCCGGTGCGGAAGATCTCGACCAGCACCTGCACCCAGCCCGGCATAGGCCCGGATCGTAGCGGGACGGAACGGGCGCAGACGATTGCCCTCTATACTCACGCCGCGTGTGTCCGCGTTGTACGAGTTCCGTTCCTGCCGCGCCGAACGCCCCTGGCGCCGGCGCGGCCGGCCTGTCGCCCCGGGTGATCGCTCCGCTTGAGACGATCGAGCGGGAACTCACCTCGGCCATCGACCAGGCCGGCTACCCACCGGCGTTGGACGCCGCGCTGCGTTACGCCGCCCTCGATGGCGGAAAGCGACTGCGACCGCTGCTGGCGTGGCACGCCTGCGAGACCGTCTGCGGCCGGGGCGAGCCGTCACTGCCCGTCTGTGCCGCCGTGGAACTCGTCCACGCCTTCAGTCTCGTCCATGACGACCTGCCGTGCATGGACAACGACGACCTCCGCCGCGGTCGGCCAACGCTGCACAGACATGCGGGAGAAGCCATCGCCCTGCTCGCCGGAGACGCGATGCTCGCGCTCGCCTTTGCGACCGTCGCCCGCGGCTCCCACGCCTCGCTGTCGTCGCCGCTCACGACCGAACTGGCGCAGGCGACCTCAGCGATGATCGTCGGCCAGACACTCGACACGCTCGGGCACGACGAACCCGCGCCGTCGCGCGCCACGCTCGAACGCATCCACGCCAACAAGACCGGTGCGCTCATCCGTGCCGCGGTGCGCATGGGCGCGATCGTGGGCATGAGCGAGACGGGCGCGGGTCCGGCGCGTCCCGACCCGCTGACCGCCCTCACCGACTACGCCGAAGCCATCGGCCTGCTCTTCCAGATCATCGACGACCTCCTCGACGTCGAGCAGTCGAGCGAGCAGATCGGCAAGCGAACCGGCAAGGACGCGGCCGGGGGCAAACTCACCTACCCCGGCCTGCTCGGCGTCGAGGCGTCGCGCCGAGCGTCGGCTGACCTTCATGCACGAGCGGTCACGGCCATCAACCCGCTCGGCTCGAGGGCGGCCAACCTCCGAGAACTGGCGGACTACATGGCCGTCCGGACGAAATAGAGGCTCCGGCGAACGCCGGGCGTGCCGGCACCGAAGAATCCCGGCCGACCCTCGCACGGCAACGGACTACACTGCTTTCAGAATCTCCTGAAATCGCCCCGCCCGGCACCAGGAACCCGAATGTCGATCCTCGAAACCATCCAAAGCCCCGCCCAACTCAAGGGGATGGGCGTCGAACAGCTGGAGACGCTCGCGGCGGAGATCCGAGAGGCCATCGTCCGGCAGGTCGCGCATTCCGGCGGGCACCTCGCCCCGAACCTCGGCGTGGTGGAGCTCACGATCGCGCTGCACGCGGTCTTCGACTTCGCGCACGACCGGCTGCTCTTCGACGTCGGGCACCAGTGCTACCCGCACAAGCTGCTCACCGGGAGGCAGCACATGCTCCCGGGCCTGCGCACCCGCGCGGGCATGGCGGGCTTCCCCGCCCCGAGCGAGTCGCCCTACGACCTCTTCGCGGTCGGGCACGCGGGCACCGGCATCTCGACCGCGATCGGGATGGCCCGGGGCGACACGCTCAACGGCGAGGCCTACGACCCGCGTGCCAACCCCGACGGCCGTCGGGTCGTCGCGCTGATCGGCGACGCCTCGATCGTCAACGGCGTGGCGATGGAGGGCCTCAACAACGCCGGCACGCTCGGTCGCCAGTTCCTCGTCGTCCTCAACGACAACGGCATGTCGATCAGCAAGCCGCAGGGCGCGCTCTCGCAGTACTTCGACCGCCTCCGCCTGAGCCACATCTACGCCGACTTCAAGAAGGGCGCGCGGGACATCCTCCGGCACGTCCCCGGCGGCTCGCTCCTCGAAGAGGCGTACCACCGCATGGGCGAGGCCACGAAGGCCATGATCTCCGAGGGGAGCTGGTTCGAGCATTTCGGGCTGGTCACCGTCGGCCCCATCGACGGGCACGACCTGCCAACGCTCGTCGAGTTTCTCTCCGAGGCCCGCGAGTTCGACCGGCCGATGGTGCTGCACGTCAAGACCGTGAAGGGCAAGGGCTACGACTTCACCGAGAGGGACGCCGCGCGGTTCCACTCCCCCCCCGCGTTCCACGTGGCGGAGGACGACGAGCTGCTCCCGGAGGGGTGCCGCGTCGAACTCCGCTCCGACGGCCGGTCGTTCACGCGCGCGTTCGGCGACGCGATGCTCGGCATGATGGAGCGCGACCCGCTGGTCGTCGCGTGCACGGCGGCGATGCCGGACGGCACGGGCCTGACGCACGTTCTCGAACGTTTCCCGGACCGCGCGTGGGACACGGGCATCTGCGAGAGCCACGCGATGGACATGATGGCCGGCCTGGCCCGGACCGGCCGCAGGCCGTTCTTCGCCGTCTACTGCACGTTCCTGCAGCGCGCGTTCGACCAGGCGTTCCAGGAGGTCGCGCTGCAGGGCCTGCCGGTTCGGCTCTGCCTCGACCGTGCCGGGCTGGTCGGCGGCGACGGGGCGGTGCACCACGGCTTCTGCGACGTCGCGTTGCTGCGCGTGCTGCCGGACGCCGCGATCACGGCCGCGATGGACGAGCCGAGCCTGCTCGCCGCGCTCGAGTTCATGCGGACCTACGAGGCGGGCCTGTCCTCGGTGCGCTACCCGCGCGACACCGTGTCGGGTCGGCTGTCTTCCGTCCCCTGCCCGCCGTTCGAGCTCGGCCGCGCGCGGCGGCTGACCGCGCCGTGCCCGGCCGCCGACCTTGACGCGGCGGTGCTCGCCTTCGGCACGCCGGCGGTCGCCGCGCTCGACGCGGCGGACGCGCTGGCGGGCGGGTACCGCGTCGGCGTGTGGGACGCCCGGTTCGCCAAGCCGATCGACGCCGAACTCGTGTCCGAGCTCCTCACCGCGGGCGTGCCGGTGGTCACCGTGGAGGATCACTCGGTCGTCGGCGGGTTCGGCGCGGCGGTTCTCGAGGCCGCGCAGTCGCTCGGGCTGGACGCGTCGCGTCTCGTCCGTCTCGGCCTGCCCGACCTCTGGATCCACCAGGACTCGCGCTCTCGTCAGCTCGCCGAGGCGGGGATCGACGCCGCGGGGATCGCCCGCGCGATCCGGTCCGCGGCCGGCGCTCGGCCGCCCGGCGCGGGGGTGGAGGCCGCGGGGGTTGCGCCGGCGGTTCCGCCCGTCCGCTAGACTCCGCGCATGTCCCGCGCCGCCCTGCTCGTCTACAGGCATGACGACGCCGAATCGGCCCGTGCGGCGGCGCGTGTGCGTCCGCTGGTGGAGCGTTTCGGCCGGCTGGCCGGCGTGGTGGACGCCAACGGCGACGCCGCCTCGCTCGACGCCGCCGGGGCGGACCTGATCGTCGTCCTCGGGGGGGACGGGACGCTCCTTTCGACGGCGCGGCGCACCGTCGGGCTTGGGGTGCCGCTGCTCGGGGTGAACCTCGGCCGCCTGGGCTTCATGGCGGAGTTCGACCTGGCGTCGCTGGCCGCGCACGGCGCGTCGCTCTTCGGGGAGGCCCCGCTGCGGCTGCACGAGCTGGCGTTGCTGCGGGCCTCGGTGGTTTCGCCCGGCGGCGCGGCGCGGTTCGAGGGGCTTGCGCTCAACGAGTGCGCGATCACCGCCGGCCCGCCGTACCGCATGGTCGAGCTGGGGCTGGGCATCGACGGCGAGCCGGGGCCGATCGTCTCGGGGGACGGGCTGATCGTCTCGACGCCGACCGGCTCGACGGCGTACAACGTCTCCGCGGGCGGTCCGATCGTCGCCCCCGGTGTCGGGGCGTTCGTGATCACGCCGATCGCGGCGCACACGCTCTCGTTCCGGCCGATCGTCGTGCCGGAGACGGCCCGGGTGGAGATCGCGGCGTTGCGCGTGAACCGCGAGGCGGGGGGCGGGGGGACGACGCTGGTGCTCGACGGGCAGGTGCGGACCCCGCTGGACGCGGGGGAGCGTGTCGTGCTGTCGCGCGACGGCCGCGGCGTCCGCTTTGTGCGCAACCCCGAGGGGAGTTTCTGGGCCACGGTGGTCGAGAAGCTCCACTGGGCCGCCCGGCCCCGGATGCGCACCCCGTAGGAGGAGTCGGGCGTGCGGGTGTGGGTGGTCCGGCACGGGAAGGCGGAGCGCGGCTCGCCGACGGGGCGGGACGCGGACCGTCCGCTCTCCGGGCGCGGCCTGCGGCAGGCGGCCTGGCTGGGGGAGACGCTGCGTTGCGCCGACGCCCCCCCCGTTCTGATCGTGTCGTCCGGGTTTGTTCGCGCCGCGGAGACGGCCCGGCTGATCCGGGCCGTGCTCGGCTGCGCGCTGGTGTTCGAGCCGGGGCTCGAGGCCGGGCGCGGCGTGGCGGAGGCGGCGGGGGTGGTCGCGGCGCGGGCGGGCGCGGGGTCGGTGGCGGTGGTCGGGCACAACCCGCAGCTCGAGTCGCTGGTCGCGTGGCTGCTCGAGGGGGGGGTTCCGCCGGGCGGCCGGCTGCGGACGGGGGAGGCGGTCGCGCTGGACCTGC
>JAHCJE010000009.1 GCA_026128865.1 Phycisphaeraceae bacterium | reverse complement strand
ACCACCTTCCAGCGGGAGACCCCCTTTGTCAAAGTGCGCAAGAGTCAGGACGTTATCGTCGCTTGTGCCGGACCCAGCGGAAAGGTCGATCGGTCGTGATGACCGCGATCTCGACCGGACCGCCACACCAGTGCGGCCACTTCGCAAACTTCGTGCCACGAATCGTCGTGTGAATGACTGTGTGAATCCAGTCGATCGCCTCGCGAATCGGCAGATTGCTCGGCTGAATCAACTACCGACGAGTAACGAGGTCGACAAGTTCGTCATCACTACCCGTCCATTTTCCTGACGCGAGAACCCCGATGAGCGTATCTTGATCGAAGCCGAAGATCAGCCGCTGCATGATGTGGGGCACGCCCCAGAACTGCGGGGTCTCCGCAGGCAACTGTTTGATCAATGCGGCATCTTGCAATGGCCCCCACACAATAACTCCCACGCTTCACATCGCATCGCATCACGAACGCGCCCCGCGAGGCAGTACCCACCCGATAGGCGATTGACGACTTCACGCAGGCTTGTCAAGGTATCAATGTCGTCGTTCGTCAACTCGCCACGAGCGGACTGGGCTTCCAGTTCCTCGTGCGTAACTCGAACTTGTTCGATCGCGGGCCCATACGCCGTTGAGTACTCCGCCCACAACTCTTGTCCCAGCCGGTTCGCCATCGATTCCATGGACTCGAATGGAGTCGAGTCATGGACGCCCGCCACACGAGCCGCAAATGTCCGATGACTCACGTCACCAACTTGTCCAAGTCCCCATGTCACGAGGCCGACCGTACTCCCAGGCTTCCCTACCTCGAACATCTTCTGTGCGTAATCGAAGTGGCATGATGTCTTGCCGTCAAGGGACTGCAACGTTGTAGCGCTGTCAGCGCCAAGAACCACACCTTCCGGCGACAAATGGCACGCCGCGATCGTCATTCCCCGCTCCTGCGCTTCGTCTTGGACTGCCGCCAGTATAGTCCGAAGTCGGCCGGTTCGCACGCAGGCCGTACTTGCCCACAGCATAGTCGATCCCGGTTGCTCCTATCCGAGGTGCTCTAGCCTTGCGAGTGTCATCACTTCCTCTCGCCCTCGCCATCGAGACCAGCAACCCGTCAGCCTGCCCGGCCGAGGTCGGCCTCGGCCCGGTCGACGGCGAGGCGACCGCCGTCGAGCGCCTCTCACCCGCGCGCCGCCACGACGACGACCTGATGCCCGCAATCGACCGGCTGTGTGCGCGCGCAGGCGTGCGACCCGCGGACCTGCGGGCCGTGGTCGTCTCGCTCGGGCCGGGCGGCTACACGGGCCTTCGCATCGCCGTCACCACCGCCCGCTTCATCGCCGAGGCGACCGGCGCGCCGTGCATCGGCGTGCCGACCGCCGAGATCGCCGCGTGCGCCGCTTCCCGCGACGGCCGGCCCTTCGCCGTCGCCCTCGCCTCCAAGAGCGAGCACGCCTTCGTCACCCCGTTCGACGCGCACGGCGCTCCGACCGCCGAAGGGCGAGCGCTCGACGCCGAGGGCTTCGCCGCGCTCCGCACGCCGCGCCTCATCGCCGACGGCTTCCTTCCCGAGTCCATCCGGCGCGCCGCGTCGGCATCCGGCACGACGATCGAGCCGCTCGTCCTCGGCGCGTCGTGGCTGCTTCGCGCCGCGGCAGGGCGAGAGGCCGTCGATCCCGCGCACCTGCTCCCGATCTATGCCCGCGAGCCGGAGGCCGTGCGGCTGTGGCGCGCTCGGGGGGGGAAGGGGAAGTAATCGGACGTTGGGGCGGGCAGGAACAGAACCGCGCCCTTACGGCCGCGGCTCGTTGAATCGCGGCGTGCCGTTGATTCGCTGTGGTTATGGGTTGCCGTGAAGTTGGGGGGTCTGCGCGCCGATGCACCAGCAGCGCACGGGCGGAGCGCGGGGTTCCCCGCGTCGGCGGCCATGGACGGCCCACCCGCGCCAAGGGCAGGGACGGCAGCCATGAGCACCGACAACGGCCAGCAGACCTGGGCGGAGAAAAAAATCTTCACCACCGGCGAAGCCGCCGAGGTCTGCAAGGTCAGCCAGCAGACCATCATCCGCTGCTTCGACTCGGGGCGACTCTCCGGGTTCCGCGTCCCCGGCTCCAAGTTCCGCCGCATCCCGCGCGACGAACTGATCCGCTTCATGCGCGCCAACAACATCCCCACCGACGCCCTCGAAGGCGCACGCAAACGCGTCCTCGTCGTCGACGACGACGAGCGCATCCTCGAACTCTTCCGCGACATCATGGGTGGCGACGAGCGCTTTGAACTGCGCACCGCCGCCACGGGCTACGACGCGGGCATGCTCACCGAGAGTTTCCGCCCCCACGTCCTCATCCTCGACTACATGCTCCCGGACGTGAACGGCAACGTCGTCTGCAAACGCATCCGCGAGAAGCCCGAACTCGAGGGAACGCGGATCATCTGCGTCAGCGGCGTCGTGAACCAGGACGAGGTGGCCGCGCTGCGGCGTGCCGGCGCGGACGAGTTCATCAAGAAACCGTTCGACGTCGCCGCGCTCCTCGAGCGCGTCGCGTCCCTCCTCGGCCTCGAACACACCGACGTGTAGCCACGTGATTGACCAGGCAGTCGATCCATCCCGCGCCCGCCACGCCGAACTGGTGCTCCAGCAGGTAGACGCCCTGCCCACGCTCTCGCCCGTCGCCACGCGCCTCCTCGCGGTCGGCAGCGCGGACGACGCAGACCTCGACGAGATCGTCACCCTCCTCGAATCCGACCCCGCGCTGACCGCACGCATCCTCGGACTCTGCCGAAAGGCCGCACATGGCCTCGGAGACCGCGTCACCACCGTACGCCGCGCCATCATCATGCTCGGCCTCGAGGCCGTTCAGTCCTCCGTGCTCAGCGTCAGCGTCTACGACCTGATGAGCGGAGCGAGCAAGCGACGCCGCAGGGAACCAGCCCAAGGCTCCGCCGCCTTCGACCGCGAGGGCTTCTGGAAGCACGCTCTCGGCGTCGCCTGCGCCGCCGAACTCTTCGCACACCGCTACCGAAAACTCGCCGTCCGACCCGACGAAGCATTCACCGCGGGCCTCCTCCACGGCGTAGGCAAACTCGCCCTCGACCTCGTCCTCCCCGAGGCCTACCAACGCGTCGTCATGGTCGCCCAGCAACGCGGATGCGACAGTGCACCCGTCGAACGCGGCGTCATCGGCATCGACCACCACACCGCCGGCAGGCGCATCGCCGAACGCTGGGGGATCCCCGACGAGCTGCGCGACGTGATGTGGCTCCACGCCCAGCCGCTCTCGTCGCTCCCCGCAGATTCGCCCCGCGAGCTGATCGCGCTCGTCACCCTTGCCAAGGCGCTCTGCCGAGAAATGCACATCGGATGGTCGGGCGACTTCGGCCCCCCACCGCCGTCACGCTCCGTCTGCGAGCAGGCTGGACTCGACGCCGCGGCCATCGACCACGTCGCCACGCACCTGCACGACTCAGCCGCGCAACGCTTCCAAGTACTCGGCCTCGACGCACGCCCAACCCCCCAACTCCTCCTCCAGTCCATCGCCAACGCGAACCGCCGCCTCGGTGACCTCTACGCCGCCGCCGATCGCCGCGCGCGCCAGGCCAAGCGCTCCGCCGGCGCACTCGAAGCCATCGAGACCTTCCTCGCCGACCACGACGCCGCACGCGGAACCATCGAAACCATCGGCGCGATCGCACGCTCCGCCGCACGCACGCTCGGCCCGACCCGCTGGAGCGCCCTCCTGCGTCGCCACGAAGGCGAACCCTGGCTCGCCGTCCGCTTCGGCCCGGAGGGGCGCGTGGAGCACGCCGCAGCCGTGCCACGCGACGCTTCGTCGAAACTCAGCGCGGCCATCGCCTCCGGCGGGCGCAACGTGCCGACGCTCCCGTCCGGCGCGCTCGACGCGACCGGCCTCCGCGCCCAGCCGAGCACGGCCTTCCGCGTGCAGCGCGGGACGGGCGCATCGCAGGTCTGCCTGCTGCTGTCCGACGAGACGCCAGCCGCCAACGACCTCACCCCCTCCGATGCCCTCCTCGCCACTTGGGCGGCAGCCCTCGACGCCGCCGCGCGACACGAGCAGGCCCAGCGCATCAGCGAGCAACTCGCCGAAGTGAACCGCTCGCTCGTCGAGGCCCGCGACCGCCTCGCCGAGACCGAAGCCCTCGTGCGGCTCGGCGAAGTGACCGCGGGCGCGGCCCACGAGATGAACAACCCGCTCACCGTCATCAGCGGACGCAGCCAGTTGCTGGCACGCCGCCTCAATGACGACGCCGACCGCGCTTCCGCCGAGGCGATCGCCAGAGCCGCAACCGACCTGAGCGACATGATCACCGCGCTGCACCTGCTCGCTACGCCTCCCACGCCCGCGATCCAGCGCATCGGACTCCGCGCCTTGATCGACGCCGCGATCGACGAGGCACACCGCCGAACCGGTGTCACACCAGAGACGGAGATCGACCTGGGCGACGCGCCGGCCGTCATCGACGCCGACCGAGAACTGCTGGTGCGCGCCCTGTCCGAGGTGATCTGCAACGCCCTCGAGGCCGCCCCGGGGTGCCTCATCCGGGTTCTGGCTCAAACCGACCCCGTGGATAGCCGACTGTTGGTTCGGATCGTCGATCAGGGGCCAGGCATGTCGGCAAAGGCTGCGCGTCACGCATTCGACCCGTTCTTCAGCGAGAAGCCCGCCGGGAGACAGACCGGCCTCGGGCTGACGCGCGCACGCCGGATCGTCGAGATTCACGGCGGAGAGATCGCCCTCCAGAGCGAACCCGACCACGGGACGACCGCCACGATCTCCCTCCCACTGCGTCGCACTTCGTCCGGGGAAGGGAGTCTGGCCGCATGAGTGCCACGCCCGAACAGCCCGGTCGATCGGACGCCACCGGCCCCGGTCGGCGCGCCCAGCGGCTCCCCACGACCCCCATCGGCGCGGGCGCGGAAGCCAGCCTCGCCGAAGCCAACGCCCGACTGCTCATCGTCTCCATCGACCCCGCCGAACGCCAGCGCCTCGCCGCCACCCTCGCCTGCGGCACCACCGCCTGCGAGCAGGCGGACTCCATCGCCGACGCCCTCGCCGCCGCCTCCACCAGCCGATTCGACCTGGCCATCATCCCCGCCGACCTGCCCGGCGGCGCGGGGTACGAACTCTCTCGCGCACTGACCGAGATCGACGAATCACTCGGCACCGTGATGCTCGCCGGCTCCGCCTCGCTCGACGATGCCGTGCGGGCCATGCGCGCCGGCGCGCTGGACCTGATCGTCGGCAACCTCGGCCCGGCCGAACTGCGCGACCGCATCGCCGCATCGCTGCGCCGAGCGCGCGCCGCCCGCGAGCGCGCCGACCGCCTCCGCCGCCTCGCCAACGCCTGCCGCGAACTCAACGACGCCCGCGAGGGCATGGCCTCGCAGGTCGGCTCGCTCTGCGACGACCTCGCGGGGGCCTACCAGGAACTCAGCGAGCAGATCACCCACGTCGGCGAGGCCGCCGAGTTCAACAGCCTCGTCAGACAGGAACTCGACCTCGAAGCGCTCCTCCGCACCGTGCTCGAGTTCATCCTCGCCAAGATCGGACCGACCAACGCCGCCGTCTACCTCCCCTCCACCAGCGGCGACTACTCGCTCGGCGCCTACGTCAACTACGACTGCCCACGCGACTCGACCGAAGTCCTCCTCGAACACCTCGCCGGCGTGATCGCCCCGCGCTTCGAGCGCACCGAAACCGTCGAACTCATGGCCGGCGAGGACGACCTGCACGCCCGCCTCGGCGACGACGCCGACTGGATCGCCGGCAACGCCCTCGCCTGCTTCTCCTGCCGCCAGGACGGCGAGTGCCTCGCGGTCGTCGCCCTCTTCCGCGAACGCCGCACAGGCTTCAACGCCGACGCCGTCCGCCTGCTCGCCACGATCGCCGATCTCTTCGGCCGACAACTCGCCCGCGTCATCCACGTCCACCACCGGCACCTGCCGAAGGACACATGGGGCCTCCCCGGCGCGGCCGACGACGACGACATCGACCTGGCCGCCTGACTCACCGGGCACTCTCCCCCCGAGCCGTCGAAACCGCGAGGCCCGTTCGCCGAATCAAGCCGCGAAGGGCGGGTTGCATTACACTGGCACGACCTCGGCCTGGGTGGCCGACCGTCCGCGAAGGGGGGTCGCATGATCGACCTGCTGTTTACGGGCAGCGCAGTCTGGTTCACCATCCCGGCCCTTGTGGGCACCGTGGTCTTCGCGCTCAGGCTCGGACTCATGCTCATCGGCGGCGGCGGCGCGGACCTGGGCGACGTCGACATCTCCGACGCCCACGGCGACCCCGGCAAGGCCTTCGAGGTGCTGTCGATCCAGTCCGCGACGGCGTTCGCCATGGGCTTCGGCTGGGCCGGGCTGGCCTCGCTCAAGGGCTTCGGATGGTCCATGCCGACGAGCCTCCTGCTGGCGGCGGTCGGCGGCGCGGCGATGGTCTGGCTGCTGGCCGTCCTCCTCAAGGGCATGTACGACCTCGAAGCGAGCGGCAACGTCGCCATCGGCAACGCGATAGGGCACGAGGGGGACGTCTACGCGACGGTGCCCGCTCGCGGCGAGGGGCGCGGGCAGGTCCGCGTGGTGCTGGACCAGCGCCAGCGCACCTACACGGCGACGACGGAGGGCGAGGAACTGCCGACGGGGACGCGCGTCCGCGTCACGCGCGTGAACGAGGACAACACCTTGACGGTCGCACGCGCGGGCTGACCCCGCGCCGCGAAGGGAGACGGGAACGTGAACGATTCGATCATGCTCACGCTCGCGCAGAACTCGGGAAGCGGCTCCAGCCCCGTGCTCGCGCTCGGCATCGTCGGCGCGGTGCTGATGATCCTGCTGTTCGTCACGGTGATGATCGTCAAGCAGTACAAGCGCTGCCCGTCCAACCGCATCCTCGTCATCTACGGCAAAGTCGGCGCGCAGCGGGCGGCCAAGTGCCTGCACGGCGGCGGCGCGTTCGTCATCCCCCTCATCCAGGACTACGCCTACCTCTCGCTCGAACCGATCGTCATCGACATCCCGCTCCAGGGCGCGCTCTCGCTCAACAACATCCGCGTGGACGTGCCATCGACCTTCACCGTCGGCATCTCCACCGACCCCGTCCTCATGAACAACGCCGCCGAGCGACTCCTCATGCTCCCCACCCAGGCGATCCGCGAGCAGGCGCAGGACATCATCCTGGGCCAGTTGCGCCTCGTCATCGCGACCCTGACGATCGAGGAGATCAACAAGGACCGCGAGAAGTTCATGAACCACATCAACGAGAACGTGGGCCAGGAGATCAACAAGATCGGCCTCGAACTCATCAACGTGAACATCCGCGACATCACCGACGAGTCGGGCTACATCGTGGCCATCGGCAAGCGCGCCGCCGCCGAGGCCATCAACCGCGCCAAGGTCGAGGTCGCCGAGCAGGAGCGCACCGGCGCGATCGGCGAGGCCGCCGCCGTCCGCGAGCGCAACGTCCGCGTCGCCCAGGAGCACGCCCTCGCCGAGCAGGGCCAGAAGGACGCCGAGCAGAAGCAGCGCGTGGCGGTTGCGGCCCTGGAGGCCCAGGCGGTCACGGGGGAGGTCGAGGCCAAGCGCGACCAGGAGATCGCGGCGGCGGAGCGCGAGGCGGAGACGGTTGCGGCGAAGAAGAAGGCGGAGCAGGAGCAGCGCATCCGCGTCGCGGACGCGGAGGCCCGCGCCGTCGAGGGCGAGAACACGTCGTCCGCCCAGGTCGCCGAGAGCAACGCCAAACTCGCCGAAATCCGCGCCGAGGCACGCCGCCGCGCCGAGGTCGCCGCCGCCAAGGCCGCCGAGGCCATCCTCGCCGCCGAGCGCGAGCAGGAACTGGCGCGGCTCTCGAAGGACGAACTGGCGCCGCAGGAGATCGAGAAGAAGCGCATCGAGATCGCCGCCGAGGCCGAGGCCGAGAAGCAGCGCCGCGAGGCCCGGGGCGAAGCCGACGCGATCCTCGCCCGCTACAGCGCGGAGGCCGAGGGCGTCCGCAAGGTGCTCGAAGCGAAGGCCGACGGCTACCGCCAACTCGTGCAGGCCTGCGCCCAGAACCCGCAGGTCGCGCCCACGCTTCTCCTCATCGAAAAACTCCCGGAACTCGTCGCCGAGCAGGTCAAGGCCGTGCAGAACCTGCGCATCGACAAGATCACCGTCTGGGACTCGGGGCGGAGCGTGGAGCCGAAGAACGGCGGCACACGCGGCGCGACCGCCGACTTCCTCTCGGGCTTGATCGGCTCGCTGCCACCGGTGCACGAACTGGCGAAGCAGGCAGGGATCGAACTCCCCGGCGCACTCGGCCGAGTCACTGACGACGACACGAACCCGCCACACGATGTCCAGAAGAAAGCCTGAACCTTCCGCCCGCGGCATCCGCCCACCCTACTCCCGCAGGTGTTCCACCGTGTAGTTCGGGCTTTCCTTCGTGATGCGGATGTCGTGCGGGTGGTTCTCAACAACCGTTGCGGACGACACCTTGCAGAAACGCGTCTGCGTCCGGAACTCCTCGATCGTGCGGCAGCCGCAGTAGCCCATCGCACTGCGCAGGCCGCCGACCAACTGGTAGGCGAACTCGGCCAGCGGCCCGCGGTAGGGCACCAGCCCCTCGACGCCCTCGGGGACGAACTTCTCCATCGGCTTGCCGCTGCGGTCGTACTTGTCGGCCTGGCCGTAGCGGTCGGCGGAGCCGCGGTTCATCGCACCCTCGCTCCCCATGCCGCGGTAGGTCTTGTAGCGCCGCCCCTGGCTGATGACGAGTTCGCCCGGCGACTCGTCCAGCCCGGCGAAGAGCGACCCCATCATCACGCTGTGTGCGCCCGCGGCGATGGCCTTGGCGATGTCCCCGCTCATGCGTACGCCGCCGTCCGCGATCACTGGAACGTCCTCCCCGGTCTCCTCCACGCCGCGTACGGCCTCGAGGATCGCCGTGATCTGCGGCACGCCGACGCCCGTGACGACGCGGGTCGTGCAGATCGCGCCGGGGCCGATGCCGACCTTCACCGCGTCCGCCCCGGCGGCCACCAGGTCCTTCGCGCCCTCCGCCGTCGCCACGTTCCCCGCGATCACCTGCACCCCGTAACGCGACTTGATCTCACGCACCGTGCGGATCACATTCTCCGAATGACCGTGGGCCGTGTCCACCACCACGACGTCAACCTCGGCCTCCAGCAAGGCCCCAACCCGATCGACCTGCCCAACCCCCACCGCCGCGCCGCACCGCAAACGACCGCGCTCGTCCACGTTCGCGCGTGGGAACTGGCTCAGCCGCTCGATGTCGCGCATCGTGATCAGCCCGCGCAGCCGCATCTGGCCGTCCACCAGCAGCAACTTCTCGACCTTGTTCCTGTTCAGGATCACCTCCGCCTCGGCGAGCGTCGTCCCCGGCGGCGCGGTGATCAGGTTCGTCTTCGTCATCACCTCACGAACAGGCGTCCCGTCGTTCTCCACGAACTTCAGGTCGCGCCTCGTCAGGATGCCGAGCACCTTCCCCCCGGTCCGCACCCCAGACGCGCCGTCGTCCGTCACCGGAAAGCCCGAGACGTTGTGCTGACGCATCAACTGCACCGCACGACCGACCGTGTCGTCCGGACCGAGCGTGATCGGATCCGTGATGACGCCGTTGGCCGAACGCTTCACCTTCGCCACCTCGCGCGCCTGCGTCTCGACCGACAGGTTCTTGTGGATGATGCCGATGCCGCCCTCCTGCGCGAGCGCGATCGCCAGGGCGGACTCCGTCACGGTGTCCATGGGGGCCGACACGAGCGGCACGTTGAGGCGGATTGTCCGCGTCAGGCGCGTGGTCGTGTCGGCATCGGCGGGCAGCACCCCCGACCGCCGAGGCAACAGCAGCACGTCATCAAAAGTGATCCCCTCCGCAGCCACCTTCCCAGTCCACACCGACTCCCCGGAGCCGGGACCGGACGACATTCGCGGATCTGAAGGGGTGGACGCTGCCGCACGCCCCGGGCCAGTCGCGGCCCCGGGCGAGGCGGAACGATCGGAGATGGTCGCCATGGGATAGTGTGGCGGGTCGGGGGCGGACAGTCAAGCGGCGCCCGGATCGCCCCGGCGCGCGGCCCGGATCGCGTCGAACCGTCTATACTCCGTGCGTGTCGGCACGCGATGACCCGGACCGAACCTTTCGCCTCGACCGCTCAGCCTTCGACACCGTCTCGCTTCGGGACCAGGATGACGACGGCACATACTGGCGGACGAGATCGCCCGAGGAGCGCATGAAAGCGCTCGAATACCTCCGCCGGATGGCCTATGGACGCGCCGCTACCGAGCGCATCCGGCGCGTCCTGAGCGTTGCTCGACTCTCGGACATCTGAGCACGTCTGCGGCACGTCCCCCGTCGATTCAATCCGCCGCGATCTTCACGCCCCACTGCTCGCCGAGTTCCTTGAGCACGGCGCGCAGGTCGGCGATGTCGCCGCCGCCGGCTCCTGCCAGACGCTCGGCCTGTTCCGGGGTCAGCCCGCGCCCGGCCAGGACCGCCGCGATCAGCGCGCGGCCGGACTCCTCCTCCGCCGTTCCCGCGGCGAGCAGCAGGGCGGCATCCTGGGCCGAGATCGATCCCTCGGCCACGTAGGCCGCGATCTCGCGCCGGGTCTCTTCGCGGGCCTTGGCCTGCTCCGCCTTCGCCCGCGCCTGCTCGCGCGCCGTCAGGTGCGACACCACCAGCCACACCGCGAGCACGAAGCCGCCGGCGACCGCGAGCAGCAGATAGAACAGGTCCGTCGTTGTCAGATCGGGCATCGCACGTCCTCCCGAGTCAACTCTTGCCCTTCTCCCAGGTCGGGATGTCGGCCTTGATGATCCGCTCCCCCTCGACCGGGGTCATCGATCCCTCCGCCACGTACGCGGCCACCTCGCGCTTGGTGCGCTCGCGCTCGCGCGTTTTGTACACGCCGCCGATCGTGGACGAGAGAATCCCGGTGATGATCATCACGATCGCCCCCACGATCGCGATCGCCGCGATCTGCTCGCCCGAAATCGCCAGCGTCAACGGCATATCCATGACCACGCCTCCCGGACCGCGTCACTCGTCGTCCTCAGCGGCGGCCGCCTCCGCCCCGGCCTTCATCAGCCGCTCGCCCTCCTCCGCCGTCATCGAGCCTTCCGCCACGTACGCGGCGATCTCGCGCCGTGAGCGCTCACGCTCCCTGGACTTGACCAGGCCGTGAATGGTCGCGAACACGATCCACACGACCGCGACCAGCAACCCCCCCCCCGACCGCCACGATCGCCACCATTTCATCGGTGGCGCTCGCCAGCGTCGGGACCGAATGCGCCAGTTGCTCGTTCATGCCGAACCTCCCCGGATCAGCCCTTCTTCGGCTCCCCCGCCTTCATCAGCCGCTCGCCCTGCTCGGGCGACATCGATCCCTCGGCGATGTAGGCCGCGATCTCGCGGCGGGACTTCTCGCGGGCGGTCGAGCGGACCATGGACGACACCGTCCCGAAGATGATGGCGACGATCCCCACGGCCCCGCCAACGACAAAGATGAAGATGTCCTTGTCGAGCAGTTGTTGGATCAGGTTCTCGTTCATGGAGCATCCCCTTCCGCGGGCCTCAGACCTCATTGGGCCTGCGCGGCCGGCGATTTCACCCCGCGAGCGGCGATCCCCCAACTATAAACGACCGCCCCCGAGTCCGGCCAATGAATCCCCCGCCGAATGCCGAATCCCGCACCCCCGACCGCGCCCCGGACGCCCGCCGTGCCGAGGCCGTCCTCGCGGCCTACCGGAAGGGCCTGTTCCCCATGGCCGTCCCGACGCGTCCCGGCGGCCCACCCGAACTCGGCTGGTACGAGGCCGACCCGCGCGGGGTGATCCCGCTGGACGCCTTCCACCTCCCCCGCAGACTCGTCCGCACCATCCGAGCCGCACGGTTCGACATCCGGTCCGACACCGACTTCGCCGCCGTCGTTCGTGCCTGCGCCGACCCCCGCCGACCCGGCGGGTGGATCGACGGCTGGATCATCGACACCTTCGAACTCCTGCACCGCCTCGGGCACGCCCACAGCGTCGAGGCGTGGCGAACGCCGGCCGAGGGGGGGGCACCGGTCCTCGTGGGCGGCCTCTACGGCCTGGCGGTCGGCGGCGCGTTCTGCGCCGAGAGCATGTTCTCCCGCCCCGACCTCGGCGGGCGCGACGCGAGCAAGGTCTGCCTCGCCCACCTCGTCGCCCACCTCCGCCGACGCGGCTTCACGCTCCTCGACACGCAGGCCTGGAGCGAGCACCTCGCCCGGCTCGGGTGCGTCGAGATCCCGCGCGCCGAGTACCGCCGCCGATTGCGGGCCGCGCTCGCCAACGCGCCCGCGTGGGGCCGTTTCGAGCCGGATCGGACGCTCGACACGCTCACGGGGAGCGCGTGAGCCGCCACGGCTTGCCGCACTCGGGGCAGACGCTCGCCTCCGGCGTGCCGGTCATGTCGTACCCGCACCACTCGCACGAGGTCCGACGCCGCGCGGCACGCCGCTTCGCCAACAGCGGCAACAGCGCGGCCGGCCCCGCCATGATGAGCGCCACAGACCCCACGCCCACGAGCGCGAAGAACGTCCCTTCGCCGCAGTAGCAACTCGTTTTGCGCCGCACCATCACGTCCAGCGGGATCAAGGCCACGAACTCGACGATGCTCCCGCGAAAGAGAACCCGCGCAAGGCCCGCGATCACCGAATCGCTCGGCTTGTCGGATCGACGCACGTACGCCACCAGGAACATCGTGAATCCGATCCAACTGATGCCAAGCATGGCCAGCATGAGGGCAAGCACGTGGCCTTCATCGAACGATGACGGCAGATAGTGAGCGATCACCGTCCCGACCGACCCGACCGCCGCCGCGACGAGCACCGCCAGCCCGATCGCCGCCACCGCGAGGCTGAAGTACACCGCGACGCCCCGGCTCCGCCGCGGCCGGTCGAACCGGAACGGCAGCACCAGCACGCTCTGCAGCACGGGCGGGACGACCACCAACAGGACTCCGTGCACCAGGCCCGCCCCTCTCTCGAAGGCACCGAGCATGTCCGTCAGCGTGGGCCACGCCCAGAGCGCCGGGGGCCTCGAGCCGAGAGGCGTCGGAGGACTCGCGCCAATCGAAATGCTCTGCCCCCACATGAACGCATGGAACCCGAGCAGCACGACCGCCTGCACGGTCCAGAAGACGAGAAGCAGCGGCCACTTCCGCCGGGGAAGTCGCATCGGGCGCTCCGTGAACGGTCTGATCCCTCAATCGGCTCGCCGTCCCTCCGCCGGCCACGAACGGCCCGCGCCGATGCCGCCGGTGGTACACTCACGCGCCCGAGCGTAAGGAGTCCCCCCCTGTTCGCCCTGCCCCGGATCCAGGACCTGTGGGAGCGGCTCGCTTCCTACAACGCCGTCGCGGCCGCGTTCGAGTTGGCCGTTATCTGGGTCGTCGTCCTGCTCGTCGTGCGTTTCGTGCAGGGCACCCGCGCCGCCGGCGTGATGAAGGGCATGCTGGTGCTGATCGTGGTAGCCACGCTTGTGGTGCACATGATCGGGGGCGGGCAGGCGTTCCCGCGGCTCTCCTTCCTCTACGAGCGGTTCCTCGCCATCGTCGCGATCGGCCTGGTCGTCATCTTCCAGCCCGAACTCCGCCGCGCCCTCATCCGGCTCGGGGAGGCCCCCTTCTTCCGCTCCTCGCCCGGCGAGATCGCGCAGGTGGTCGAGCCGATCGCCGAGGCCTGCGCCTACCTCTCCAAGGGCCGCTTCGGCGCGATCATCGTCCTTGAGCGGCAGGTCGGCTTGGCCGCGCTCACCGAAGGCGGCACGCGGCTCGACGCCGCCCTCTCGGCGCGCCTGCTCCAGACCATCTTCTTCCCCGGCACCGCGCTGCACGACCTGGCCGTGGTCATCCGCGGGCGGGTCATCCACGCCGCCAACGTCCAACTCCCGCTCGCCGATCCGGCCGACATGCCCGACCCGACGCTCGGCTCGCGCCACCGGGCCGCGGTCGGCCTCTCGCGCGAGTGCGACGCCCTCGTCATCGTCGTGAGCGAGGAACGCGGCTCGATCCGCGTCTGCGAGCGCGGGAGATTCACACCAACACTCACACCAGACCAACTCCGCAACCACCTCAAGGAACGCCTCACCCGAATCCGGCAATCCCAGACCGCCTCCCAGGAACCGGAGCAGACCACCGAAACAGAATCCATGGCCGCGCCAAGCCAGTCAGGAGGCGTCAATGGCACAGACTGAGCGCGCCAGCGGCGAACACAAGCCACACCTCGCACGCGACTTCAAAACCTACGGCCTCGTCACACTCGTCGCAATCCTCATCTGGGTCTTCGCGGAGGGCGAGAGCCTCCAGCGCCAGACCCGCCGAGTTGACCTCTCCCTCCGCGGCGACGCCGCGCCGACCCGCCTCGTCCGCGTGCAGTCCGGCGAGACCGACTGGCGCGGCCAGGTGAACCTGTCGCTGGAAGGGACCACCGCCGCACTGGCCGGCATCGACGACGAACTCCGCCGCGCCATCGCCATCGAACCGGGCATGGAGGGCTTCCCGCCCGACCCCGGCGAGCAGGTCGTCGATCTGCGCGCCGTCCTGCGCGCCCACGAGGCCTTCCGCAACCGCGGCGTGACCATCGCACGCGTCGAGCCGCCCACCATCACCGTCTACGTCTACGAACTGGTCGAGCGCACCGTGCCCGTGCGCGTCGAGGTGCCCGAGGGCGAGGCCGACGGCCAGCCCGTCCCCTCCGTCGAGACCGCCCGCGTGCGCCTCTCGCGCGAGGCCGACGCCGCGCTCGCCGGCACGCCGACGCTCGTCGCCCGGCTCACGAGCACGGACCTCGCCGCGCTGACGCCGGGGCGTGCGCAGCAGGTGCGCGGCGTGCCGCTCGTGCCCGGCCCCGCCCTGGTCGGCGTCGATCCGCTCCTCATCGCGCCGCAGCGCGTGGACGTGACCATCACGCTGCGCACGCGCACGGACTCGATCGTGCTGCCGAACGTGCCGGTGCACCTGCGGCTCGGCCCGCTCGAGCAGGCCCGCTGGATCGTCGAGATCGCCCCCGAGGACCAAGCCCTGCGCGACGTCCGCGTCACCGGCCCAGCCGAGTACATCGCCCAGCTCCGTTCAGGCCAACGCACACTGATCGCCTTCGTCCCCCTCTCCTTCGAGGAACTCGAACGCGGCATCGCCGCCAAGCAGGCCGAGTTCGCCGACCTCCCCACCACCGTCCGCTTCGAGGCCGGCGACCGCGAAGTCCGACTCAACATCCGCGCACGCGACGTTGCACCAGGTGGCCCTGCTACGGGCGACGCCGAACGCTGACCGTCAGCGCAGCACGCCGCACAGCAGCCGCACCAGATCGTCGTCAACGACCGGCACGCCGGCGGACGACTCGCGGATGTAACCGTCGAGCGCCGCGCGGGCGAGCCAGTCCCTGAGGTGGTCGTAGAAACCCGCGACGTTCAGGATGCCCGTCGGTTTCGAGCGCCCGTGCAGCCGCAGTTGCGACCAGGTCAGCACTTCGAACAACTCGTCCATCGTCCCCAGGCCGCCCGGCAGCACCAGGAACGCATCGGCGAGTTCCGCCATCACGGTCTTGCGCTCGAGCATGGTCTCCACGACGCGCATCTCGGCGACGCCTGGGTGCGCCGCCTCCTTCTCCATCATCCAGTGCGGGATGACGCCGACCACACGCCCGCCCGCTTCGAGCGCGCCGTCGGCCAGCGTGCCCATCATCCCCTTGCCGCCCCCACCGTAGACCAGCGTCACGCCGCGCTCCGCCAGCAATCGCCCCACGTCCCTCGCGGCCTGCGCGTACTCCGGCCGCGTGCCCAGCCCCGACCCGCAGAACACCGCCACGGAACGCCCCATGCCCGCGACCTTCCTCTCCCCCGACGCCCTTCGGCCTCTCCCCTTCGGCCCCCGCGCTCGACCTCAGAACTCCTCGAACCCCCCCCTCGCCGCGTACTCGAAGTCGTTGATCGTCTGCACCTCGTCCGCGCTCTTGCCCGCCAGGCCTTCGAAGCGGGCGATCAGCGGCCTCGTGCTGTCGGTGGCGAGCGACGCCATGAGGCCGAACTTGTGGTCCAGCAGCCCGCGAAGATCGGCGGCCGTGTTGCGCGCGTGCCCCGCCGGGTACATCACCAGCCCGGAGTCGTGCTGCGCCCCCGCGTCGTCGGTGATGACGACGCTCGTCGGGATGCCGTCGGGATAGCGGCGGTCGTACTCCGGCCCGCCGTGCACGAAGTCGATCTTCGCCATCAACGCCCGCGTGCGCGGGTTGAAGACCGCGTCCTTCGAGTAGTCCAGCGGGTTGAGCATCAGGCCCTTCCAGTCGGTGGGCTTGCTCGCGGCCCGGCTCTCGATCGCCTTGCGCAGCAGCGTGGCGATGATGTAGGCCATCGAGTGGTCCGCGCTCTGGCGGGTCTTCGGGTCTTTCTTCGCCGGGTCGCCGATGATGCCGAACGCCGGCTCGTACGCCACGATGCGGATGTGCCGGATCGCAGACCCGTCCGCGCGTTCGATCAGCGCGGGGCGCTTCGCGATCAGGTCCACCACCGCCTGCACCGCCCCCGCCGACTGGTGCTCGTAGAGCGCGAGTTTGAAGTGCATCCCCATCACCGCGAAGTCCCCGCCCGCCCGCCCAAGCACGAGATCGAACGGGGAGGCGTCGCGCTTCTCCGCGTTCGGCGTGGCGGCCAGCCCGCCGCTCCTGTCCAGCCGCCCGAACATCTGCCCAGGCCCCTCGAAGAGCCGGAAGACCGCCTCCGGGTTGCGGAAGATGTCGCGCGGCCCCTGGAACCCGGCCATGCTGCGCTTCAGGCTCAGGATCGCCGCCTCGGTGCTGATGGCCGCCGACGCCCCTTTGCTGTCCGAGAGTTGCTTGCCGGCGCGGATCGCGCGGAACGGCACGTGGTGCGCCACCACCATGCCGATCGCGCTCTCGACCTGCTCCGCCGTCGCCCCCACCATCGCCCCGAACACGCACGCCGACGCGATCGCCCCGTGCAGCACGTGGTCGATCTTGCAGTCCTTGAGGCTGAAGACCTCGGCGAGGCGCCCGCGGATCTCGTCGTGCAGCACCATGCCGCGCAGCGCGGCCGCCCCGTCCGCCCCGAGCATCTGGGCCGCGGCCAGGGGCACGGCGTAGAAGTCGTTGTGCCCGAACTCGCCGGCCGTGTGCCCGCGCGCCGGGTTGTAGCCGAAGTTGGTGCCGTTCGCGTCCCACTCGCGCACGGCCGCGCAGTTGGCGACGACCGCCTTCTCGCTCTTCACTCTGGTCGCCGAGCCGAAGACCGTCGCCCCGTGCCGCGTGCAGCGCCCGAGCGGCCTGCCTGCGTGCCCCTCCGGCACGGCGTACTCGAACGCCTCGCGCCGCAGCACGTTCGGCGCGTTGCACCCCATCGCCACCGCGCTGACGCCGCACAGGCAGGCGTCGGTGAAGAAGAGGTTCGTCCGCTCGAGCACGGCGGCGTCCGGCTCGCCGCGTGCGCCCTGCCCGCCCCACATGAACGCGATCGCAAACTCGCCCAGACCCCGGGCCTGATTCGTGTCGGCGGGAAGCGTGACAAACTGCTGCTCGGCGGGCATGAGGACGGGTCTCCGTAAGAGTCGGTGCGAAAGGGCGGAAGGATAGGGCAGTCGAGCATCGATGCCTCAACCGGAGCGCCCGCTGTAGAAGTACGACCCCAGCCCGATCGTGAAGACGAGGCACCCGTAGAGCGCGTGCTCGAACGACGCCGCGAAGGCCGAGCGGGTGCGGGCGTAGGTCGCGGCGAAGAGCGCGCCGCCGACGAGCGTCATGGCGACGGCGATCCAGTTGTGGAAGACGACGTGGACGAGGCCGAACGCGGCCGCGCTGGCCATGACCATGACGCCGGGCCTGGCGAACAGCGTGCCGTAGCGGTGGAAGAAGAAGACGCGGAAGATCACCTCCTGCGGGTAGACGCTCACCAGCGGGTAGAGCACCATGATCGTCGCCCACAGTTCCGGGCGACGGCGCGGGAGTGAGAAGAGCGACTCGGCGTCGAAGACCGCGACCGCAAGCCCGATCCCGACGCCGAGCGGGATGAACGAGGCGAACATGCGCCCGCCCGCGCCCAGCGCGGCCCGCGCGTTCCACAACTGTCTCCGGTCGAACGTCGGGTCGCGCAGCAGCAGCCACAGGCACGCGCCCGCCCACGCCCAGAGCGCGGGGAAGAGCCAGCCGGGTCCGGGATCGAGCGCGGCGTACGCCACCGGCCCGGCGACGAACATTGCAGCGAGTTCGGCCCAGCGGCGTGCGGCGAGATGCGCCGCTGACGGCGCGCCGCCGATCGCCCCCGCATCGTCCGTGTCCGCCATCGGTGATCGTATTCCCGGCGCGTCGCACGCCGGCCGGACGCCGCGCGCCACCGCCTACAGTTGCCCGGCGGCGGCGGATCGCCCCGCCGACCATGCCAACGGAGGACCGAGCCATGCCCGCGCAGCCCGTGATCGTCGCCGCCCGCCGCACACCCGTCGGCAAGTTCTTCGGCTCACTCGCCCGGACGCCCTCGCCGCAACTCGGCGCGTTTGCCATCCGGGCCGTCCTCGACGAAGCCCCCGCCGCGCGCGGCGCCATCGACGAGTGCATCTTCGGGTGCGTCCTCCAGGCGGGCCTGGGCCAGAACCCGGCGCGGCAGGCGGGGCTGAAGGCGGGGCTGCCCGCGACGCTCTCGGCCAAGACCATCAACAAGGTCTGCGGGTCGGGCCTCGAGGCCGTCATGCTCGCCGCGCAGGCCATCCGCGCCGGCGACGCCCAGTGCGTCATCGCGGGCGGGTTCGAGAACATGACCGCCGCTCCCCACTACGCCTACATCCGCGACGGCGTGAAGTTCGGCGAGACGAAGTTCGAGGACCACATGCAGCACGACGGCCTCTGCTGCGCCTTCGAGTGCTGGGGCATGACCAACGCCGCCGACCACACCGCGCGCAAGCACGCCCTCGCCCGCGAAGACCTCGACCGCTTCAGCGCGCAATCGCACCAGCGCGCGGCGAAGGCGACGAAGGAGGGCTGGTTCAAGGCCGAGATTGCCGCCCTCACCGGCGAGCAACTCGGCAACAAGAAGAACCCCGGCCCCGAGGGCGGCCTCTCGCAGGACGAGGGCATCCGCCCCGAGACCACGGCGGACGCCCTGGCGAAACTCCGCACCGTGCCGGGGCACGAGTACATCACCGCCGGCAACGCCAGCCAGATCTCCGACGGTGCGGCGGCCGTGCTCGTGATGAGCGCGACACGTGCCGAGGAACTCGGCCTCAAGCCCCTCGCCCGCATCGTCGCCTACCACACCCACGGCGTGGAGCCGCGTGAGATCTTCGACGCCCCCGTCGGCGGCATCCGCGGCGTGCTGACGAAGGCAGGCTGGTCGCTCGCCGACGTCGACCTCTTCGAGATCAACGAGGCCTTCGCCGCCCAGACACTCGCCAACGTCAAGGAACTCGGCATCCCCGAGGACAAACTCAACATCTGCGGCGGGGGCATCGCCCTGGGGCACCCGATCGGCGCGTCGGGCGCGCGCGTGCTGACCACGCTCGTGCACCAGTTGCGGCGAACGGGCGGGCGGCGCGGGGTGGTCACGCTCTGCCTCGGCGGCGGGAACGCGGTCGCCGTGGCCATCGAGGCCTGACGACACCCGCCGCCACGCGCTCTAATCCAACCAATCCTTCGCCTTCAGCCTCTCCGGCACGTACGTCTCCGTCACGTAACTGATGTCCTTCGTGATCAGAGACTCAACCTCCATCTTGAATCCGTTCCGCAGCAACTGGTCGATCTCACGCCGCCACGCCGGCTTGTCCTTGAACCACGGATACGCCGCGATCTGCTTCGCTCGTGCCACGTCCTTCTCGTTCAACGCGATCTGCACGTCGTCGCTCAGCCCGCACCGCTGGTAGTCGATCGCCCGAAGCCCCAGGAACTTCGCCTCCGGGATCGCCAGCCGCTCGCTCTCGAACGCCAGCGAGATCGATCCCTGCTTGATCACGCTGTAGATGTAGTGCCCCCACGGGTCGCAGTCGAGCAGGCAGTACACTGGCAGCCCCAGCTCCTCGTTCAGCCGCCGCAGCAGCCGCCTCACCCCGCGCGGAGGCTGACCACCGCCCTCCGTCAGGATGCAGTTGTGCTCCTGCCAGAACTTGTCCTCGTTGAACCGGCTCCACACCGTGTTCTTCTCAACGTGCAGCACGAACTTCGCGTCGCACTTCTTGAACTGAATGACGTCCGGCTCCACGATGCTCGGGATCGCATACCCGCCAGACCCCATCCGCCGGCAGTCGATCTCGTCACCCGAGTCCACGATCGTGATGTTCCCCACCATCGTCCCCGCCTTCTTCGCGAAGACGTGCAGCTCCTCGCGCAGCGACCCGAGCGTCACCTCCAGGTCCTCGAGCACGGCGTCGCTCTCGTCCTGGTCCGCGAACGTCTTCTCCTTCGTCCCCGGGATCGTGTGCAGACCCTTGTAGAACATCGCGCGCAGGCTCAAAGTCTTGTCCGCCTCCAGCAGTTCCTTGATCCCCGCCGCGTGCAGCACCGTCTGCATGAACCCCTTCGCCTGATTCAGGTTGAACAACTCCCGCGTCTGCGTCGCATCCCCCATCCGAAGGATGCCGCTCTTGCAGTCCCACGTCGTGTTGGACTTCGCCCGCGTCGGCACCTCGATCGCCGGCGCCTCCCCCGCGTGTGCAGCCCGTGCCACCTCCCCCGCCAACGCCCCGATCTTCTCCAGCGTCCCCCCCCCCGATCGCCCAGAGCCGCGACCTCCCGACGAGCCGCGACCGTCATGGAGCGGCACTCCCCCGCTCCGCGCACTGGCCTTCGTCCCCGCCGTCGTCTTCTTCGCCATCGCACCCGCTCCGACACACTGTGCTTCGACCGCAACCAGCCATCAACCGAGACCAACGAGCCACGACCGTCAGGGAGCGGTCCCCCGCTCAAAACAACCCGGGCCCTTCCTCCACCGGCGCCAACTTCCCGCCCACCAGACGCATCCGCGGCTTCGCCCGCCGCGCCGGCTTCGGCCCGCTCCGAGCACCGCCACTCTCCCGCGTCGCCGCCCGAGTCTCCTTCTCTCGCGCGCGCCTCTTCCCGCCGCCGCTCGCCCGCGCTTCCCCACCCTCCGGCAAGGCCGGCGCGCCGCCCCCCCCCGGCCCCCCGTCGCGCTCCACGATGATCACCCCGTCGTCCCCGTCACCCGGCTCGGGGCGCGACCTCACCACCCGCCCATCCTCATCCAGCACCGCGTCCGCAACCGCCGTCCGCTTCCGCGCCTGCTCCAGCAACGCCGCGTACAGCCGATCGGCGTCCGTCCCCGTGATCGCGTGGCACGCCTTCGCCACCTCCCCCACGTACCGCTCGAACACGCCGCGCCGCTCGCTCTCTCGACGCATCTGCTGCCGCTTGCGCACGTACGTCCCGAGTTTGCGCCCGCACTCCTGCAACGCCAGCCTCATCTCCTTCCGAATCTCGTCGTAGTCCGCGATCGCCTCCTTGCTCTCGCTCGTAAACGGCACCCACACGCTCGCCATGTGGATCATCACCACCAGCGGCCCCACCGGCAGCGACCCGCGCGGCTGCCCAAGCCCGTAGTTCTTCCACGACGTCTCCAACACGCTCTTGAACGCGCAGCACGCCGACTGCTGATACAGCAGCGGCACCCGGTTGGCGAACCGGATCACCCGCGCCGTCTCCTCCGCCGGCAGGTCGCCACCGAACGCCACCGCCGCCTCGATCTGGAACGGATTCCCACGGTACACCGCCGGCTCGCGCGTCGACGCCGCGTAGAACTCCGCACGCACGCCCTTCAGCATCCCCGCAAGCAACTGCCGAACACCGATCGGAGCCAGACAATCCGTCGGCGGCGGCCGCAGCCTCGCCCCCTGCAATGCCGTGTACAAACGCTCCGCCGTCTCCGTGTCGATCGACTTCAGCCACGTGTGCTCGCTCAGTTTGGCCCCGTTCACGCTCGCCTTCGCGCACACCTCGCCCACCACCGCCGGCGTCACGCGGCTGAACTCCTCCTTCAGGAACCCCCCCAACTGCGTGGCCTTCGCGTTCTTCAACATCGTCAGGAACGTGCCCAACTCCACCCCGTACGGGTGCGGCCGGATCTCCTTCGGCTCCGGCGGCAGCGCATCCACCGTCCGCGGATACACCACCCGATCCCCCAACTCCGTCGTCCGATCGAACGCAGAGGACACAGTGCCTGCCGCAGAGTCCGCGGAGTCGTCAGATCGGCCGACGCCCAGAACCCCCTGCTCCCCATCCGCGTCCTCCGCGTCCTCCGCGTTCCTCCCCGGCGGCACGAACGTGATCGAAGCGTGCGGGTTCGCGATCGCCGTCTGCTCCAGGTACTCCTCCACGCTCGCCCGCCCGCGCGCGTACCGAGCCTCCATCTCCACCGTCACGCTCGTCCCCGTCCCCGTCGAACTCGCGTAGAACTCCTCCGTCTCCCGGTCCACCGTCACTTCGGGGCGGTTCTTCGTCGTGTCCATCGCCAGTTCGATGTGGTGCGCAGGCTTCTTCGGGTTCGGCCGTGTCAGGATCACCATCGGCTTGCCCGTCGTCATCAGACCGTACATCCCCGCCGCCGAGATCCCGATCCCCTGCTGCCCACGGCTCATCTTCAGCCGGTGGAACTTCGACCCGTACAGCAGTTTCCCGAAGATGTTCTCCACCTGCCGACGCACGATCCCCGGCCCGTTGTCACGCACCGTCACCCGGTACCGGCCCGACTTGCTCGCCGAGGGGGGGGGCGACACCTCCACGATCTCCACCAGCAGGTCCGGCAGAATCCCCGCCTCCTCGCACGCGTCCAGCGCGTTGTCCACCGCCTCCTTCACCGTCGTCAGCAACGCCTTGCGCGGGTTGTCGAACCCCAGCAGGTGCCGGTTCTTCGCGAAGAACTCCGACACCGAGATCTCACGCTGCTTCTCCGCCATCGCCTCCGCGGCAAGCATCGGCGCGCCCGAACCGCCGACACGACGCGAACGCCCCGCCGTCGCTCCCGGACTCGACTTGCCCCGCTGTCCCGGCATCCCTGCCTCCCATCCCCTTTGACCCCGACGACGCCCACAATAGGGCACGCACGCACGGACACCCGACCCCACGACACCGACGCCACGCAGCGCCCCAAGAACACCCACTCTTTCTCGGCCCGGGTGCGACCGCTTCGTCCAGTATTGCCGCCTTGACTCCGGACTCGCCCCCAGTCCTGCTCACCCTCAGTGCCGAGGCCTCCAGCCGTCGGCCTCCCCTCCCCTCGGGGCGGGGCCACGCTGGTCCCGTCTCCCCCTCGCCCACCCCCTACACTTCCCCAGTCTCACCCATCTGGTGGAGAAAGGCGGTCCCGGTGCTCACCGGCAGCCTCACCATCCAGCGACTCCTCGCGTCGATGAAAAAACTCGACGCCTCCGATCTCCACATCAAGGTCGGCCTCCCCCCCGTCTACCGCGTCGGCGGGCGACTCCGACCCATCGACTCCCCCCCCCTCTCCGCCGATGAGTGCGACCACCTCCTCGACCCCATCCTCATGCCCATCCAGCGCGAACGCTTCGAGGCAGTCGGCAACCTCGACTTCGCCTGGCACCTCCCCGACGGCGACCGCTTCCGCATCGACATGTTCCGCTCCGGAAACCACGTCCACGCCGCAATCCGCCGAGTCAAGGCCGAAATCCCCTCCTACGAAGAACTCCACCTCCCGCCCGTCTATTCGCAGGTCGTCGAACGCGAGAACGACGGACTCATCCTCATCTGCGGCGTCACCGGCAGCGGGAAGTCCTCCACCATCGCCGCCATGGTCGAGCAGATCAACCGCACACAGGACGTCAACATCATCACCATCGAAGATCCCGTCGAGTACCGCTTCGTCCCCAAGAAGGCCATCATCTCCCAGCGCGAGGTCGGAATCGACATCGACTCCTTCAAAACCGCACTCCGCTTCGTCGTCCGACAGGACCCCGACGTCATCTTCATCGGTGAGATGCGCGACGCCGAGACCGTCCTCGCCGGCATACAGGCCGCCGAGACCGGACACCTCGTCTTCGCCACCCTCCACACCGCCGACACCATGCAGTCACTCGCACGCATGCTCGAGTTCTTCCCCCCCGACGAGCGCGACTTCATCCGCTCCTCCCTCGCCAACACCGTCAAGTGCGTCTGCGCCCAGAAACTCATCCCCGCACTCCCAACCTTCGAGACCAAGGTCGTTCCCGCCTGCGAGATCCTCCTCTCAAACGCCGTCGTCCGCGACAAGATACGCGAAGGCGAGGACGCCGATCTCCCGGCCATCATCAGCGGCTCGCGCGCCGAGGGCATGAGCTCCTTCACCACCGCCCTCGCCGACCTCGTCGAAAAGGAGTGGATCGACCTCCAGACCGCGCGCGGGTACGCCCCCAACCGCGACGCCCTCGAGAGCATCCTCAAGGGAGTCGAAGTCAAGGCCGCCACACTCGTCCACCGCATCAAAGGCGGCGGCGGCTGACGGCTCACCGCCTCGGATTCCGCTTCCGGTTCCCCCGCGCAGGCCCATGAGGCGGGAAAGGCCCCCGCTCCGCCGCGGGCGCAGTCTCGACCGCCGCCCCGTCGCCCGCCGCGTCCGCGCGTTCCTCTTCGCGTGCTTCCATCTCCGGCTGCGCCGTCGCGCCCGCAAGCCGCGCGAAGATCATCCGCCCCGCGCTCGTCTGCAGGCTGCTCGTCACCACCGCCTCGACCTCGCTCCCCACGCGCTCCGCCGCTTCCTCTACCACCACCATCGTCCCGTCGGGCATATACCCGACGCCCTGGCTGCGCTGCTCGCCACGCTTCATCAACTGCACGCGCAGCGTCTCGCCCGGCAGCACGCTCGGCTTGAGCGCGTTCGCCAGGTCGTTCAGGTTCAGCACCGGCACGTTGTGAATCGCCGCCACCCGCGCCAGCCCCGTGTCCGTCGTCACGATCACCGCCGGCAACTGCCGCGCACGCTCCACCAGCATCTGGTCCACGCCCATCCCCGGCACCGGCGCCTCGTCGATGCCCACGTCCACCAGCGCGCTCCGCTGCAACTTCGCCACCACCTCCAGCCCGCGACGCCCCCGCGCCCGCTTCATCCCGTCACGCGAGTCCGCCAGCGTCTGCAACTCACGCACCACGAACTGCGGGATCAGCACCGGCGCCTGCACGAACCCCGTCCCCGCCACCTCCACCACCCGACCGTCGATCAGCGCGGACGTGTCCAGCAGCAGCGGCCGCGTCCCCCGCATCTGCTTGGCGAACTCCACATACGGGATCACCAGCCGGAAATCGTCCTGCGTCTGCAGCACCGTCGAGATGCCCAGGTAGCACAGCGACACCCCCACCAGCACCTTGATCGTCCCCACGATCTCCTTCGGCTCCGCGAAGTCCCACGACTCCGCCACCAGGTCGATCACGAACCCGAACGCGATCGTCGCCAGCATCCCCGCCATCAGCCCGAACACCACCGCCGACAGCGTCGCGATCTTCTTCCGCGGCGTCAGCAGGTCCACCGCCAGGAACACCACGAACAACGCCAGCGCGGCCGACAGCGGGATGTACCACCGCTCCGCCAGCCACCCCGCCCGCCCGGCGCCGCTCCCCCCCGCACGCTCGCTCACGCTGATCACGTTCAGCAGCGTCACCGTCAGCAGCAGCACGAAAAACGTCATCCGCACCGCGTTCACCATCCGCGAACGGTGACGCGCCGCGATCTCCGCCGGCGACAACTCGTGCAACCCGGTCACGCCACCATCCTACCCGGCCCCAGAACGCCGCATACCATCCCCCAGCGTCGCCCCCGCAGGCGGCCGGGCCCGGTGCACGGGTGGCCCGTGAACCTGGTCAGGGCTTGACCGCAGCAGCCATAAGCGGCCGTCATCCGGTGCCCCCGGTGTCCTGGCCGCCTGCAGGTGCGACGCAACAGGCTCAACGGAGCACGAAGCGCAAACGAGTGCCGGCCTGCGACGACTCCCAGCCCCGTTCTGGGGCCATCCGGCCTGCGGCCGAGACTTGCAGCCCGGCAGGGACTGTCGCCCCGAGATCATGGCGCTCGCGCCGTGCCGTCCCGACGACGTTCAACGCCGCTTCGACGCCCCCAGAAACCCGACGTGGTACCCGTTCCCGCGCAGCACCCGCGTCGCGCGCTGGTTCACACACAACAGCACGATCAGCCCCACGAGCGGGATGAACTGCGAAATCCCCGCCAGCACGCGCGACACGATCGGCCGGTCGAGCGCACTCATCAGCAGGATCAGCATCACCAGAGCGAACAGGGAGGCGCCCAGTTGCACCAGCAGCATCAGCAGCGCACCGCCCAACGCGGCGGCCCCGCCCGCGCCGCTCGGAGTCTCACCCGCGGCCAACGTCAGCCACACCCGCAGCGCGATCGCGACCAACTGCGCCGCGATCGCCAGGATCAGCCACCTCTGATACTTCGCCACATTCGGAACGTTTATGGCGGACCTCCCACGCTTCACACGACGCCCCGCAGCATAACGAACCGCCAACACGCCCGCAAGGGCATTCCCGGGCACGGCTACACTCCCCCGTGCCCCGCCCCCTCCTCCCCCTCGCCGCCTTCCTCCTCGCCTGCCTCCCCGGCTGCGGCACGCACTGCGTCGGCCACGCCCCGACCTACAAGCAACTCGACGCCCCTTGGATCGGCCCCGGCGAGAGGGCCAAGGTCTACGGCACCGAGCAGTTCGATCTCGTCAAGGGCACGCACCGCGGCCTCCACTACACCGCCGGCCGCCGCCATGTCTCGTTCGACCAACTCAGCCGCAAGGCCGACCGCTACTTCCACGAATGGTGGACCGACGAACAAACCGAAGACCGCTATTACCCCGGCAACATCACCGTCGTCGCCATCGACCCGCCGATCGCGCTCCTGCAAGTCCCGCCCGAGTGGGCGAGTCGCAACTTCCGCGTTACCACCAGCGACATCCACGATCCCGACATCCGCTGGCTCAACCTCGACTCGCGCCGCCCGCCCGCAAATCCCGACAAACTCCCCGACGGCCGCCTCGCCGTCCCCGTCCCCTGGGGCCGACTCGTCATCGACACGCAATCGGGCCAGGTCACGGCCGAGCCGCACCCGAAGCAAGAGTCGCCTGTCCGCTGAGCCTGATCGCGCGGCGGGATGACGTTGGGGTGCCAACTACGCGGACAACCCCCAACTTCCTCGTACGACTCGGACAGGCAACGCGCTTGACTCACACCCCGCCCGTTGTTTACGCTGACCGCAGAGGCGCCGGCCTGCACCGCGCCGACGCCGACGGTTCCTGAGCAGAGGACACATGAACTGTCGCCTCGCGACCGCCGTCGCTGCCTATGGCGTCATCTCGGCGCTCGCGTTCGCCGCGTGGGCGCGGCCCGGACCCGAGACCAACACTCGCGACATCGAATCGCTCGCCGCCCTCAAGGCCGCCAGGCGCGCCTACTCCCGCGTCGATATGACGCCATTCGCCGACGCTGTTCCCACACTCAGCGCCCGCTCGTTCGAGATCGAACTGCCCGAGGACTGCGCGAACGACTTTGCCCTCGCGCAAGCGCACCTCTTCGACACCGTCAACGAGTTCGTCCGCCTGCGCCTCGCGAATCCAGCGCCGGCACAATACGTTCGATGGCGACGCAACCAGGGCTATGCCTTCCGGACCATCGATGACATGAAACGCTCTTGGTTCATCCACACCGACTGGGAGTTCCACTACAGCGAGCCGTTCCCCGACGAGGCACCCGTCGAGCGGGTCTTCGCCCGTTTCTTCACCGATGCCTTCACCCTCAAGGACGGCTATAACAAGCCGGTCGCCATCGCGCGGGTTCCCGAAGGACTCATCTGTACCGTCGCTCGCGTCGAGTCGCTCCACGGAGCCCACAGGCCAGTCCCAAACGGCACGCTCGGACGCAACGCCTGGGCCGGCGCAACCAACGGCACCCTCCGGAACTGGTGGCGACACGAGCGAAACGGCGAAGCGCTGCTGAAGGAGCACGGCTCCGTCCTCTGCGCCGAAGTCGGCATCCTTCTCCAGTTCGAAGACGGCTCAAGACGCCCACTCGTCCTCACGCTCGTCCTCGACCCGCGAGACAACGAGTGGAGAATCGAGTTCCTCAACACCTACAACTGCGACCTCATGCGCACCATGGCCTTCGAGTTCTGAGAGCGGTGGACCCGCCATGAGCCACGATCCGCCGCCAAACCACCCCGAACAGCACAACCACCGCCCTTCGCCACGATCCATCTCCGCAACCATCCTCACCTTCGCCGTCGCCGCCGTCTTCGCTGCCGCTGCTGTCGGCAAGGCCGCAGACCCCTCACAAGCCCTCGCTTTCGTCCGGTTCCTCCTCCGGCACTGGTTCGACGCCCCCGATCTCGCAAGGCCAACACTCGCGATCGTCGTCGCCGTCGAGGCCGCCGTCGCACTCTCCCTCTTCTCCGGATGGCTCAGGCGACTCTTCATCCCCGCCGCCGTCGCACTCCTCGCCGCCTTCTCCGCTGTGTCCGCTTGGGCGATCGCCGCGGAAGGAACCCCGGACTGCGGCTGCCTCGGCCCGGCAGACCGCTTCATCCGCCTCGGAACGACCCCGCAGGCAGCAATCGCTCGCAACGCCGCACTCGCAGCCGCACTCGTCTGGGCTGTCGTACAACGAACAAACACCCGGAATAAGCCGACCGCGCCTGCCCACGTCCCCCGACGAGCCGCCGGTTTCTCCCTCCTCGAAGTCCTCGTCGTCATCGCAGTCATCGCCATCCTCGTCTCGCTCTCGCTTCCCGCAATGCGCGAGGCGAGAATCTCCGCTCGCACCACGCGAAGCCTCTCCACAAGCAAGATGATCCTCCTCGCACTCAACATGTACGGCTCGGACAATAACCAACGCTTCCCCTTCTTCGCGACCCCAGGCGACCCCAACGGACCAAAGATCCTCCTCAACCAGAACCTGCCCGTCTCCTATCTCAGAGGACAATCCTGGTACTACGCAACGCTCCTCGTCCCCAACTACGTCGACTCACGATCCGCGATCGAACAGGAAGGCGTCGAGGAGCGCCTCGCAAGCCTCAAGTTCCCACCGGACGTCGTCAGATCCGACCACTTCCTCACGTACACCGCCTTCGCCGCCCCAAACTACTGGGTCGGCGACCGCGCACCCACCGAACCCGCCCTCTTCCGCGCAATGCAGTGGGATGAACTCAGATTCACTTCCAGAAAAGGAATCCTCCTCGACCACTACGCAGGGCTATTCGACCGGCTAAGACCCCACCACGAACGCGCTCGACGACGCGAAATGTCCGTCGGCCTCGGCGACGGCGCAGCCAGGATCGAACTCTGGCCCATGACCTCAGAGAACCTCGTCGACAGGACGGAACACGGCGCACCCCTCTGGCCCATCCTCACTACCCGCAATGGCTTCAACGGCTACGACTTCTAACAGCCCGCCACCCTCCACGACACCTCCCCGCTCACACCGAGCAACGCGATACATTCACAGCGGCAGCAGACAGCGGCACACCATCCGCGTTGACGTGACGCTCGGTGTTGCCACCATCCGAGCGCGCACCGCGTGCCCTCCCCGACACAATCTCTCCACGCTCAACAAAAAAACTCCACCACGCGCCAACCCACCCGATGCCCGCACCTTGCGCGCGTGCACGCCATCAACGCACCGGCTCGCACCACCACGATGCGCGCGCACACCCACGTCCCCGCAGGGAAAGTATGGAGCCTCCGTACACGGCCCACTCGCCTTCTCTCTCTCTCGAACCGCCACGCTGCCATTTGCCATTACCCATGTCCACTCTCCACTGTCCACTGCCCACTGTCCTTCCCACGGCAGCCGCTCGCCGCCACGCCCGCGTCCCGGGTGAACACCCACCGATCCCTCACGACCTCAGGACTCAGGACTCGAACCCCACCCCGCTCCTCAACCTCCTCACCCGCCTCGGATTCTCACTGCGCGCTCTCGCCGTCGCCTGCGACCTCAGCGCAACCGACCTCCTCGACTTCCTCGAAGGCCCCGGCATCGACGACAAACTCGCCCGCCTCGAAGTCGTCCTCGAGCGCACGCTCCGGCTGCGTCTCCTTGACTCCGCCATCACCGCCACCGACGAACTCGAGAAACTCGCCCTCGCCGCCGAGGAGCACCCCGTCGAGCGCCGCCGCGCCGCGACCACCATCCTCCGCGCCGCCACCGGCCGCTATTCTCACCCCCGGTGCTCGCACGACTCCCCATCACCCCCATCGCCCTCGTCATCGCCGCCGTTCTCGCCGCGCACGCCCCCCGCGCCGCCCTCGCCCAGCAGGGCGACCAGCCCGGCGAGCGTCAGCCCGATCTTCCGCCCGACCTCGACGTCCCGCCCGCTCCCCCTCTCTCTCCTGACGAAGCCCTCGCCGCATTCGCTATTCAGCCCGGCTTCCGGATCGAACTCGCCGCCGCCGAACCTCTCATCGAAGACCCCGTCGCCGCCGCCTTCGACTCCCGCGGCCGCCTCTGGGTCGTCGAGATGCGCTCCTACATGCCCGATCCGGACGGCACGGGCGAGCACACCCCCGTCTCCCGCATCGTCATCCTCGAAGACACCGACCGCGACGGCCGCTTCGACCACGCAACAACCTTCCTCGACAACCTCGTCCTCCCGCGCGCCGTCTTGCCCATGCGCGATGGCGCGCTCATCATCGCCCCTCCACACCTCATCTTCGCCCGCGACACCGACGGCGACGGCCGCGCCGACGAGCAGCGCACCATCCTCGACGCCCTCAGCGGACTCGACAACGTCGAGCACGCCGCCAACGGCCTCCTCCCCGGCATCGACAACTGGATCCACCTCTCACAGCACAACACCGAACTCCGCCTCGTCGCCGACCGCATCCTCACACGCCGCACCCCCGCACACGGCCAGTGGGGCATCGCCCACGACGACCTCGGGCGCCTCTACTACACGCCCAACTCCGAGGCCCTCCGCACCGACCGCTTCCCAAAGCACTACGCCTCACGAAACCCCGCCCTCCGCCGGCTCCTTGGCGTCGACGAACCGACAACCAACGACCACCGCACGTGGCCCGCCCGCGTCACGCCCGGCGTCAACCGCGGCTACCGACCCGAGACGCTCGACGACGACTACCGCCTCCGCTCGCTCACCGCCGCGTGCGGCACGCACGTCTACCGCGACAACCTCCTCGGGCCGGACTTTCTCGGCAACGCCTTCATCTGCGAACCCGCCGGCAACCTCGTCAAGCGCTACATCCTCGCCGACGACGGCGACGCCGTCCGCGCCCGCCAGGCCTACGAGCACGCCGAGTTCCTCACCTCCACCGACGAACGCTTCCGACCCGTCTGGGCGCTCACCGGCCCCGACGGCGCGCTCTACATCGTCGACTTCTACCGCGGCATCATCCAGCACCGCATCTACATGACCACCTGGCTCCGACGCCAGGTCGAAGGCCGCGCCCTCGACCAGCCCATCGGACTCGGCCGAATCTGGCGCATCGTTCCCGAAGACCGCGACCCGCGCGCCGGCACGCTCCCGCACGACGCCGACGACGCCGAACTCGTCGCCATGCTCGCCCACCCCGCCGGCTGGTGGCGCGACACCGCCCAACGCCTCCTCATCGAACGCAACGCAACCTCACAACAACCCGCCATCCGCGAACTCGCGCACTCCAGCGACGACCCCCGCGCCCGCCTCCACGCCCTCTGGACCCTCGAAGGCCTCAACCTCCTCACTCTCGCCGACGCCCGCCACGCTGCACGCGACTCCGAATCTCCCATCCGAGCCGCCGCCGCCCGCCTCGCCGAACCCTTCCTCGACGACCCCGCCGCGCACGACCTCCTCCGCGCCCTCGCCGCCGACCCCGCCCGCGACGTGCGAATCCAGGCCGTTCTCTCCATGGGCGAAGCCCCGGCGCCGGCGCGCCTGCGCCTGCTCGCCGAAGCGGCCGCGATCGCCCACGACCACCGCGTCCGCACCGCCATCGCCTCCGGCCTTCCCGACCTCGAAGTCCCCTTCATGCGCGCGATGCTCGACTCCGGCGCATGGACCCTCGACTCGAAGCCCGCCCGCGAGATGGTCGCCGAACTCGCCGAGTGCGTCCTGCGATCGAACTCCCGCGAAGCCCTGCGGGGCCTGCTCGAACTCGCCGCCGCCGAGTCCGCCCGCACGCGCTGGTTCGCCGAGGCCGCGCTCGCGCACCTCGTCGAGTCCGCCCGTCTGCGCACCGACCGCCCGCGCGCCCTCGACCTCGACCGCGAGCCTGCCGCCTGGTCGGCCCTCGCCGAAAGCGGCACGCTCGGCGTCTCGCCCCTCGCCCGGCTCATCGACCCGCACCTGCGCTGGCCCGGCCGTGCCGACTCTCGCGCGCCCGCCCCGCTCGCCGGCGACGCGCTCCAACTTTTCCAGCGCGGACGCGCCCTTTACGCCGCCTGCGCCATGTGTCACCAGCCCGACGGCCTCGGCGTGCCGCGACAGTTCCCGCCCCTCGCCGGCGCGGACCTCGTCCTCGGCGACCCGGACGCGCTGGCAAGGATCATGCTGCACGGCATGGACGGCCCGGTCGTGCGCGACGGCGTCGAGTACGACGGCCTCATGCCCCGCGCGCCGTGGGACGACGCCGAGAGCATCGCCGCCGTGATGACCTACATCCGGCGCGCGTGGGGCAACGAGGCGTCACCGGTCGAGCCGTCGCTCGTCGAGCGGGTCCGCGCGCGGCACGCGGGGCGCGAGGCAGCGTGGACGGAGGACGAGTTGCGGGGCGAATAGACTTGGCCCGAACCGTGGAGGAGTTGCCATGACCGCCGCGACCGCGCACCCGTTCGACGCCCGGACCGACGAGACGCTCGAGATGCTCCGCCGCACGGGGCAGTACAAGCGGCTGCAGACCATCCGCTCGCCCATGGACGCCGTCGTGCGGATGCGCACCGAGGACGGCGGCACCCGCGAGTGCCTCTGCTTCTGCTCGAACAACTACCTGGGCCTGGCCAACCACCCCGAGGTCGTCGAGGCCGGGATCAAGGCGCTGCGGGACTACGGCGCGGGGACGGCGTCGGTGCGGTTCATCTGCGGCACGTTCGAGCCGCACGAGCGGCTGGAAGCGACGATCGCGCGCTACATGGGCACCGAGTCGGCGTACACCTTCGTCTCGTGCTGGAACGCGACCGAGGCGCTCTTCCCGACGTTCTGCGAGAGCGGCGACGTCATCATCTCGGACGAACTGAACCACGCCTGCATCATCGATGCCATCCGCCTGACGCCGCAGATCAAGAAGGGCGTGCACAAGGCGGTCTTCAGGCACGGCGACCTGGATGCGCTCGAACAGCGGCTGGTCGAGGCGCAGCAGAACGAGGAGATCACCGGGCAGGCGTGGGTGGTGACGGACGGCGTGTTCAGCATGGAGGGAGACGTCGCCAACCTGCCCGAGATCCGCGCCCTGTGCGACAAGTACGACGCGATCCTCGTGGTGGACGACTCGCACGGGCACGGCGTGATGGGCACGCTCGGGCGCGGCACGCACGAGCACTTCGGCATGATCGACCCGCTCAAGCCCTGCGCACCGCAGACGCGCGACGCGGCGCACCCGGTGACGGAGTGCCTGCGCGAGTCCGTCGCGCCCGGGCGCGTGGACTACTTCACGGGCACGCTGGGCAAGGCGCTAGGCGGCGGGGCGGGCGGGTTCATCGCCGGGCCGCGGCGAGGGTCCGAACTCGTTGTTCAGCGGGGGCGGCCGACGCTGTTCTCGAACGCGCTGCCGGTGACGGTCGCGGCGTCGGCGAACGCGGCCATCGAGGTGCTGCTGCGCGAGCCGGAGCGGGTGGCGCGCCTGCGCGAGAACGTGGCGTACGCGCGGCAGAAGATCGGCGCGGCGGGCTTCGAGGTGCTCGACTCGCCGACGGCCATCTGCCCCATCATCGTCCACGACACCGCCAAGGCCATCGCCATGAGCAAGCTGCTGCTCGAGATGGGCGTGTTCGTGATCGGCTTCGGCTACCCGGTCGTGCCCGAGGGACACGCGCGGCTGCGAGTGCAGATCTCGGCGGCGCACACGAACGAGCACATTGATGCGCTGGTTGAGGCGCTGAAGAAACTGTAAGCGAATTCACCACAGAGGCACAGAGGGCACAGAGGGCACAGAGGGCACAGAGAGAAGGCAGTGTTGCCACAGATGGACACGGATGAACACAGATATGAAACAGAATCTTGGATAGGACGAGCGGGGACTCGCGTGCATCTGATTGCATCTTCCATCCGTTCTTTCCCATCCGTGTCCATCTGTGTTCATCTGTGGCTCGTTTCATTCTCGGTGTTCTCTGTGTCTCTGTGGTGAGCACTCTTATGCCCGGCGAGCACACAGCCTGCGTCATCGTTTCCATCGGCGACGAGTTGACGCTGGGGCAGTCGCTGGACACGAACTCGCGGTGGCTCTCGGCGCGGCTGCTGGAGTGCGGGATCGTGACGGCGAGGCACGTGACGGTGCCGGACGATGCGGTGGCGGTCGAGCGGGCGGTGCGCGAGGCCGCCGCGGATGCGCCGCTGGTGATCTCGACGGGCGGGCTTGGGCCAACGGAGGACGATCTGACGCGCGTCGCGCTCGCGGCAGCCTTGGGGGATGAACTTGTCGAGGACGCCGAGGCGCTGCGGGCCATCGAGGGGTGGTACGCGGCGCGCGGGGCGCGGATGCCGGCGACGAACCGAGTGCAGTCGCAGCGGCCGAGCGGGGCGTCGTGCCTGCCGAACCCGCACGGGACCGCGCCGGGGCTGCGGGCGCGGCTGCGCGGGGCGGATGTGTTCTGCCTGCCGGGACCGCCGCGGGAGATGGGGCCGATGTTCGAGGCGTGCGTGCTGCCCGCGCTGCGGCCGCCGGCGGGGCGGGTGGTGCGGACGCGCGTGCTGCCGACCTTCGGGTACGGCGAGTCGCGGGTGGCGGAGTTGCTGGGCGACCTGATGCGGCGCGGGCGCAACCCGCTTGTGGGGACGACGGCGTCGGTGGGCGTGGTGACGGTGCGGCTGCGGTATGAGGGGGGGGCGAAGGAGGCGGAGAGCGCACTGGCGGAAACGGAGCGGGCTGTGCGGACAGCGCTGGGCGCGGCCGTGCTGACGCCGGAGGGTGATACGCGCGAGCGCACGCTGGCGGAGGTCGTGCTGGACCTGCTGAAGGAGCGCAACGAGACGCTGGCGGTGGCGGAGAGTTGCACCGGGGGGCTGCTGGGGGCGATGCTGACGGGGGTTTCGGGGTCGTCGGTAGCGTTCGCGGGTGGGTGGATCACCTACACGAACGCGATGAAGCACGCGGAACTGGGCGTGCCGGACCGGTTCGTGCCCGACGCGGCGGATGCTCGCGCGCCGGGGGCGGTGAGCGAAGAGACAGCGCGGGCGATGGCGCTGGGCTGCCGCGAGAGAGCGCGGTTCGTGCTGCGCGGCGCGGCGGGTGTGGACCATGCGCTGGCGATCACGGGCGTGGCGGGTCCGGATGGTGGGACGGCGGCGAAGCCGGTGGGGACGGTGTGGATCTGCCGCGCGAGCCGCGACGGGACGGTGGATGCGCGGCGGTTCCTGTTCAGGGGGGGGAGAGACGCGGTGCGGACGTGGTCGGCGATGAGCGCGCTGGGGATGCTGCGGTTGAGGTTGCTGGGCGTGGAGATGGAGTTGCTTGGAGAGGTTGAGCGGGGAGAGGGGTGAGGAGAGGGCATATAGCAAATAGCAAATGGTCAAATAGCAAATAGGAAAGAAGGGGAGAGGGGCGAGGGTGAATGAGGCAAGGGGAGGGGGGCGGGGAGGGGAGTTGAACGGAAGAGAGGCATCGAGGGACGGGGCCTCGGGGCGTCGAGTGGGGTGAATCATCGCGTGGGATAGCATTGGCCCCCCTGCCTGGGGAGTGGAGCGCGGTGCATGGAAGTCGGGATTGTCGGGCTGCCGTACGTGGGGAAGACCGCTCTGTTTCGCGCGCTGACTGGTGTCGCGGCGGACCCCGGCGGAGCTGCGCGGGCGAACGTGGGGGTCGCGCCGATCCCGGACCCGAGGCTGGACTCGTTGGCGCGGCACGTCGAGACGAAGAAGATCGTGCCTGCATCGCTGAAAGTGGTTGACGTGCCGGGGCTGGTGCGCGGGGCGTCTGAGGGGGGGGGTCTCGGGAACGCGTTTCTGAGCCACGTGCGGGACGTGGACGCGCTGATCCACGTGGTTCGGTGCTTCGAGAGCGTGTCGGTGCCGCACGTGGACGGGTCGCTTGACGCGGGGCGGGACATCGAGACGGTGGAGCTGGAGTTGATCCTGGCTGACCTGCAGATGGTGGAGAACGCGCTGCCGCGGGCTGAGAAGTCGGCGCGGAAGAAGGAGGCTGACTCCGAGGCGCGGCTGAGCGTGCTGAAGAAGGCGGAGCCGCTGCTGAGCGAGGGACGGCCGGTGCGCGGGCTGGCGCTGGAGAGCGAGGACGAGCGGCGTGCGATGCGCGGGCTGGCGATGCTCTCGGCGAAACCTGTGCTCTACGTAGCGAACGTGGGTGAGGACGATCCGAAGGGGGAGGGCGCGCAGTCGCGGCGAGTGCGCGAGCACGCGGCGTCGCATGGGGCGGGGTTCGTGCCTGTGTGCGCGCAGATCGAGGCGGAACTTGCGGAGCTGGAGCCTGCGGAGCGAGCGGAGATGCTCGCGGGGCTTGGGCTGGAAGAGCCTGCGTTGCACAAGCTGGCGCGGGCGGCGTACGCGCTGCTTGGGTTGCAGAGTTTCTACACGGCGGGACCGAAGGAGATCCGGGCGTGGACGATCCCCGCGGGCAGCAAAGCGCCGCAGGCCGCCGGTGCGATTCATACGGATTTCGAGCGTGGGTTCATCCGGGCCGAGGTCTACTCGGTGGAGGACATGGAGAAGTACGGGTCGGAGAAGGCGATCCGTGATGCTGGGCGGCAGAGGACGGAGGGGAAGGAGTACGTGATGCGTGACGGGGACGTGTGCCACTTCCTGTTCAACATTTGACGAAACGGCGGAGGCCCGGAGTGGGCCTCCGGGCCTCGCACACCCCTCCAGACTCGTCGGAGCGGTGGTTGCGTGTGTGGGTCGCGCGTCAGCAGCCGGCGGCCCAGAGGTTGAGGAAGGCGATGAAGTCGAGGGTGTTGATGACGCCGTCGCCGTTGACGTCGGCGGGTGGTTGCTTGGCTGCCCAGTCGTTGAGGAAGGCGATGAAGTCGAGGGTGTTGACGAGGCCGTCGGCGTTCCAGTCCGCGGCGCAGATGATGGCGACGTAGTGCTCGTCGCCGTCGAGGCTGATCCAGCCGACGTTCTGGCTCCAGGCGTAGCCGCGGAACCGGCCGGTGGCAACGTCGAGGCGGGCGTGCTGGTTGTAGGGCATGAGGGAGGGGGCTGTGCCGAAGTTGATCCACCCGGCGTTCTCGCTCCAGGCGAGGCCGTCGAGGATGCCGTTGGGGAGGATGTTGACGCCGAAGTCGGAGCCATGGGTGTTGGCGTAGCGGTCGCCGAGTCCTGGGGCGCCGTCGCCGAGGCTGATCCAGCCGAGGTTCTCGCTCCAGACGAAGCCGGAGAGGAAGGTGTCGTGGACTCGTGCGCCGTGCGAGGCTTTGGGGGAGCCTGCGTCGCGCCAGTTCATCCATCCGGTGTTCTCGCTCCAGGACCACTTGTGAACGGGCGAGACGTTGCTGGTCTGGGCGAGAGCGGGGGCGGTGGCGAGCGCGAGCGGGACGAGCGGGATGTGCCTGAGGTTCACGTGTGGACTCCTGTGTGCTCGTGGTCGTCGTGGTTGTGATCAGTAGATGATGTTGGCGTAGGGGTCGGTGGTGCCGAGGCCGCCGCCGGTGTTGCCGTCGATCGAGCCTGAGGCGGCGCCTGTGAGGAGCGTGCCGACGCGGTTGCCTGCTGGGGCCTGGACGGCCTTGGTGCAGCTCCGGAAGGCGTTGCGGACGATGAGGTTGTTGGCGTTTGTCGCCCTGATGCCCACGGCGTAGTTGACGATGGTGTTGCTCTCGACGCGCGACCCGGTGTTCCAAACTTCGATGCCGTACGCCCCTTCCTTGAGCGTGGCGGCGTTGACGAAGTTGTTGCTCACGACGCTGCGGGAGGTGGCCGTGATGCCCGTGGCGGAGTTCTCCGCGGCGCTGCACCCCTCGACGGTGATCGACGCGCCATAGAAGCCCCAGGTGTTGGCCTCGGCGTGGGAGTTCCGGATGACGCCGGAGGCGACATTGATCCCCGAGCCGGAGTTCCCCGTGGCGGAGCAGTCCACGACGACGCCGCGCTGGCAGTAGATGCCGCCGCTGGAGTTGAACCCGGCGACGCAGTTGGAGACGGTCGCGGAGCCATTCCCGGCAACGATGATGCCCGTGCCGCCGTTGCGCTCGGCTGTGCAGCGATCGACAACGGTGGCTGCGTTGGTGACGACCTGGATACCGGTGTCCGCGTTGTGGCTCGCGGAGCAGTCGCGAACGATGCCGGAGTAGACCAGGATGCCCGAGGTGTTCGCCCCTCGGACGTTCAGACCCTCGAGCACGTGCCACCAGGACTCGGAACCGGGGCCGGCTTCCTGAGTCAGGTTGATGCCATGGACCATGCCGCGGATGTTGCCGTTGCGGATGGTGATGCGCTTGCGTGCCACGCCGAACCCGGTGATGCCGCCGCTGCCGTTGATCCCGCCGGCGATGGTGTAGCCGGCGAGGTCGATCGTCACGTCGTCCGACGTGATGCTGATGCCGAACTTGCCCGCGGGCACGTCGAGGTTCCCCGTGAGGTAGTAGGAGCCTGGCGCGGAAATGACATGGAGGACGGTGGCGTTGCCCGGACAAGTCTGCGCCGTAATGGGAATCCGCGGCTCGACCTGGTCGAGGGTCTTGTAGGTGCTGGTGACGGGGCCTGCGGGGGGGTCGATCGGCCCGGCGAGGGCGGCCGTGCAGACGAGGCCGGCGAAGACGGCGGCGACGACGGGGTGAGTGCGCATGTGAATCTCCTTGAGCGATGTTGCTTGCATGCGCTGGTCAGTGCGACGCGTGGTGCGGGATCGGGTGGTTGAACCGGATATTTTTTTTGAGCGCAAAACGAGCCCGACCCACCCGCGGAGGTGCGAATGGGTCGGGTCGCGTCAGAGACGATCGGTGGTTCTTTGCTTGACCGCTCCCTCACGGTCGCGGCTCGTTCCGGTCCGGTCAGCAACCGGCGTTGAAGGCGTTGAGGAAGGCGAGGACGTCGAGGGTGTTGACGGTGCCGTCCTTGTTGAAGTCGGCGACGTCTGCCTGGGCGGTCCATGCGTTGAGGAAGAGGATGAAGTCGAGTGAGTTGAGGGTGCCGTCCTTGTTGAAGTCGGGTGCGCAGGTGTTGGGGACGATCTCGCCGACGTTGAGGACGTAGAAGCCGCGCTCGCCGCCCATTCCGCCGATGCGGACGGTGTACTCGACGCCCTGCTTTACGTGGGCGACGATCTTGGAGTTGAGCTCGAAGGGGCTGAAGTTGTCGTTGCATGCGACGGTGTTCTGGGAGGTGGTGGGGCATCCGTCGTGGATGCTGAGGACGGTGTTGAACGAGGAGCCGAAGGTGTCGAGTTCGAGCGTGCCGTCCTTGTCGGCGGTGATCTTGTAGTAGACGTCCGGGGAGGTGGAGAGTCCCTGGCAGTCTGCGCCACCGTCGATGACGGCATAGGTCGTGCATCCGGTGTAGTAGTCGCCCTGTGTGACGTGGGTCGCACCCTCGCAGGTGTCTGACATTCCGAGGTTCAGTCGGAAGTGGTAGGCCGCGCCGGCGTTGTTGAGGCCGGAGGGGTCGTGGGTGGGGTCGGCGACGAGGAGTCGATCGGAGTCGATGACGGCGGTGCGTGCGAAGTTGTCGGTGCCGGAGTCTGGGTCGGTGTAGCGGGCGATCTGGGGCCAGTTGGAATGCGACACCTTGCGGAAGACATAGGCGTATTCGCTGCTGGCGGAGGTGACAGAGACGAGTTCGCCCTTGATGGAGACGGAGGAGCCGAAGTTTGCCCCGGCGTAGACGGGGTAGGGCTGGAGTGTCGCGGCGTGCGACCAGGTCGTGCCGTTGTAGTAGTAGAGGTAGGCGAGTCCTGCGTTCGCCTTGCCCTCGACGGTGGCGTTGGGGGCGCCGATGACGGCCCAGTTTCCGTCCATGGAGATCGAGGTGCCGAAGCGGTCTCCGGCAGCGCTGTTCGGGGCGAAGATGGTCTGGGTGCGTGCCCAGAGGTTGTTGACCTTTGCACAGACGAGGACCCAGCCCGTGTCGGTCTTGTTTGCGTGGGTGTCGCCTCTGGGCGCGCCGGTCATGACCTGGGTGCCGTTGGTTGCGACGCTCCAGCCCATCCAGTCGGAGCCGTTGCGGTAGAAGCTCTCCTGAGCGAGGATACCTGTGTAGTGCCAGGTGAAGTTGACGTCGCGCTCGTAGATGTGGATGCGTCCAGCGCCGGCCTGTCCTTCGATGTTGGTGAATGGCGCGCCGCAGACGGCGACGGAGCCGTTCATGGCGACGGCCTTGCCGAAGGCGTCGCTGGTGGAGCCGCTCCACTCCTTGTGGAAGCCCCAGACGTTGCCTGACCGCTGGTAGAAGAAGACGCGTGCGGCGCCCTCGGCGGAGATGATGGCCTCCGCGCCGTGCATGCCTACGGCCGCGCCGAAGTAGCCGTTGGCAAGGGCGTATGGCGGGGTGATCTTGGCGTACTCGTACCAGGTCTGGTTGCTGTTGGTGAAGGCGTAGACCGCGCCGGCGTCTGTGCCGCGGGCGTTGTCGTCGAAGGGGGCGCCCATGAGGTAGGTGTTCGCGCCGCCGAAGGAGGTTGTGGCGATGGATGCGGCGAAGTTGTCGCCCGCGGCCTTGTCGGCGGCGAGGAGGTGCTGGTAGCCGCACTGCGCGGAAGCGTGGCCGGCGAGCGCCAGAAGGGCTGCGGCGGCGAGGACGGTCTGACGAGTCTTGAGGGGGTTCATTCGTGTGCTCCTGTGGGGGTGGCGTGTGTCTGGTTCCAGGGTCGCTTGGCAGTGCGACGCTGGGGGGCTGGGTGGCTGGCGGTTTGGGAGAAAAGTGCGAAGGTGTTGCTTGGCGGGGGGTTGGGGCGGAGAATGGCGGCTGCCGGGTCGGCCCGGCGTTCCCGAGGGGAAACCGTGGAGCGAGACTCGAACGCCCAGCCGCCGTCCGCCCCGACGCCTCCGGCGCGGTCCCCGCATGAGGTGACGTTGCTGCTGAACGCGGCGAGCGAGGGCGACCCGAGGGCGTCGGCGGAGTTGCTTCCGCTGGTGTATGAGGAGTTGCGGCGTCTGGCGCGCTCCCGGTTGGGTGCGGAGTCTCCTGGGCAGACGCTGCAGCCGACGGCGTTGGTCCACGAGGCGTACCTGCGTCTGGTTGGGGACGCGGAGCTGCAGTGGAACAGCCGGGGGCACTTCTTTGGTGCGGCCGCGCTGGCGATGCGACGGATCCTGGTGGAGCGAGCGCGTCACCGGAAGCGGCTGAAACACGGCGGGGGTCGGAAGCGGGTTGAGTTGACGAACGAGGCGATGGTATCGGAGCCGCCGCCGGACGATCTGCTCGCGCTGGACGAGGCGCTGGAGAAGTTGGCGGCGATCGACGGTCGGAAGTCTCGGGTGGTGATGCTGCGTTACTTCGCGGGGCTTTCGATCGAGGAGACCGCGGCGGCGCTGGAAGTGTCTCCGGCGACGGTGAAGTCGGACTGGGCGTTTTCCCGCGCGTGGCTGCACCGTGCGTTGACGGAGTCGGCGCGGGACGAGTCGGAGTAGCGTGGCGTATGGACGCGGATCGGCTGCGCGAGGTGGAGTCGCTGTTCATTGCGGCGATGGAAGTGCCCGCGGATCGTCGTGGCGCGTTCGTCGCCGCACGGTGCGGGCGCGACGAGGAGTTGCGTCGTGAGGTCGAATCGCTGCTGGGTCACGCGTCCGGGTCGATCGGGATGCTGGACGTGCCCCCGGTGGCCGCGCCGATCGGTGCGACGTTCAGCAACGAGCCGGTGCGGTTCGAGGCAGCGCTTCCGTCGGATCGTCGGATCGGTTCGTACAAGGTGGTGCGGTTCCTTGGCGCGGGCGGTATGGGGGTAGTGTATCTGGCGGAGCAGGAGCGTCCTCGGCGAACGGTCGCGTTGAAGATCATCCGGGGGGCGATCGCGTCGCCCTCGCTGCTTCGTAGGTTCGAGCACGAGGCGGAGATTCTGGGTCGGATGCACCATGCGGGGATCGCGCAGATTTTTGAAGCGGGGATCGCGGAGACGGAGGCGGGATCGCAGCCGTTCATTGCGATGGAGCTGGTGGAGGGTCCTCCGATCACGGACTTCGCGGAGGCGCGGCGGCTCTCGACGCATGAGCGCCTGGCGTTGCTTGCGCGTGTGTGCGACGCGATCCACCACGCGCACCAGCGTGGTGTGATCCACCGCGACCTGAAGCCCTCGAACATTCTGGTGGACGCGCACGGTCAGCCGAAGATCCTGGACTTCGGGGTGGCGCGTGCGATGGACGCGGACCTGCAGGTGACGACACTTCGGACGAGCGTCGGGCAGTTGATCGGGACGTTGCCGTATATGAGTCCCGAGCAGATCGCTGCGGACCCTTCGGAGATCGACAATCGCTCGGACGTGTACGCGCTGGGTGTGATCGCGTTCGAGCTGCTGGCGGGGAAGTTGCCGTTCGACCTTCGGTCGCGGTCGATCCCTGAGGCGGCGCGGATCATCCGGGACGAGGCGCCGACGCGGCTGAGCATGGTGGACCGGACGCTGCGTGGGGACATTGAGACGATCGTCGGGAAGGCGATGGCGAAGGAGAAGTCGCGTCGTTACCAATCGGCGGCGGAACTGGCCGCGGACATCCGGCGGTACCTGTCGGGCGAGCCGATCGCGGCGCGGGAGTCATCGGCTGCGGAGCTGCTGCGTCGTTCGCTGCGCCGTTACCGCAGCGCGCTTGCGGCGGGAGTGATCGTCGCGCTCGTGCTGGCGGTGGTGGCGACGTACATGGCGATCCAGTCGACGAAGAACCGTGCGTTGGCGGATAGTGAGTCGGCCGCCCGCCGGGAGGAGGCGGTGGCGCGTGGCGTTGCGGAGGAGCAGCGTCGTCTGGCGCATCAGTTCAACGATCGGCTTCGTGAGCAGTTGCACGCGGGATTGATCGAGCGCGGGCGTGCGGAGGGCGTGGCGTTCAACGGACCCGGAGCGGAGAGTTTCCTGTGGCCGGAGTACTTCGCTGCGCCGGATTCGAGGCCCGCGAGATGGGCGCTGTGGGAGTTGTACGCGCGGTTCCCGTGTCTGTGGACTGCGCGCGTGGGGGTGAGCGCGACGGCGGTTGCCGGCAGCCCGGACGGGACACTGATCGTCGTGGGGTCCGGGTTCGGCGGGTTGACGACGATCGACCCGGAAACCGGGAGAGCGCTGGCGAGCGCGTCTCTGGACGAGCCTTCGCGGTCCTCTGCGGTCATCGGCGTGTTCTGGATTGGTGGTGAGCGTGTGCTGTCGGTTCACACGGACGGGATGGTGCGTTCGTGGCGCGTTGACGGGGCGGGAGCGATCGCCCGTGAGGGGGCATGGCGCGCGATCGAGAGAGGAGTTACAGCGGTGGCGGCTGACCCCGAGCGGTCCCTCGTGGCTGTGGCTTCGAACGAGGGGACGGTGGTGGTTCAGTCGGCCGACGACGGCTCGGAGGCAGCGCGGTGGAAGTCGGGGGATGCGGCTGTTGACGCGATGGCGTTCGATCCGGCAAGCGGTGCGTTGCTGGGCTTGGCTGCCCGCGACGGCTCGGTGTCGGTGTGGTCGTTCGGCGAGGGCGAGCCTGCGGCTCGCACGCTGGGAGTCCGCAACGCGTTGACGCGTGGGATGAACTTCACCCCTGACGGGCGGTGGCTGTTCTCGGGCGGGAATGACCGCGCGGTCGTGCGCTGGGACGTGAGCGGGCAGACGCAGCCGCGTGTAATGCAGGGGGCGACAGACTGCCGAGGCGTGGTGATGCACGCGGACGGCCGACGCGCGCTCGTGGTGCGCAATCTGAACGTCATGGTGGAGGATCTGCGGGAGGATATGCGGTCGATCATCGCGTTCCCTGTCGGGTCGATTCAGAAGAGCGACTGGGTTGGCGACCGCGTCGTGACCGTCGAGTTGGATGGCTGGGTGCGGATGTGGGAGTCGCGCAAGTGGCCGGCGATGCGCGCGATCCCTGGGCACACGAGCTGGGTCTTCGGGGTTGATTTCAGCGCGGACATGCAGCGGCTGGTGACTGGAGGAGGCGATGGGGCGGTGCGGCTGTGGGATCTCGCCACGGGAGAGGTGCTGTGGGAGACGGCGTTGGGGCGGTCGCACCGCTCACGCAGGACGGTGTACAGCCCGGACGGCGCGACGATCGCCGCGGCGTGCAGCGATGGGAGCGTCCGGCTGCTTGAGGCTTCGAGCGGTGAGACCTTGAGGACGTTCGGCCCAGCGCGCGGCGAGGTGTACGCGGTGGCCTTCAGCCCCGAGGGGAGGCGGATTGCGGCGGTGAACGGTGACTCGACGGTGGTGGTGTATGACGTGGAGGACGGCGGTGTCGTTGCGCTGGCGTCCGGGCTGGCCGCGCTGCCTCGAGACGTGGCGTATTCGCCTGACGGGACCCGGCTGTACACATCCGGCGCGGTGGACGGCGTGATCGTGTGGGACGCGGCGACGCTGGAGCGCGTGGATGCTCTGCGCACGACGAGCACGCCGTGGTCTGTGGCGATCTCGCCTGACGGCCGGACGCTTGCGGCGGGAACGTTCGGGGCGACGGTGGAGTTCTTCGACCTTGGGACGGGAGAGCGGACGATCGGCGCGGCGCGGCACCACCTGGTGGTGGCTGGGCTTGCGTTCAGCCGCGACGGGGCGACGTTGGCGTCGGGCGGGGATGACGGGACAGTCAAGTTGTGGGAAAGGTCGTCAGGTCGGCTGCTTGCGAGCCTGGAGACGGAGTCGGGTCCGATCCCGGGTGTTGCGTTCAGCCCGGATGGGATGACGCTTGCGTGCGCGACGAGTTCAGGGAACGCGGAGTTGTGGGATCTGCGGTACCACGACACGCACATCGCCGGGAACGTGGAGGCGGCGATCATCCGGTTTGCCGGGGAGGAGACGCCGCGGGAGAACCTGGAGCGTCTGAGGGGGAGCGGGCGGTAGGTTCAGGCAAAGCGTGCGAAGGCAGAGGACGGGTGCTCGGGCGGGCGACCCGGATTGCTCCAGCTCGCTCGCGAGGCCGCTGCGTTCAGCGGCTGCGGAGTTTGGCGAGGAGTCGCAGGACTTCGATGTAGAGCCAGACGAGCGTGACGAGGAGGGCGAAGGCGCCGTACCACTCCATGTGCTTGGGCATGCCGCGTTCGACGCCGGTCTCGATGAGTTCGAAGTCGAGAACGAGGTTCATGGAGGCGATGACGACGACGAAGAGGGAGAGGCCGATGGAGAGCATGGAGGCGTTCTCGAAGGAGAGGAGCGAGGCCATGCCGTAGACGCCGAAGAGGCTGAGGAGGAGGGCGACGACGTAGAAGATCATGATGCCGGCGGTGGCGGAGATGATGCAGGCGCGGAAGACGCGGCCGGGGCGGACGACGCGGGTGACGTAGGCGAGGAGGACGGCGGCAAAGATGCCGAAGGTGAGTCCGATGGCCTGGAAGACGACGACCTCGCCGCCCGGTCCGAGCCGCTGGGCGACGACGAACGAGAGCACGCCGAGGAACGCGCCCTTGAGGAGGGCGTAGAGAGGGCCGGTGAACGGGGCGGCCGTCGGCTTGAAGACCGTGATGAGGGCGAGGACGAGGCCGCCGAGCATTCCGCCGAGAAGGATGGGGATGGCGAGGCCCTGGTTGGCGGGGTTAGTGACGAGCATCCAGGAGGCGAGTCCCGCGCCTGCGCAGAGGCTGAGCAGGACGCCCGAGGCGGTGACGGTGCCGTTGAGCGTCATGGTGCTGGAGCGAGCGGCGACCTCGTAGGCGGTGGAGCCGGGCTGGAAGGCGTTGAGGGCAGGGTTGGCGGTTCTCATGTGCTGCTCCTGTCGCGTGGTTCGGGGGCATTCTAAGGCGTGGGCGTGGTGTCGGCGAGCCGCTGCTCGTTCGTTGTATCGTCGGGCTGATCGTAGCGGATCCACTCGAGGCAGAGGCCCTCGGGTGGGAGCGTCGGGCCTGCCCGGCGGCGGTCGCATGAGGCGAGGATTTCGGGGATGGCGTCCGGGTCGAGTTTGCGGCGTCCGACTTCGTGCAGAGTGCCTGCGATGATGCGGACCATGTTGTAAAGGAAGCCGTTGCCGGAGACGTCGATGCGGAGGATGGTGGGTGGAAAGGCGTCCGTAGGCGCGGCGTCGGGGAGCGAGGGTAGTGCGGCCTGTAAACGTCCGAGGGTGGTGACGCGGCAGTCGAAGATGGTTCGGACGGTGGACGCGCGGCCGTGGCCGGCGGCGGCGAGCGCGGCAAAGTCGTGCTCGCCGACGAAGTGGCGTGCGGCGCGGTGCATCAGCTCGGGGTCAAGCGATCGCCAGGAATGAAAGACCCAGCGGCGTTCCCAGAGAGGGCGGTGCGGTGAGCAGAGGATGGTGTAGGAGTAGGCCTTTTCGCGTGCGTGCGAGATGGGGTCGAACGAGTCGGGGACGGGCTCGATCGCGGTCACGAGTGCGTCCTCGGGAAGCCGGGCGTTGATGGCGAGGCGGAGGCGTTCGAGGCCGCGGGAGACCGGCCAGCCGGAGCGGGCGCGTGATGAGCTGGTCGGCACGGGTTCGCCCGCGTCCTCAGTTGTCGTCGCGTCTCCGGAGCAGGTGAACGCAGCGACCTGGGCGCGGGCGTGGACGCCTGCGTCCGTGCGCGAGGCGCCGACGAGGTACACCGGCTCCCGGACAACCTCGCGGACTGCGCGCTCGACGATTTCCTGCACGGTGCGGAGGACGGCGCGGCCGTCGCGAGTGGCCGAGCCTGGGGGGACCGGGGCAGCGCCGGGCGTGATCGCGGGATCTGGCGGCTCCTGCTTCTGCCAGCCGTGGAACTCGGTGCCTTCGTAGGCGATGGTGAGTCTGTAGCGGGGCACAGGTGAGGGTAGGTTTGCGCTGCGGCACACCCACGGCGGACGCCGTCGAGTCGTGGCCTCGGTGCGCATAGCCGGTGTGCCGTGATGGTCAGGGGGCGCTGCGGTCTTCCATCGGCTCGGCGAGGGGACGGTCGGGAAGAGCAGAGGAGGTGGACGCGCTGGTCGTTGCGGTGGTGTGCTCGCGGCGGGCTGGAGCGTTGAAGCCGTGGACGACACGCGGGGCCGGGCCTTCGGGGGGCTTCGTGCGGCCGAAGCGCTTGTGCTCCTCGTCGGCCCACTGGTCGGCGATCTTCCACCAGAGGAGGATGAAGGGCACGCCGAGGACGGCAATGACCACGGTGGTGACGATGATCTCGGTCATGGGCGGGGTTGGTGGATAGTGCGCAGACGGGATGCCGGTGGCATCGTGGTTGCGGACGGGTGATGCTAGCCGGGAGGGCGGGCGATGCCGTTGACCGGCGGCGAATGTTCGGTTAGAGCATCTTGCCTATTCACGTTCCGTAGCCTGATGCTCTGAAGTAGTTGGCGCATTCCCCCGGCGTGACGGCCCGGAAGACGACGCCGGCGGCCGCGGCCAGGCCTTCGAGCGTCTCGGCCATCGCCCGACGCAGCCACGCCCTGATCTTGCTCCAGAGCTTCTCGATCGGGTTCAGGTCCAGGCTGTACGGCGGCAGCCACCACACGCTCGCGCCCGCACGCTCCACCGCCGCCTCCACCCCCGCGACCTTGTGCGCCGCGAGGTTGTCCATCACCACCACGTCGCCCGGCGACAACGCCGGAGCCAGGCACGACTCGGCGTACCCGAGGAACGTCGCCGCGTTCATCGGCCCGTCGAGCAGCAGCGTCGCCTCGCGGATCACCCCGCCCAGACGCAACGCGCTGATCATCGTGCTCGTCCGCCAGTGCCCGTGCGCCGCGTGGAAGACGCAACGCTCCACCGCACGAACCAGACGACGCATCTCCACAGGGATCCGCATGACATGGCCTCCTTGCTCAGAGGCACAGTATTCCTGACAGAACGTGATCGCGCGGGTTGC
>JAHCJE010000089.1 GCA_026128865.1 Phycisphaeraceae bacterium | reverse complement strand
CGCGCCGGGGCTGCGCGGGGCGGGGTTGCAGGCGTATGTCGCCGCGGGGATCACGTCCGACCACGAATGCACGACGGCCGGTGAGGCGTTGGACAAGGTCCGGCTCGGGATGATGGTGTACATCCGCGAGGGGAGCGCGGCCCGGAACCTGGAGGCGTTGCTCCCGGCCGTGGCGCCGACGAACAGGCATCGGTTCTGCTTCTGCACCGACGACCGCCACCCGGCGGACCTGGTGGACGATGGGCACATCGACCACGTCGTGCGCCGAGCGGTCGCGCTCGGGCTGGACCCGGCGTCGGCCGTAGCGATGGCGTCGCTGCACCCAGCGCGACACTACGGCAGGCGGGACCTCGGCGCGGTCGCGCCGGGCTACGCGGCCGACCTGCTGGTGCTGGATGATCTGCGGGAGTTTCGGCCTCGGCTCGTGCTGTTCCGCGGGCGGGTGGTTGCGCGCGAGGGGCGGTACGAGGGACCGGATGCGCCGGCGCGGGGCGGTCTGCCGGCATCGGTGGTGCGGCTGCCGACGGGTTGCGGGGCGGCGTCGCTGCGCGTGCCCGCACCGCGCGGCGGGCGCAGCCGCGTGATCGGCATGGACCCGCACCAGTTGGTGACGGAATCGCTCGTGCTCCCCGCGAAGGTCGAGGGTGGTGCGTGCGTCGCGGACGCCGGCAACGACGTGCTGAAACTCGCTGTCATCGAGCGGCACAGGGGCGCGGGAAGTGTCGGGGTCGGGTTCGTGCGCGGATTCCGGCTTCGACGCGGCGCGCTGGCGAGCACGGTCGGGCACGATTCGCACAACCTGGCCGTCGTGGGGACGAACGACGACGACATGGTGGTGGCGGCCCGTGCGCTGGCGGAGACGGGCGGAGGGCAGTGCGTGGCCGAGGGGGGGCGCGTGCTGGCGGCGCTTCGGCTGCCAGTGGCTGGGCTGATGTCGGATCGGCCGGCGGGCGAGGTGATCGCGGAGCAGCGGGCGTTGTTGGACGCAGCGCACTCGCTCGGGTGTCCGATCCATGACCCGTTCATGCCGCTGAGTTTCCTGCCACTGGTGGTGATCCCGCACCTGAAGTTGAGCGATCGCGGGCTGGTGGACGTGGACCGTTTCGCCTTCGTGCCGCTGGACGCGGACGAATGAGCGGGGGTCGAGGGGGGCAGCGGGGCTAGGATTTGCACCGCGGTCGGTCGGCGATCCGGTCGGGGAGGATGTGCGTACAAGGATGTGTCCGCCAGATGCAGCCCGGACGGGGTTGCGGTGAACAGGCCGAGGGACGCCGGCGGGCGACTTGCTCAACGGAGAAGCAGTGATGCTCAAGCGCAGTCATGGAGCGTCGGTGTCGGACTCGGTGGGTTGCAGGGCGGAGTTCGAGACGCTGGAGGCGCGTGTCGTTCTCGACGCGACACCGACGAATCCGGCCTACCCCGTGGTCGAACTGAACACGAACCTCGGGAGCGTGTTCATCGAGCTGTACCCGGACACCGCGCCGCACGGTGTCCAGAACTTCCTCGGGTATGTGGAGCGGCGTGACTACGACAACTCGATTTTCCACCGTCTTGACCATGGCTTCGTTCTCCAGGGCGGCGGTTTCAGATGGGACACAGAGGAGTTCTGGTTTGCCGACGTGCCCAAGCAGGATCCGATCGTCAACGAGTTCAGCCGCTCGAACGTGCAGTGGACCGTCGCATACGCCAAGTTGTCGGGCGATCCCGACTCAGCGACCAACCAGTTCTTCTTCAATCTCGGGAACAATGCCTCGAACCTCGACACGCAGAACGGAGGCTTCACGGTCTTCGGGGGCGTGGTGGGGGGGAAGGAGGTGGTGACCACGCTGTCGCAGCTGAAGGTCGCCAGGTTCTCGAACTCTGGCGCGTTCACGACTGTTCCGCTGCTCGTCGATCCTGACTCGATCACTTTCAACGATCTTCTTCCCGAGCATTTCGCGACGATCCTCAGCGCGCGCCTGGTGTATGAGCCGCCCGCGAGCCTGCTGGTCGGGGACAACGTGCTGCCTGGCGGCTCGGCTGATTCGTTCGATCGCGCGACGATCGGCATCCTCAACCAGTTCGGCGGCGCGACGGTTTTCCGTCAGAACGCCGACGGTACGGGCTGGTCGGTGACCGACCTTGGCCTGAAGACACAGAACACCGGGCAGACCGGCGAGTTGGTGAGTTGGGTCGATCCGAAGGACAGCAGAACCTACGCCGCGGCGCCTTCCGCCGAGGGGATCAGGCTCTACACCAACAGCGGCGAGGGGGTTTGGTCGGCCCGGAACCTCAATGGCGAGATCGCCGGCTCGGGTCTCATCGTCTCGAGCCTGACGTCGTTCATCACCAGGGACGGGCTTGTCATGCTCGCGGGTCAGAGCGCGACCGGGGATCTGCTCCTCTTCTCGCAAACCGGCGGCATCGACGGCCAGGGGAACCTCGCGTGGAGTTTTCGCAATGTTTCGGCGTCGGACCTCGCCCCGCAGGGGCTTGCCACCCCGGCGTTCGTCAGCGATCTCGTCAGCTACGTGACGTCGTGGAACGGGCTGAACATCGCGGGCCTGGACGCGAGCGGGGCGATTCACGCGGTCTGGTGGGCGCCGGGGCTTGAGCGTTGGACGGTGAGCAACCTGAGCGCGATCACCGGGGCGCCGGCCCTGTTCGGCGGTCTCACCCCCTACCTGACCTCGTGGGGTGGGATCAACCTCGCCGGCATCAATGCCCAAGGCGACGTGACGACGACGTGGTGGGTGCCCGAGTTCGAGGGCGAATGGGTGCAGAGCAATCTCAGCCAGCTCTTCGACGGGCCTGGACTGGAGCCGGGGTCACTGGCGAGTTACGTCACGCCTTGGGGAGGGCTGAACGTCGTCGGCCGCCGTAGCGACGGGCACACCGTCGTGTACTGGTGGGCGCCCGGCATCGCGGATGACCGCTGGGCGGTGACGGCGATCAGCGACTTCATCGACGGCGCTCCCCTGTTCTCCGGGCGCGTCGCCGGCATCGCTTCGCCGGCGGGCACGATCAGCCTTGTCGGCGCGTCGGCCGACAACGAACTGCTCCGCTACTGGTGGCAGCCGGGCGGGGAGTGGCAGGCTGAGAATGTCTCACAGAAGGCGGTTCTCGTCTGATCCGAGCGTTCACCCCGTCCGGCGAAGCGCGAGGATGAGTTCGACCTGCCCGGTCGGGCGGTCGATCTCTCTCGCGATTTCCACGCAGGGCAGCCCTCTGTCAGCGAGTTCGTAGACCCTGGCGTGCAGGGGGTCGGTCGTGGGCAATGCTGTGGCGCGTCGGCCGTCCGGCGGTGTGGGATCCGCGGCCTCGAGTCGCGCGAGTCGTTCGTCGGCATCACGGAGGAGCTTCTCCAGTTTGGCGGCGCGGGCTTCGAGTTGGGCCGCCAGTTCACGGGCCAGGTCATGCATGTCTGCCATGACCGCCTCGGCGGAGTCCCGTTCGGCGGCCTGTGTCCGGATCGCCTCGATGCGTTCACGCGGAGACATCTCCTGCTGTGCCCGGGCGGCAATCCGCTGTTGCACCTTGCGCATGGCGATAAACAGGATGATCATCAGCCCGGCGGCAATGAGCAGCCCCGGCAGCGGACCGACGGGGGGTCGGGCCGGTGTGGCTGCCGCGAGCATCAGGAGTGAGGTCGCGTCCATGCGACGCCACGATACCACGGGTCAGGGGGCGGCGTCGCGGTATCATCTCCCCCGATGCCCGGTCCCAAGGGAGTGGAGAGGCCCTCACGACGCGATTCTGCGGTCGCCGTCGTGATCCGTCAGTGGCGTCGCCTTTCGGGCGGGCCGGACCGCAAGGACGCGGACCGAAGAACCCTCGTGGCGTGCTCAGGCGGGGCGGATTCTTCGGCGTTGGTGCTCTGCCTCGCCTCGGCGACCGACCGGCTCGTCGTCGGGCACGTGGTCCATGATCTTCGTCCGCGGGCCGAAGCGCTTGCCGACCGGGCGAGAGCGCAGGAGTTGGCGGACGGGCTTGGTCTGGCGTTCGTCGACGCTCGCGTGCGTGTCGCCGACCTGAAAGGGAACGACGAGGCCAACGCGAGGAACCTCAGGTACGGGGCGCTGGAACGTCTGGCGTTTGACAACGGGTGTCCGTATGTAGCGACCGCGCACCACGCCGAGGACCAGCTGGAAACGATGCTGATGGGCTTGATGCGCGGCACGGGCCTTAACGGGCTTGTCGGGGTCACCCAGCGGAGACCGCTCGGTGATCGCGGGCTGCAGCTGATTCGCCCGATGCTCCGACTTACGCGAGCAGAATCGGAGCGAATCTGCACGGGATGCCGGTGGCGGTGGGCCGAGGATGCCACGAACCGGGACGTCGAGCGGCTTCGTGCTGCGCTTCGAGCGGGACCAGTCAAGGAAATCCTGCGGCTTCGGCCCGCGACCTGCGACCACGCGGCCCGTCTCGCGGAGTTTGTACGCGACGCGATCGGTCTGATCGACGACGAGGCGGGCCGGCTGTGGAAGCACGCCGAGCCGGAGGAACGCAACGGTCGCGTCATCGCATACCGTTTCGACCGGACCAGACTCGAAGCGACACGGTGGATCGTGGTTGGTAGCCTTCTGCGATCGGCATACACACGCCTCATGGATGGTGTCGGCCTGGATCGGCTCAGCGCTCGTTCGATCCGCAACACGGCCTCCGCCATCCGGCATCCGCACGGCGAAACCCGCGAGTTCAACTGGCATGGCGTCCGGGTTACAGTTGATGCCAAGGTTGTTGAGATTCGGCGCGAGGAAGACAGAAGCAATGACTGAACGAACTCCGAAGATCATTCTCATCGGGCACTGCGGGCCGGACGCGGCGATGTTGCGGTCGGCCGTGCGCGGGGCGGTCCCGGACGCGTCGTTCGAGTCGGCGAATGACGATGAGTCACTGTCGCGAGCGATCGAAGGGGCGGACCTGGCGCTGGTGAACCGGGCGCTGGAGGGCACGTTCTCGGCCGCGGACGGCATCGAAGTGATCCGGCAACTCGCGTCGCGGCGGGGCGGCGGGCGTCCTGTGCTCATGCTCGTCAGCAACTACGAGGATGCGCAGGCTCAGGCCGTGCAGGCGGGTGCGGTGGAAGGATTCGGCAAGTTGGCGATGTACGACGACGCCGCGAAGGAGCGCCTGCGTCGGGCGCTCGGCGGGTCGGTGTGAGGGCCTGGAGCGGACGATGGCGAAGCGTGGCGTGTCGAGCGTGTCGGTGAAGAAGCCGGGTGTGAAGGACTACGCGGCGCGCCGGGCGGCGGTGCTGCGCGAGTTGAAAGGTGCGATCGGCCTTGTCTTCGCGGGCGAGGGGGGCGGGCACCTGCGCGGGCAGTGGGAGGCCGACCGTTCGTTCTACTACCTGACCGGCATCGGGGACGAGGCTGGGGCTGCGGTGCTCTTCGACGGGGCGAACCCCGATCCGCGCCGGCGGAGCATCCTGCTCCTTAAGCCGCGTGACCCAGAGATGGAGATGTGGGACGGGCACCGCGACGCGATCGGGAGCGAGCTGAAGTCCCGCACGGGGTTCGACACCGTGCTGCGCACGCGGGCCCTGCCGAACGTGCTCGCCACGATCACACGCCAGCGCAAGCGGCTGGCGACGCTGCACCCGCCGTCGCTGCACACGGCGGCGGTTCCGCCGGACCTGGCGCTCTTCCGGCAGTTGTGCGAACGGACGGCAGGCGTCGCAATCGAAGACTGGACGGGGCTTCTCCCGTCCATGCGAGCGATCAAGTCGCCGGTCGAACTGGCGGCGATCTCGCGGGCGATCGACGCTACGCTCGCGGGGCACCGGGCGGCTGCTGCCGCCATGAAGCCCGGCGCGAACGAGCGGGATGTCCAGGAGGCGCTGGAACGGGCGATGCGCGACGCGGGCGGGGACGGGACGGCGTACAACTCGATCGTCGGCGCGGGGCCGAACGCGGCGGTCCTGCACTACATGCGCAACAACGCTGCGATCGTGGCGGGCGACCTCGTGCTCATCGACGCCGCGGCGACGGTGGACGGCTACGCGGCGGACATCACGCGGACGTACCCGGCATCGGGCAAGTTCACGGCTGAGCAGGTGGATGTCTATCGCACGGTGCTGCGCGCCCAGCGGGCGGCAATCGCGGCGGTCAAGCCGGGCAACCACATGTGGCAGGCGGACGAGGCCGCACGCGAGATCATCGACAGGGCAGGGTTCGCGGACGCCTTCTACCACGGCATCGGGCACCCGCTGGGGCTGGAGGTCCACGACGTGGCGTCGGACGGCGCGCTGAAGGCCGGCATGGTGGTGACGATCGAGCCGGGCATCTACGTCGAGGAGCGCCGGCTCGGGATTCGACTGGAGGACGACGTGCTCGTCACGCCGCGCGGGAGCCGGAACCTTTCGGCGCACATCCCGATCGAGCCGAAGGACGTTGAGGCGATGGTGCGAGGTGGCTGATCGCGCTCAGCCGCGGTCCTTGCCGGCGATGGCCTTGAGGCGGGCGGTGAGGGCGGCGCGGTCGTCCTCGAAGTTGGGGGAGTAGAGGCCGATCAGGCGGCGGTCCGGTCCGACGAGGATCATGCGATCGGGGTGCCTGATGTTGGCCATGGTCTGACCGCTGGGCAGGGTGATGCGGTTCGAGTCGTCGGGGTCGTCGGAGACGTCGAACTTGAGGCTCTCGGAGGCGATGCGGCGAATCGTTTCGGCATCGCCCGTGAGGAACCGCCAGCGGGAGTGATCGACGCCGAACGCGGCGGCGTACTCGCGGAGGCGCGCCGGCGTGTCGTTCGCCGGATCGACGCTGATGGAGACGAAGCGGACGTTCGTGCCGGCGAGGTTCTCGTATTGCTCGTACATGCGCCCGGTCAGCATCGGGCAGACGAGAACGCAGTGTGTGAAGACGAAACTGAGGACGGTGACCTGGCCGTCGAAGATCGACTGGTCGGCAGGGATGCCGTCCTGATCGACGAGGCTGAACTCGGGCACGCGGAGTTCGCCGAGTGGCTCGGGGATGGGGCGGAGGAGCTGTTCGAGCGATGCGCGGCGGACGTCCAGCTGGGCGTTGGTGGAGACGTGCGACTGTTCCTGCGCGAGCCGGCGTGCCTCCGCAGCCTGCTCTGCCTGCCTGGCGCGGAGCATGAGCGCGGCAGATACCGACAGCGCAAGTCCGACGACGGCGACGATGAGCAGCGGGGTGAACCACCTGGGCATGTCGGCCTCCCGAGTCAGCGCCGCGAGCCGATGGTCGAGGCGGCGAGGGCAACTCCGGCAGCGGCAAAGAGGATCGTAGCCCCCCAGGCGATCGGATCGAAGACGCCCGCGAGCGAGGCGTGCAGGGCCTGCGTTGGCCACGTCATCGGGTTGACAAACATGACGGCACGCAGCCAGCCGCTCGCGCCCTCGAGCGGAAAGACCGAGCCGGAGAGCAGCCACATGGGCATGAGCAGCAGGTTCATCACGCCGTGGAAGCCCTGCACCGAGTCGACGCGCCAGGCGAGCGCGAGGCCGAGGCCTGCCACGCCGACCGCGACGCACGCGAGCGCGGCGAGCGCTCCGAGGTGGCCGAGTGTGCCCGCGGGCAGCCCGAGGATCGCGGCCGCGGGGAGGAGCAGGGCGGCCTGCGCCGTCGCGATGGCGGAAGCGCCGGCGAGTTTCGAACCCCAGGCGGCCCACCTCGGCGCGGGGCTGACGAGCACGGACTGGAGGAAGCCCGCGTGCCGGTCGTCGATGAGCGAGATCGCGCCGAGGATCGCGGTGAACATGACGGAGACGGTGAGGACGCCGGGCAGCAGGAACGCGGCGTAGGTCGTCGCGGCGTGGCCTGAGGGGGGGGCGAACGACCCGGCGAAGCCGCTGCCGAGCAGGAGCCAGAGCAGCACCGGCGTGCCGAGCGTGGCGACGATCCGCGAGGGCTGGCGCACGAAGCGCACGAGTTCACGGGCGGTGAGGCGGACGAAGGCGTGGATGCCGCTCGCGCTCATGGCGTGCTCCCTTCGGAGAGCGGGCGTCCTGTCGCGGCGAGGTAGGCGTCGCCGAGCGTGGGCGGTGAGACCTCGAAAGGGAGGCCGGCGCGGGCGAGTTCCGAGGCGGCCGCGGCGAGGGCCTCGCGGTCCCCGCTGCGTCCGATGATGCCGCCATCCGGCGCGATCGAAACGTTGAGCAGGCACCGTTCCAGGATCGGCGCGGCCGCGCTGCCGGCAGAACGGAGGGAAGAACCGCCGATGGCGCCCCGCAACGCGGAGGGCGCGCCGTCGGCGACGATCCTGCCCTCGTGCATCATCACGACACGGTCGGCCCGCTCGGCTTCGTCCATGAGGTGCGTGCTCATCAGCACCGTCAGCGGCGTTCCGGCATCGGCGGCCTCGCGGCGCAGCGCGGCGATGGTGTCGAGGAAGCGGGTACGCGCGTCATAGTCGAGGCCCGCGGTCGGTTCGTCGAGCAGAAGCAGCCGGGGATGGTGCAGCAGGGCACGGGCGAGGTCGGCGCGACGGGCAAGACCGCCGGAGAGCGAGCCGACACGGTCGTCGAGGCGATCGACGAGTTCGAAGCGTCGGGCGGCGCTCGCGATGCGCTCGGTCGATGCTCGCCCGGAGAGGCCGAAGAGCGAGGCCTGCGCGAGCAGATTCTCGCGGATGGTGAGGAGCCGGTCGAGGCCGGGGGACTGAAAGACGACGCCGAGTCCCGACTTGTACGCGCGCAACGCACGGGCGTTGGTCGTGCCTCTCCCGATCGTGCTGCCGAGGGCTTCGAGCGTTCCATCGGTCGCGCGGTCGGCGGTGCTGATGAGGCGAATGAGCGTGGACTTTCCCGAGCCGTTCGGCCCGAGAAGGGCGACCCACTCGCCGATCGGAACGGTCAGCGAGAGGTCGTCGAGCGCGACGCGCGGGGTGCGCCCTCGCGATCCGGGATAGGTGCGGCGCAGGTTGCGCGCCCGGATGGCGATGGTGTCGCTCTCGCTCGCGTCTGCGGCGTGTGGCATCAGAGGAGGGCGTGGGCCATGCCGTCGGCGACCATCGCGCACAGCAGGATCGGCAGGTGCACGATGGACGCGATGAAGACGGGGCGGGCGAGTTCGCGCCGGCGCGCGGCAGCGAGGCGGGCGCAGAGCATCAGGAACGCGCCGCCGGTGAGGAGCGCGGCGGCGAGATAGCCCGGCCCGAGGAGGCTCGGCATCGCCCACGCGGGGGCGAGCGTGAGCGCGACGAGCAACGGGGCCGTGAGGCCGATGGCGACGGCGGTGCGGTGCTCGCCGCGTTCAAGGGCGGGGAGGACGCGGTAGCCGCCGCGGGCGTAGTCCTCGCGGTACATCCAGCCGATGGCGAGGAAGTGGGGGAGTTGCCAGACGAACATGACGGCGAAGAGCACGAGTGCGCCAGGCTCGACGAGCGCCGCAAGCCCGGGCGTCGCCGAGACCGCCGACCAGCCGATGAGCGGCGGGAGCGCGCCCGGCACCGCGCCGATGAGCGTCGAGGTCGCGGTGACGGGCTTCGACGGCGTGTAGACCCAGACGTACAGTGCCACGCACGCCAGCGAGACGAGCGCGGGCACGACGCCGGCGAGCAGAAGGAGCGTCAGCACACCAAGGAGCGAGAGCGCGAGGCCGGCCGTGCGGACCGAGGACGGAGCGAGGCGTCCCTCGGGAAGCGGGCGAGTGGCGGTGCGCCGCATGAGGGCGTCGCGGTCGCGCTCCATCCACTGGTTCAGCGCGTTCGCGCCCGCCGCGGAGAGCGCGGTGCCGATCGTCGTGCCGAGCACGAGGAGTGCGAGTTCGCCGAAGGCCCACCGGTGCCCCGCCGCGTATCGCTCGAGGGCGGCCATGCCGAAGCCGACGAGCGAGGTGATTGTGACGAGTCGAGTGATGCGCGGCTTCGTGGTCTCGACGATGGCCCGCAGGCCGCGGACGGAGGCCAGTTCGCTCAGGTCCGCGGCGGGGATGGGTGTCGATCGGCTCAACGGGCGTCTCCGTCGTGCGTGGCGGGCGTGCGAGTCGGTGTGGTTGCGGGCTGGCCGGAAGGGTTGCGGTCTGGCAGGAGGGGAGTCTAGGCGAAGCCTCGTCGGGGTGTCTTCCCGGGGCGTTCGTCGGATCGCGACTCGCGGGCGGGGGCGGGCGAGTTCCCAGCCGCGTCCACATGTCGCGGCGCTCCAGGCTCCGGGGCATCCAGGGCGCTACGCTGGGGTCGTTCGGCGACGGTTCGCAAGGGGAAGGCGAGGACGACCGTTCGAGCGGAGGGACCCTGTGGAGCGACGCCCTCTCTACTACACCTTCGGCAACCACATGCACTGGGTGGACATGCAGTGGCTGTGGGGGTACGACGTGCTGCCCGGGTCGGTGCGGGACATGCTGCGCCTCTGCCGCGAAACGGGGGCGCGCGGGTGCGTGAACTTCGACGGCGTCGGGTACGAGAAGATGGCGGCCGAGTGCCCCGATGCGCTCGCCGAACTGCGCGAGGCGGTGCGGGCGGGGACGGTCGAGCCGGTCGGGTGCTCCTACGGGCAGCCCTACGGCCTGTTCCACGGCGGTGAGAGCAACGTGCGGCAGTTCACGTTCGGCGTGCGGAGCGTGCTGCGGCTGCTCGGCGTGCGGCCGCGGACGTTCTGGGAGGAGGAGTTCTACTTCTTCCCGCAGTTGCCGCAGATGCTGGCGTCGTGCGGGTTCACGGGGGCGAACCTGTTCTTCCAGTGGACATGGCACACGCCGGAGGTGCCGCGCGAGCGAGCGAGCCTGATCCTGTGGGAGGGCGTGGACGGCACGCGGCTGCCGACGCTGCCGCGCAACGAGTTGAACGTGCACCAGTGGCCGGAGGACTTCGACGGGCTGCTCGAGCAGGGCTTGATCCGGGAGTTGGACTCGCCGGCGATCGTGCAGTGGCTGGAGTTGATGCCGAGCCGGGACTGGATGTGCCGGAGCGAGGTGCTGCTGCCGCGGCTCAAGGAGTTGTTCGCGGACCCTCGGTTCGAGGTCCGGGCGCGGACGTGCGGCGCGTTGATCGAGGAGTTGCGGGCGACGGGCGACAGCGATCCGCCGGTCCGGGCGTACACGATGGACGATGTGTGGCACGGGATGACGCTGGGGAAGAACGGGGACAGGCACCCCAGGCGTTGCGGTGAGGTCGAGCGCACGATCTTGAACGCGGAGGCGTTCGCAGCATCGCTCAGTGTGTTCGGTCGCCCGTACGCGTCATGGGACGCGTACCCGGTGTGGGAACTGGACGAGGTGTGGCGGGAACTGCTGGCGGCACAGCATCACGACAATCACGAATGCGAGGGCCTTTGCGGCGCGATCGCGGAGGCTCAGGAGAATAAAGCCGACTGGATTGCCGGAGGAGGTGATCGGCCGATGTGATCTCGCGTTTGAAGCGTAGGATTGCGTTGCCAGACGATGCGGAGTACGCCCTGAACCCGCTCGGGTGGCCGACAACGATCAATCTCGACGTTCCCGACGGTGGATCGGCGATGATTGAAGGCATTCCGCCCTTCGGCCATGCGCCGATCGATCCGTCAACGGCTGCGTACCGCCTGCTGGATCGAGCCGTCGTGGAGACGCGCGACGGCAGGATTCGGCTTCGGCGCGGCGGGTGTGAGGTCGAGGTTGACTCTGGATCGGGGAGCGTTTTCGCGCTGCGGGCATGCGGGGTGGACATCTCGCTCGCCGGTCGCCCGCTCATTGACCTTCAGCCTGGGGATGAAGGTGCGATCGCCGGGGCTTGCGCTGTCACGATTGAGCATGGCCCCAACGGGGAGCCTGAGGTCGTCGTGTCTCGGTGGCTCGGTGGCGTTGAGACAGTGGTGCGCTACTCGGTTCTCGGCGGCGAGGATGGCGTGCGGCTGGACGTGACTGCCGAAGGACTCCGCACACTCGCTCCGGGATTCTCGGGCGCTCTGCGGCTCTGGTTCAACGTGGAGTCCGGAACCGACTCGGTTCTTGCCGACACGCCCTGGAGCGTCGAGCGGTTGACGCCCCGTCTGACAGCGTGCCGCAAGTACCCACGCGGCGACTGGATGACCTCTGAGCAGTGGTTCGAGGAGGTTCGCAAACCGTTCGTCGCGCAGCGGTTCCTGGAGGTGTCGCTCGGCGAGGGTGAACTGCTTGTTGTCACGAACAGCATGCATCAGGGGTTCATGAGGGATGGGTCGGTCGAGTTGGTGCTGGCCGCGCGTGACCCGTGGGATGAAGCCCGGGTTGAGGATGCAGTGGAGAAGTCGTTCCTGCTCCTTCCGCACAAGGGCATGACGAATGCGCAACGAGTCCAACGCGCGGAGGAGTTTCTGCAATGGCCGCACCTCGGCTCGTCCGATGGCGAGCCTGGCGATATTCCAGCGTCGTGGGGTTCGCTGAGCGTCGAGGGGGCGTCGAACGTCCTCGCGCACGCCTTCTACCGCGAGTCCATGAGGTCCGGCGAGCATCTTCCCGACTGGGCTGGGCACCGGATAGCGCGCGAGTCGGGTGGGGCATGCACGCACCCGTTCGTGATTCGCCTCGTCGAGTGGGACGGCGAGCCGGCGGAGGTGACGCTGAAACTGCCGGGGACGGTCGCGCTCGCGGCCAAGACGAACCTCATGGGCGAGTGCGGCTCGTGGCAGGCGGGCGCAGCGCCGGCCGATGCCCCGCTCCACCTGCGCGACACGGGCTGGCTCGCGCCCGGGCCGTCGGACCCGCCGGAGTGGGCGCGCGGAGCAGTGTTTCGTGGCCGGCCGATCGAGTGGTCGTTTGTGCGGTTTGCCGTGCGGCCGCGCGAGATCGTTACGGTGATGGCGGACCTGGTGATGGGGCGCAAGGAGTGGCGCGACCTCGACGCGAAGCGGGAGGTCTGGGCGACGGTGCATCGGACGCCGGGGCAGCGAGACAACGAAGGAGCACGGCCGTGAGCGGAAGCGTCTGCGTCGTCGGCTCGATCAACATGGACCTCGTGGTGCGCACGCCGCGTCTGCCCGCGCCGGGCGAGACGATCCTGGGCGGGCCGTTCGAGACGTTCCCCGGGGGCAAGGGGGCGAACCAGGCCGTCGCGGCGGCTCGCATGGGGGCGCGCGTGTCGATGGTGGGACGGATCGGTGCGGACGACTACGGCCAGTCGCTGCGGGCGATGTTTGTCCGCGAGGGGGTGGACGCCACGGCGATCCGTGCGACAGCGGGGACGGCCACGGGGGTCGGCGTCATCATCGTGGACGAGCGAGCGGGCGAGAACACGATCGTCGTCGCGCCCGGCGCGAACGCGAGCCTCACGCCCGAGGACGTCGAGAGCGTCGCCGGGATCGTTCGTTCCGCCGCGGTGCTCCTGGTGCAACTCGAAACACCATTCGAGACCGTCGAGGCGGCGATTCGCATCGCGCGCGGCGCGGGGCGTCGCGTGGTGTTGAACGCCGCGCCGGCTGGGGTCGTGCCCGGAGCGATGCTTCGGCAGGTCGATCTGCTCGTTGCAAACAGGGGCGAGGCCGCGCTGCTCACCGGCGGCGCGGCGGAGGATGACCCGTTGACGCTCGCCCGTGATGCGCTGCGGCTTGGGCCGGCAGCGGTCGTGGTGACGGCCGGGGCGGAGGGCGCGTGCCTGGCCGCGCGCGACGGGTCGCTGCGCGTGCCTTCGATCCCGGTTCGGGCGGTGGACTCGACGGCGGCGGGGGACGCGTTCTGCGGGTCGGTCGCGGCGTGGCTGGCCTCGGGGCGATCGGTCGAGGAGGCCGTCCGGGCAGGGTGCGTCGCGGGCGCGCTGGCGGCGACGCGGGCGGGCGCGATCCCGTCGCTGCCCAAGGCGCACGACGTGAGCGTCCGGCTGTCCGATCTGGGTGTTTCGGTGACATGCTGACCCCGCAGCGCGGGCCGCCAACGATTGCCCGTGTCCGAAGCCGCGGCCATCGTGAGACGCCTCCTCCCGTCGTGCATGGCGACGGACCGGGAGCGGATCGCGCGCCGGCTTCGCGCGGCTGACCACGCGGGACGGGCCGACGAGGTGCGCTCGCTGCACGCGCAGGCGGAGCGGTCGGCGCAGCGGGCCGCGGCGCGAGCCGGACGCATCCGCGCCATCGACTACCCGCCCGAGTTGCCGATCGTCGCCGAGCGGGAGCGCATCCTGGCGGCGATCCGGGAACACCAGGTCGTCGTGGTGTGCGGCGAGACTGGCTCGGGCAAGAGCACGCAACTGCCCAAGTTCTGCCTGGAACTGGGGCGAGGGGCGACGGGGATGATCGCGCACACGCAGCCGCGCCGGGTGGCGGCCCGGAGCATCGCGGCGCGCGTGGCGGCGGAACTGCGCGTGCCGCTCGGTCGGGGGGTCGGCTAC
>JAHCJE010000088.1 GCA_026128865.1 Phycisphaeraceae bacterium | reverse complement strand
CGCCGACGCCATCCGCACCCTCGCCGTCCACCACGCCGACCTCGCCTACAACGACGCGGTGTGCGCCCACTTCGAGCCGATCGTCCACGCCTTCGTCGGCGTGAGCGAGCGGATCGCCGACCGCCTGCGCCGCCGCCTGCCCGAGCGTGCCGCCGACGTGCACCGCGTGCCCTACGGCGTTGAGGCCCCGGGCATCGCCGCGCCGCGTGCGCCGCTCGACGGGCGTCCGATCCGCCTGCTCTACGCCGGGCGCATCGAACACGAGCAGAAACGCGTGCGCGCCCTCATCGCCATGTCCGACGCCCTCGCCGCCCGCGGCGTCGCGCACGAACTCGCCATGGTCGGCGACGGCCCGGCCTGCCCCGAGATCGACGCCGCCTGCGCGACCCGCCCGAGCGTCCGCCGCCTCGCACCGCGTTCCCCCGCCGGCGTCGCCGCGCTGCTCGACGCCGCCGACCTCTTCGTCCTCGCCTCGCGCTACGAGGGCCTGAGCGTCTCCGTCCTCGAAGCCATGGCCCGCGGCTGCACGCCCGTCATCACGCGAACCGCCTCCGGCGCGGACGAGCAGATCGCCGACGGTGTCACCGGCTTCCTCATCGACGCCGACGACGACTCCGACGACGCCGCGATCGGCCACGCCATGGCCGACGGCGTGCAGCGGGCGATCCGCGCCGGCCCGCAACTCGCCGGCGCAGCCGCCGCGAAGCGCACCCGCGAGGCCTTCAGCGTCGAGCGCATGGCCGCCGCCTACGCCGCGATCATCGACGCCTGCGCCGCCGCGCCCGCCCGCCGCTGGCCCGACGATCGTCCCGTCGCCTTCACGACCGTGCCCTCCGACGCCGCCGAGCGCATGCGCGCCGTGCTCGATCGGCTCGCCGGCCGGCGCATCGTCGTCCACGGCGCGGGCCGCCACACCACCGAACTCGCCGAGGTGCTCGCCGAATCGCCCGCGTGCGTCGTCGCCTTCACCGACGACGACCCCGCCCGCCAGGGGGGGGCGATCCGCGGCGTGCCCGTCGTCGCGCCCACAGACGCCGCCCTCTCCGGCGCGACCGACGTCCTCATCAGCACCTACCTGCACGAGAGCGCGGTCTGGGAACGCCGCGCCGTCTACGAACGCCAGGGCCTGCGCGTCCACCGCGTCTACGGCTACTCCTCCGGCAGCGAGGCCAGCAGCGACTTCGCCCGGTCGTTGACATAACGCAGCAGTTCCTCCGCCCGCCCCGCCTCGTTCGACGCCGCCGCGTGCGCCGCCTCCTCCGCGTACCGGCACACCGCCGCCAGCACGCCGCGCCGATCCGCGAGCCACGATCCCTCGCGCGGCGGCCCCAGCGCAACCTCGTGAAGAAGACCACGCCGCGTGCCCACCCCGCGCGCCGCCGCCAGCCGTTCGAGCCGCCCCGCCAGCAGCGCGCCCGGCGCCTCATCCCGCAGCGCGAGCGCGCGCGAAGCCGCCTCCGCCCGCACCCGAGGCCCGAGCGACGCCAGCCCGCGGGCCGACATCTCCCACCCAGGCCACGACTGCGCCGCGCCCGGCATCGGCGCGGGCGACGCGATCAGCCGCAGGTACGACGCCGCATCCCGCTGAACCGCCAGCGTCGCGGCGAGCGTCCGCAGGCGTTCGGTGTCCGCGCCGCGCCGATCCGACAGCCGATCCGACGAGGCCGACTCGACCCACGCGGCCCGCGCCGCCGCAGCAGCCCGCGCGATCTCCTCACCCCGTCCGCCCGTAGCGTCGCGCCACCCTCGCTCGCCCGGATCGGCCGTCAGTTCCGCCAGCCCCGGCATGTCGAAGAGCAGCGGGGCGGTCTCCGCCAGCGTCCGCAACTCCGCGAGCGCGCCCTCGCGCGACGCCGGCCGCCCGAGTTCGACGCCCAGCACACGCACGCGCTCGGCCAGCGGCAGCATCGCCCGCACAGGCGTCGGCTCGCGCGTGCGCGGCTCGGTCTCGGGCGCGGGCGCGTCGCCCGGCGCACCCGCGCCGACCCACTCGCACAGCAGTCGGTTCAGCGCGACCAGCATCCGCGCATCGTCCAACGCACGCTGCTGCGCGTTCAGCGCAGCCACGATCGCCGGGTCCGTCAGCGGGTCCGGCTGCTCCAGCACGCCCGCCATCACCGCCAGCACGCGCGGCTCACCATCCCGTGCCGCATCGGCCAGCGCACGCAGCGCGGGCCGCACCTGCCGCGCCACCGCCGACTCATCCGGCAGCGCAGCCCGCGCCTCCACCAATGACAGCGCCCGGTCCATCGCCGCCCCGATCCGCGCCGGCGACGCGCCCGCCCGGCGCACATCATTCGCGTCGACCACGACGAGCCGCAGCCACGCCTCGCGCGCCTGCCGCGATCCCGCCCGCGCCGCGTCGATCGCGTCCAGCCGCGCCGCGATCGACGCGAGCGTGCGCAGGTCGCGCAGCGACGCCATCGCCGACGGCGCGAGCGAGGCGTTCGTCAACGCCACGATCGCGCGGTCGCGCTCCCCGCGCAGCCGTTCGCGTGCCTCTCGCGTCACCCACGCCGGCAGCGACTCGACCGCGACATGCGCCTCCAGCACGCCCGCCGCGACCGCCTCCGCCGACCGCACGTACGCAGGCCACCCCGCCGCGAGCCGCGTGCGCTTGGCAAGCGCATACACAGCCGCAGCGGTATCGTTCGGAAGCCCCGACCCATCACCTATGGCAACGAGCGTGTCCGCAAGTCGGGTGATCGTCGCGCCCTCCGGCAGCCCGCGCTCGCCCCCGACAAACCACCCCACCGCCCCGCCCGGCGCGCCCGCCAGCATCGTCAGCGGCGCGAACGCATCGCGGATCGACCGGTCCAGTTCGTTGTCGTCCGGCGGCACGGCCGCGCCCAGAAACGCCAGTTCATCCGCCACCGCGTGCAGCGTCGGCTCCGCCAGCGCAGTCTGGTTCGTCAGCAACAAGTCGAGGTCCGCCATCCCCACCGCGAGCGTCCGCCCCGTCACCACACGCACGCTCCCGCGCTCGCCCGCCTCCTCGCCCGATCGGATCAACGCCGCCGCCAGACGCCGAGCCGCCGACCGCACCCGCCCCGCCGCCGACGTGTCCCGGGCCTCGATCGTCCGCGCCTGCTCCTCCATCAGCGACGCGACCGCCAGTGCGGCCTTCCCCTCCCCCGGCTCCGGCACGCGCACTCCGCCGAGGTCCAGCCGCTGTGCCGACGCAAGGGGGGGGCAAACAAGCGCTGCAAGGGCAACGAGGCAGCATCCGGACGCAGTCCTGAAGCTAGGGACGATCACGGATCCAGTGTACCGGTCTGGTGCGGCATCGCTGCGTCGCGGGAGCCCAGGCGGTATCGGTGGATTCTGAGCGCAACCCCGTTCACGGACCGATGGGAATCGGAGGGGCGGACTCGACATGGGGGTGGCGCATGGGCGGGATGGTCTTCGGCATCGGCCTGAGCAAGACGGGCACGAACAGTCTCAACGAGGCGCTCTGCTCGCTCGGATACCGCTCCATCCACTACCCGGACTGCGCCCTCATGCTATCGGGGCAGTACGCCGAGGCACTCCGAGGGTACGACGCCGCGACCGACATCTCCGTCGCCGCGTTCTACCGCGAGCTCGACGCGGCTTTCCCCGGGTCGAAGTTCATTCTCACGGTGCGCCAACTCGGGTCGTGGCTCCGCTCTGTCGGCGAGCACATGTCCCGCAGGCCGCCGGAATCTCTCGAACCTGGCGAGCCGCGCGGCGACATCCGTGCGAGGCTTTACGGCACCCGGGGATGGGACGCAGATCTGTTCGTCGAGGCTTACCGCCGCCACGTCGCCGCGGTGCGCGCACACTTTGCGGACAGGCCCGTTGACTTGCTCCAGATCGACGTCTGCGCCGGCCAAGGATGGGAGAAACTCTGCCCGTTCCTTGGAAGACCGACGCCCGCGATCGCGTTCCCATCGCTGAACCGGAGTGAGGAACGCCGAATGTCCGCGTGAACGCACGTTGCTGACGTCGGAGTCAGTCCGGGGGGAGCGCGCAGGAGCCGCCGTGCTTGAGGTGGTAGTCCTGGTGGTAGTCCTCGGCCTCCCAGAACTTGGGCGCTGGCTCGATCTGGGTGACGATGCGGCGGGTGCGGTACTTCTCGGTCTGCTGGAGGGCTTCGACGAAGGCGCGGGCCTCTTCGAGTTGGCGCTCGTCGGCGGCGAAGATGGCCGAGCGGTATTGCGTGCCGACGTCGGGGCCTTGGCGGTTGGGCGTGGTGGGGTTGTGGAACTTGAAGAACCACTCGAGGAGGTCGCGGTAGGCGAGGCGGGCGGGGTCGTAGACAACGCGGACGGCTTCGGCGTGCCCTGTGTTGCCGGAGCAGACCTGCTTGTAGGTGGGGTTTTCGACGTGGCCGCCCTGGTAGCCGCTGACGGCGTCGATGACGCCGGGGATCTGCTGGAAGCGGTCTTCGACGCCCCAGAAGCAGCCGCCGGCGAAGTAGGCAGTCTCGGTGGGAACGGGTCGTGCGGCGGGGGGGAGTTCTTCGCCTTTCTCGTGGAACTCGAGCGAGGCGGAGTTGAGGCAGAAGCGCAGGCCCGTCGGGGTTTGCGGGGCGTCGTCGAAGACGTGGCCGAGGTGTCCGCCGCAGCGTCCGCAGAGGATTTCGGTGCGGACCATGCCGTGCGCGTTGTCGCGTTCGGTGGCGACATGGTCGGGATCGACGGGCCTGAAGAAGGAGGGCCAGCCTGTGCCGCTGTCGAACTTGGAATCGGAGGCGAAGAGGGGGAGTGAGCAAAGTCGGCAGAGGTAGACGCCGTGCTTCTTGTTGTCGAGGAGGTTGCCGCAGAAGGCGGGCTCCGTGCCCTTGCGGAGGATGACTCGGGCCTCGTCGGGTGTGAGCCGCGCGGCGAGTTCCCTGATTCGCTCGGGCGAGGGGGGGGTGAGGTCGTGCGCGCTCTTTGAGTAGCGCGGCGTGGTGTCGTTGGTCATGCGGATGGCCCTGAGGTCCGGCTCGTCGTGGCGGGGCGCGGCGGGACCGGCGACGATGAGGATGACGGGCGCGGACGCGACGGCGGCGAGGAGGAGGGCGAGGTTGAGCGTTCGCACGTGGGCGCCTCCCGGACTTGGCGTCCGCGCGAGACGCGCCGACGCGGCCCCTGATTACAGTAGGCGCGGTCGGCGGGAACGGTTCGCGCGTATCAGGCGGCGTTGTACTGTCGGCGGAGGGTGAGGTCGAGGTCGAACTCGGTGGCGTGGCCCGGGAAGAAGTTGTCGGCGGCGACGTCCTGCCCTTCGGCGACGGCGACGTACAGGTCGAGGCGGTCGCGGAGGTTGATGCGCTCGCCAGGCTCGTCGTCGTCGAAGTGCGTGGTGGGGTCGCCGATGGTCTGGACGACGGGCCGGCAGGGGTCGAGATGGGTCCACTCGGCGACGACGCAGCGCGTGCCGTCGTTGAGGGTGACGAGCGTTCCCGGGGCGTAGGGCGGGACGACGGCGATGAGCGCCTGGCGGACGATGGGGTCGATCCAGCGTGAGCGCGGCGGCGAGAGCATGAGGTTGAGGGCGCGGACCATGGGGATGGTGGGTTGGGAGTTGAGTTCGGCGCGCGGGGCGTGCATGGGGTTGCGCGTGCGGTCGAAGAGGTCGGCGGCGGCGAGGATGCGTGCGAAGACGTGGATGTCGTGGCCGGCGATGCGCGTGCCGCGGCCGTCGAAGGTGGCGCGGTCGGGGAAGCCCGTGCCGTCAAAGCGCTGGTGATGATGAAGGACCGCGGCTGCCGCGGACGGCTCGATCTCCCCCTGGACCATTCGGAAGCCGGCGTGGACGTGCTCCTGCCATGCCGGATCGGACTCGTCCTGCGTGCGGTTCCAGCGGTCGAGGATGTCGTCGTCGAGCCTGAGCATGCCGACGTCGTGGAGGAGTCCGGCCAGACCGAGGCTGGAGACATCGCGTGCGAGGACGGCGTCGATGCGGGAGCGCTCTCGCATGAGGTAGGATTCGAGTTTGATGCCCATGAGGAGCGAGAGGAGGCAGACGTTCCCGGCGTGTCGGATGGGGGGGGGGCCGGCGGACCCGAGTTCGTGCATGAAGAGCCGGGCGCGCGGGCTTTCGAGGAGCCGTTCGAGGAGGGACTGGACGGCGCGGCGGTAGGCGGGATACTCGAGGCGCGCGTGCTTGTGCTCGCGGGCGGCCTCGAAGACGGGCGCGACGGAGGTGGTGACCTCGTGCCCCGCCTGGATGAGCGTGGGGCTGACGTGCTCGGCGAGGAAGTCGAGGTTGGGGTAGGTGATCCAGATCTCGCGGAGGCTGAGTTCGCGGAGCCGTTCGATGACGTGGGATTCGAGGACGACGCCGGCGCGGAGGAGCGCGCTCTCCGGGCGCTTCGGGTGGTAGACGGGCAGGGCGAGTTCCATGCCCGACCTGGCGAGTGAGATGGGAACTCTCAGCATGCGCGTGACGCTCCGACAGGAGCATCGGTTGTCGGACGCGGCGCGGCGAGCGGGATTCCGGGACCGAGGAGGGATTCCGGGTGTTCGCGGGGTCGCTGGTGTGAGCGCTTGCCCGGAGTCGCGCTGACAAGCGTTATTCGGACCGTGACAGCGCGGTTCCCTGCGCGACCCCTGTCAGCCGCGCAGGGAGACGATTGCCAGGCCGGCGGTGTAGGCGGCGTAGGTGAAAAGGAGGACGAGTCCCGCGGGGCGTGTGAGCCGCTTTCTGGGCGCCATGAGGAAGAGGGCGAGTGCGGCGACGCCGAGCATGACGGGGACGTCGCGGACGATCGAGGCCTCGGGGACAGGGAGCGGGGCAACGAGCGAGGCGACGCCCATGACACAGAGGGAGTTGAAGACGTTGGAGCCGACGACGTTGCCGACGGCTATATCCGAGTGGCTGGTCATGGCTGCACGAGCCGACGTGAAGAGTTCCGGGAGGGAGGTGCCGATGGCAACAACCGTGAGGCCGATGATGAGTTCGGAGACGCCGAGCCACCGGGCGAGCGACTCCGCGCCGGTGATGAGCAGGTGCGCGCCGAGCGCAAGACCCGCGGAGCCGAGAAGGACGAGCGCTGTGTTCTTGAACCACCACTTCGCGGGGAAGCCGCCTTCGGGGGGAGTGGCGAGTTTGGGAGCATCGGCCTCGAATAGCTCGGGAGCCCGTCGCGCGACTCGATACGCAAGGGCGATGTAGACCAAGATGCCGGCGGTGAGCGCGATGCCTTCCCATCGGCTGACGCCGCCGCCGAGCATCGCGCCGGCGCCCGCGACCATCGCGACGAGCATGAGCGGCATCTCTCGCACGACGACGGGTCTCCTGCAGGGAACCGGTCGGATGAGCGACGCGACGCCGAGGATGAGGGCGACATTGGCGATGTTGGAGCCGACGACTGTGCCGATGACGATCTCGCCGTGGTCGCGGATGGTCGCACCGATGCCCGCGGCGAGTTCGGGCGCGCTGGTTCCGAAGGCGACGATGGTGAGCCCGACGACGAGCGGCCTGACGCCGAGGCCCTCGGCGATGAGCGCGCCGCCCAGGACGAGCCAGTCCGCGCTCTTGACGAGGAGGAAGAGGCCTGCAACGAAGCAGAGAGCATCGATCAGAGGTCCCATCGTTCGCTCCGCCGTGCATCGCCTGCTCGGTGGGCGTCGGCACCCTGTGCGTTCGGTGCGATCATGCGGTGGACCTCAGTTGCGGATGAGTTCGAAGCGTTCGGCGACGCGGGGCAGTACGACGAGAACGACGCGTGTGGTCTCGGCGGTAGAGGCGAGGGGCGCACCGGTGAGCATGAGTTCACCGATGGTGGGCGCGCCGGGGGGGAGCGGACCGAAGGGTGAAACCACGACACCGTCCTGCGGCGTCTCGGGACGCACGGGTGGAACAGCGAGCGTCCAATCGTGGTCGGGCGAAGCTCCGACGATAACGAACGCATCGGAGCCGTCGGCAGCGAGCGATAGGGTAAGGCGTGGGAACGTGAGACCCGCATCCGGCGCGCTGCTGGGCACAGGCTCGGCGAGCGGCGCGAGAGGATCCCGCCTCCGCCGATCCGCAAGTTGCGGCATGAGCTCGAGTCGGAGGTTCGAGGCTGGAATAGAGGCAACGGAGCGGGAGAGATCGGGTGTGGTCCAGCAGCGAGCGAGCATGCGCAGGCGGCCGGGCTCGAGTCGAAGGACGCCGGAGTCGAGGCCGGCGTAGCGCTCGGAAGCGAGTTCGGGGCCTTTGACAACTTCGGCCCATTCGGGGAGGAGACCGAGCCACTGTCGCTGCACGGGGCCGAGGACTGGGAGGGCGGGGCGGACATCTTCGACTGCCGCCAGGGGCACGGCGAAGATATGAAGGCCGTTGGCGCGCCAGAGACGGACCTGGTCTGGGGCAGCGGGGACGGGGCGGTCGAGGTACCCGCGGATCGCTGCCGCGAGGGCACCGTCGCGATCATCGACGACCCACAACGCTACCTCGATGCCGCTCTCCGCGCCTCGCACCACTGGAGCAGTCGCGGCGCGGACAGGCCCATCGGTTCGCGTGCCGGAGCATGCTCCCAGGGCAGCGAGCGAAACCGCCAGGAAGGCGGCAACATGGCGCGGGCGTGCGCCGTCTCTCCGGAGTGGCGTGGGCCGGACGGACATCGGCGGGCATGATATGGGAGGGAGAAGGGCTGCGGGAGAAGGTGTCGGCACACCAATGGCCCGGGGCCGAACACCACGCCTGAACGCATACCGACGCTATCCCAGCAGAGGCGTACAACGCGCCTTTGCGCCTCGTGGAGCATCGACCTTACCCGTCGGACACGGATGAGGGAGAGTCAGTAGCGCCGGACAACGCCGCGGACGATGCCCTGGACCTGGCAGTGCTTGACGCGGATGGGTTCGAACTGGGGGTTGGCGGGCTGGAGCCGGACATGGTCGGACTCCTTGTAGAAGGTCTTGAGCGTCGTGGACCCGTCGGGAAGAAGAGCGACGACGCGGTCGCCGTTGGAGGCGGTGTCGCGTCGTTCGATGAGGACGTAGTCGCCGTCGAGGATTCCCTCGTCGCGCATGCTGTCGCCCTCGACCTTGAGTGCGAAGGTGGAGCCGGTGCGTGAGGCCTGGCAGAGGAGATCGCCGAGGTCCACCTCGTCAATGTCGGGGACTTTCTCGATGGGGTATCCGGCGGCGATCTTGCCGACGAGGGGGAATCGGAGCGGCCGTGCCTCGTCGGGGACGGGGATGCCGTCAGCGATCGACAAAGAGCGAGCCTTGTTGGGTTCGCGAACGAGCGCGCCCTTCTTGATGAGCGCCTCGACGTGCTCGAAGACCGTGACCTTGCTGACGCCGATCTCGTCGGCGAGCTCCTGCATGGTCGGGGAATAGCCATGCCGGATGCGCCAGTCGCGGATCAGCTGCAGGATGCGGAGTTGCTTGGGAGTGAGATTCATGGTCGTGGTCCTCCACCATGAGGGTGTGCCGGCGCGCGGTGCGCTCGACTTCGAACGAACAAGGGACTTCCAGTCCCGCGCACGACGCGGCGCGGAACGACTCGGCCATGGAACGGAGCGTGGCGGCCTGTGAAGCGACGGCGGATGAAGCCGCGAGGAGCAGGCCCGCCGCGGCGATGGGCGGACGGGCGGACTCGGAGGAGCGGGCGTCGCGGCGGATGAGCGTGCCGGAGCCGGTCGGGTCGGACAGGTACTCGCACTGGAACTCCCCACCCGGACCGAGCCGAAGCAGCGGCACGTTGCCCCGCGGGTGACCGACGGTCCGACGACGAGATGCAAGCAGGTGCAGCATGGCACGGCTCCGCGGTACGCGGCGACGGCGCGCGCCCCTCCGGACGCGCCTCGCCGAGATGACCGGGCCTCCGACCCGAGAAGATTGCCATGCCGGACTCCCCGACTGGCCTGCCGGACTCCGAACCGACAGCCCCAACAATCGACCGACAACCGAGCAGGGCGAGAATCTTTACCCGCCAGATGTTCGGTACAAGATAGCCAAGCAGGCTCCACACGGCAAGCACAAAATCGGAAGTCCATGTCAGGGCCCAGTTGTGGGGCTGTCAGGGGGTACAGCGGCCGGATCAGGATGGTCCGAGAGCCATTTCACGGAGCGCAGAACATGCGCTGGACATTCGAACCCGGGGGGAAAGCGAGATCAGGTCGTCCGCTCGAAACGGGTGCCCACGCGACGGACCCGGCCGGCGATCTCCAGCATGGTGAGTTCGACGCGCAGGTCCGCAGCCGACAGGTCCGTGAGAGCGACGAGTTCGTCGGTCGAACGCGGTGTGCCCAGCGCACCGACGATCCGTTGCTGATGCTCGCTCAAGTTCGGCGCCGCCCCTGGCTCGGGCTCGAACAGCCCCGCCGCGGGGTCGGCAAAGCGCTGGGCATGGGTTCCAGCGGCGAGGTGGCGTGCCGCGGATTCGAGGGCAGCGACGACATCCGCCGGGCCGGTGACGAGTGCCGCCCCGCCGCGCTTGATGAGGTCATGCGAGCCGGCGCTCGCGGGCGAATCGACCCGACCGGGAAGCGCCATGACCTCGCGCCCCTGCTCCTCCGCGGCATGGCGGGCCGTGATGAGCGCGCCGCTCCCCGCCGCCGCCTCGATCACGAGCACGCCGAGACTCAATCCCGAGATGATCCGGTTGCGGGCGGGGAAGTTCTCCGGCGTCGGCGCGACGCCCATCGGCAGTTCAGACACGATCGCCCCGCTCCCCTCCGCGACCTTGTCGTACAGGGGAGCGTTGTCGGGGGGGTAGGCGTTCACCAGCCCGCACCCGAGCACGACGATGGTCCGGCCCCCCGAACGCAGCGCCCCCCGGTGCGCCGCCGAGTCGATCCCCCGCGCGCCGCCCGAAACAACCGTCAGTCCGTTCGAGGCCAGAACGCCCGCGAACCGCTCGGCCTGCTCGACGCCATAGGCGGTGCAGGCCCGCGACCCGACGATCGCGACCGGAAAGGCGTCGGCGTCCGCCGGCCGAAGTCGCCCACGCACATAGAGCACGGGCGGCGCGGCGGGAATGGAGGCAAGCAGCGGCGGGTACTCATCATCCCCGAGTGCAAGCATCGAGACCGAGTGCTGCTCGGCGAGTTCGAGTTCGCGCTCCGCGAGCGACGCGGATTCCTTGAGGCCGCGAGCGATGGCGGTGGAGGTGCCGGCGCCGATGCCGCGGACACGCTCGAGTTCGCGCGGTGAGGCGTGGAGGGCACGCTCGACCGAGCCGAAGGTTTCGAGGAGGCGACCGACAAGGACAGGCCCGAGGCCCGGCGTCATGGTCAGGCGGAGGAGGTCGAAGAGGCGGGGCGAGACGGCGGGCATGAGGCGGAGTGTACAGACCCCTCCGCTCGCCACCAGCGGCCCGACGGGACGATACACTGCCCTGGGCAGGCCCATGGACGGAGCCGATGGCGATGATCACCCCATTTCAGATCGTGCGTGCGTGGTGTGGCTGGGTCGCGGCTGAGGTGCGGCAACGCGGGGTTGTGGCGGTCCAGGCCATCGGCGTGGCGCTGCTGCTCTCCCTCGTGAGCGTGTCGTGCCAGACCACGCCGCGTGCCTCCAAGGCCGCCGCAGGCGTGGAGCCGGACGTGCGCGTGCGGATCGTCCGCGAGGCGCCATCCGTTCGGATCGCGGGGCCGGCGCAGGTGGCGGTGCGGCCGATCGGTTCGTTCGGGGAGTGGGTCGGGACGACGCCGGTAGACGTTCGCGCGGAGGCGGGCGTGCTGGTGGCGAAGGACGCGGCGGGCGTGGAACGGCGCTTCGACCAGGGCGCGCCGATCGAGGTGCGGGCGGTCGTCCCGGCGCGCACCGCGCGCACCGCAGGTTCACGCCAGCCTCCCGAGCCGGACCTGCTGGTGGACAACCGGGCGTTCCCAGGCTCGCTCGAAGTCCACCCGCGCACGGACGCGGGCGAGGGCGCGATCGACATCATCAACGTCACGACGATCGAGACGTACCTGCCGGGCGTGCTGACGGGGGAGTTGCTCGACAACTGGCCGCTCGATGCTTACAGGGCACAGGCTGTGGCAGCGCGGAGCTACGCCCTGCACGAACGCGCACGGGCGCGCCTCCGCGGCCGCGCGTTCGATCTCGAAAACACGGCGCGGAACCAGGTGTTCGCGGGACGGACGCAGCACGAGGCGGCAGTGCGGGCGGCGCGCGACACCCGCGGCGAGGCCCTCACCGTCGGCGGAGACGTCCTGCGTGCGTACTACTCCAGCACCTGCGGCGGGCGGCCCATGGGAGCGGGTTCCATCTGGCCCACCGGCGCGGGGTGGGAGTTCAACGGCGCGCCGCCGTTGCAGGTCGATGCGCCGAGGGCGACGTTTTGCGAATCGTCGCAGGCCTACCGTTGGCAAGTCACCCGAACGGTCGACGACGTCTCGAAGCGCATCGCGGCGTACGGCGCGGCCAACGGGCTGTCTATCAAGGCGCTCGCGAACGTCCGCTCGATCGTACCGGTTGAGGTGAACCCCGCCGGCAGGCCCGTGCAGTTCACGATCGCGGACGACAAGGGCAAGACCTACAAACTCAACGCCGAGCACCTGCGGCAGGCCCTGAACCACCCCGCCGAAGGGCTGCCCGCACCGGAGCGCGCTGCACAGGTTCGCTCCGGAGACGTCGAGTTCGAGATGCGCGCACGCGAGATCGTCATCCGCGGACGCGGGTGGGGACACGGCGTCGGAGCCTGTCAGTTCTGCATGAACGGCATGGCACGACGACACTGGGACTACGCGCGGATGCTCGCGCACTTCTATCCGGGGGCAAGGCTGGATCGGCTCTACTGAGAGTCGATCGCGCGGGGCGTCTGCGGCGTTGCGATCCTGTTCGCTCTGCGCCTCCGCGTGAGGTGGCGCTTCAGCGGACGATGTCCGTGCGCTCCTGGCGGAAGTAGATGAAGGTACGGTCGGTGGTGGAGAAGAAGATCCTGCGCTGGCGGTCGAGGGTGGTGCGGGGTTCCTGCTGCCAACCGTCGATCGCGGTGCGCGGGTGTGGTTCACGAAGGGCGAGGGCGATGTCGCGCCGTGTGGCGACGTGCGCGAGGTGGGCGGGCGGGGTCTCCGCGACCTCGCGGCCGTGCAGCACAGACTCCCAAGCAGGGTTCGCGACGGGCGTGGGGAGGGCGGCGCGACGGGCGGAGGAAGTGGACTCACAGCCGGCGCCCGCGACCAGCCCGAGCGCAAGAACTGCCTTTGCGATGATGGGACGACTCTTCCTCACACAGGACAGGGTACAACAGCCGTGCCCCCGCCCCAAGCCCCTTCTCGACGGTCCCAACAGGGGTGAGCACGTGTTTGGCTGTTGACCTGGTGCAACGGCGTGGCGTGCGAGCAACATGAACGATCCGCTGGCCGCCGTTGCCGGACGCTTTCCCCGAGGATCTGCCGACCGGACGCCGCCGAAGCGCGAAGGTCTTGACAAACTCATCGCGCAATGCTGCGCGATTGATCTCGCCTTCTGAACAATCGCGCTGCACGGGCTTCGCGCAATCTGCGCGCGACGTTGATCCGAGCGTGATGCGTGCTGCGGTAGTGTCTGATCCTCGCGTGTCGTGGGGCGCGCGACGAGTGACGCACACAACGGATCGGAGGCACACGCTCATGGGAACACGCACGGATCAACGGGGGTTCACGCTGATCGAGTTGCTTGTGGTGATCGCGATCATCGCGCTGCTGATCGGGATTCTGTTGCCCGCGCTGGGCAAGGCGCGGCAGGCGGGGCAGATGGCGATGTGCGCGAGCAACCAGCGCACGGTGGCGCAGGGCGTCGCGTTCTACACCGGCAGCCACGACTACTTCCCGCCCGCGTACGTGTACGGGTCGGACGAGTATTCGGGGGAGTGGAAGGTCGAGCAGCAGCAGGAAACCAACCCGATCCCGGCGAACGGGTACATCCACTGGTCCTGGTCGCTCTTCGGCGGGACGGACGGCGGGGCGAACGTTCCGGAAGGTGCGTTCGAGTGCCCGACGACAACGAGCCGCGGCGCGCCGCGCACCAACCCGGGTTCGAACCCGGATGACTGGGAGTCCGGGCAACTCAACGATCTGGGCAGCGGCGTCGGGGCGCACACGCCGCGCGACCGGCAGGCGGCGCGGGTGGCGATCACGGGCAACGCCGCCCTGTTCCCGCGCAACAAGTTCTGGCCGGGAACGCTGCGCAAGAACCAGTTGGCCCGGGTGGCGTGGATCGACGGTGCGCAGCAGGGCGCATCGAAGACGATCCTGGCGACGGAGTTCTACGACAACCGCGACCGTTGGACGTCGCTGGCGAGCCACTTCGACGGCAAGATCAAGAGCCACCGGTCGCTTACGCCGTTCGTCGGGCGGTCGGCGGGCAGCGACGTCTACAACGAGCCGAACTCCGGGGGCGTGGCACGGTTCGTCTACCCGGACAAGGACTCGATCCTGCC
>JAHCJE010000087.1 GCA_026128865.1 Phycisphaeraceae bacterium | reverse complement strand
ATCGTCCACGATGACGGGGGATACAGCGTGGCCCGCGACACCCCCCCCGTGGGCGGCGACGGCGGCCCGTCCGCCGCCGGGCCGGGCGGCGTTGCCACCGACGCGGCCGCCGCGCCCGACGCCGCACGGGCCAACACGGCGCGCCGCGGGGCCAAGGCACCCAGACCCGCCAAGGCCGCGGGCGGCAAGGCGGCCAAGGCGGCGAAGCCCGCGCGCGAGGCCAAGCCCAAGCGACTCAGCGCCCTCGACGCCGCGGCGCGGGTCCTCGCCGAGACGGGCCGGCCCATGAAGGCCCGCGAGATGATCACGGAGATGGAGGCCGGGGGCCTCTGGAAGAGCCCGTCCGGGATGACGCCCGACGCCACGCTCTACGCCGCGATCACCCGCGAGATCGCGGCCAAGGGAGCCGAAGCGCGCTTCGCCAAGGCGGGGCGCGGCAGCTTCGCTTGCAACGGAAAGGGGGACTGAGCCGTGAAGATCGCAGACGTCAACGTCGGCGGCCGCTATGTCGCCAAGGTCTCGGGCGTGCTCACCGTCGTCCGCGTGACGGAGATCTACGAGGCGTGGTCGGCGCTCGACGGCCGCACGCGCCGCTACATCGACGTGGTCAACGAGCGCACCGGCCGCCGCGCCACGCTCCGCTCGGCCGCGCGCCTGCGCCGGCCCGCCCCCGCGCGCGGGAAGGGGGCCTGAGCCATGGCGCTGAACCAGTCCTTCGCCGTCGAGGACGGCTTCCTCGTCCGCCGCGTCGTCCCCAAGCGCGGCCAGCCCTACGAGCACCGATGCCCGCTCGACGCCTACGAGCATGTCGCCCACGCCATCGACGACATGGCCGGCGAGCCCTTCACAGGCGAGCAGGTCCAGAGGGCCACGGACCTGCCCTTCTCGCAGGTCTTCACCGCCCTGGCCTTCCTCAAGGAGCGCGGCTGCGTCGTTCCCGCGCACGGACGCCGCCACAAGGCCGCGCCGGGCAACATCAACGCCGGCGTCCACCTCGACGCCATGATCGAGGTCCACGCCCTGCGCGAGAAGGGGCCGGCCGACCCGGCCTTCGGGTACGAGTAGGCCGGGCATCACGCCTCCCCCTCGCCCGCGACGCTCGTCGCGGGTGTTTCTCCGGCGAGAGAGTCCGCCATGTCGCCCCCGGCGATGCGTTCCGCCTTCCGCCCCGTGAACCGCTCCCAGCGCTGCACGATCACGTCGCAGTACGCCGGGTCGATCTCCATCAGGAACGCGCGCCGCCCCTGCTGCTCGGCCGCGATCAACGACGAGCCGCTGCCACCAAACAGGTCCAGCACGTTCTCGCCCGGGTGCGACGAGTACTGCATCGCCCGAGCCGCCAGCTCGACCGGCTTCTCCGTCAGGTGGACTATCGCGTTCGGGCTGACTTTCTTGACGTGCCACAGGTCCGGGACGTTGTTGGGGCCGAGGAAGACGTGCGCCGCGCCTTCCTTCCAGCCGTAGAAGCACCACTCGTGCGCGCCCATGAAGTCCTTGCGAGTCAGCACCGGGTGCTGCTTGTCCCAGATGATCGACTGCGAGAAGTACAGGCCCGAGGCCTTCAGCGCCGGGGGGTAGTTGGCGCAGTTGGCGTACCCGCCCCAGATGTAGAACCCGCGGCCCGGCTCCAGGGCGCGGGCCATGTTCCCGAACCACGCCAGCAGCAGCCGGCCGAACTCCTCGTCGCTCACGAAGTCGTTCTCGAGCGGGCGGTCCTTCGCCCGCATCTTCCCGGTGGGCTTGGACTACTCCGGGTGCCGCGCGAGGTCGTTCACGCCGCGGCCGAACGAGGCTATCGAAGCAACCGCGCCACTTCCTCGAGCGTTGCCACCTCGTCCAGCCCATCCACTTCTACCACCATGTCCGCCAGTTCGCCATACAGCGGATCTCGCGCGGCATGCACAACCTCGATCTCCGCGAGCGGATCCTCGCCTGTGAGCGAAGGTCGGCCGGTGTTGTCCGCTCCGGCGAGCCTCGCTCGGAGCGTGGCGGGTGAGGCACGCAGGTAGACCATCACACCCATGCCGCGGGCGCTCGCGTTGCGGAGGAAGTCGGCAGCACCAGGCGCGGTCGGCGTCCCCCCCCCGAGCGCCACGACGGGTCCCGGGTTCGTGCGCGGGAACGCCTGGTTGACCAACGCGCGGTACTCCGCCTGGCGGAAGCGAGCCTCGCCGTGACGCTCCCACAGTTCGCGCAACGTGCCCTCGCCGAGGTAGGCCACGGTGACGGCGTCGAGGTCGATGAACGGTCTCCCGAGCCGTTCCGAAAGCCGCGGCCCCAGCACGCTCTTCCCCGAGCCGCGCAGGCCCATCAACAGAATGCTCGCACGTGGATCGTTCATCGCATACGCGCCGATCAGCCGATGCCCAACGGTGCCACGGTCACGCGCGGCTCCTCGACCGTCCCGCGAACAAGATACTTCATCAAGCGATCCGTCACCGAACCGATCGCCTCGCCCACCCGCCCGAGCAGCGACTGCACACGTTCGAGCGGTCCGGCATTGACCACCAGGTCGAGCGAGCCGTCGTAACCGACCGTGCCCGTCCCACGCGACGCCATGAAGTTCGTCACGATCTCCGAGGCCGTGACGTTCACGCCGGTTGGCGTCAGGTCGAACGACGCCGATGCGCGGTGGTTCGACTCGCGGCTGTCGCGAGCGCCGCGTGCGATGTTCAGCGCGTCCGCCACTTGCGTGATGCCGGGCACCATGAGCAACCGTCCGTTCTCGACGCTGATCGAGCCGCTCCCGCCGAGTGAGTCCGACATCCCGTCGAGCGAGAACGTGACCGTGCCCTCGCCGTGCAGCCGTCCCGCCAGTCGCGCGTCGGCGCGGTCTTCCTGCGAGCGAAGCAACGCATTGAGGTCGACGCGATCCACCGTCCATCGCAGGGCGGCCGGCTTCGCCGCGTCGCGCAGCTGAGCGGCGCCGGTCGCCTGTGCCTGCCCGTCCAGCAGCAGCGCCTCGAACGCGGGGAGCGTTCCGACTCCGTCGCGGACGCTCGCCTCCGCACGTGCCTCGTCGATCGGCAGCCGCAGACGACCCGCCGCGATGCTGAACTCGCGCAGCGTGACCTGCGCGGTCAGCGGGCCGGCGTAGGGATCGTTCAGGTCCGCACGCCCCCACGCGCGAACTTCCAGCACGCCCCGCGCGTCGTGCTCCTGCAGCAGCGACTGCACCTGCGGCGGGAGCGCCTCCATCGCATCCGGCGCGACCACCGCCGTCAGCAGCATGTGCTCGACCTCCGCCACGAGCCGGTCGAGACTCACCGTCCCGTGCAACTCCAGCTCCGCTGCGCGCCCCACACGCGATGCGGTCCGCACCGCGTACCACCCCCCCTCTCCGGCGTGTTCCTCAGGCACCAGGTCCAACGATGCCTCGATACCGTGCAGCGTCATCGGCGGCGATCCGTCGCCAACGTCGTATGTGACGGCCGCGTCCCGCAGCTCTACCCGCCGCAGCCGCAGCACGTTCGAGAGCCGGAACTCCGGCGCGACCGCGTCATCACGGCCCGGGACCGCCTTCACCATCGGCTCCAGCCCGAGCCACCCCCGCTCGCCGTCCGGACCCGCGGGGCCACGCACCAGCCGGACCGTCGGCGAGTCCAGTTCCACACGCTCGACCATGATCGGATGCCCAAGACGCGGTGCCTCGGCGAGAGTGAGGGTCATCCGGTCGAGCTCGAGCACACGCGTCCCGTCCGGCGCGGTCAGCGTCACACCCGAGAGCACGAGTGTCCCCGGCGCGTCGTACCGCACCGACGAAAAACCAAGCTGCGGGTGCAGGTACGCGTTCACGACCCCGACGACCTGTCGCCCCAGATAGTCTTGCAGGCTCTCACCCAGCGCGGCGATCGTCCCGCGATGCTTGAGCATCCCCACGACGGTCACCGCGCACGCCGCGAACACGACGCACACCAAGGCGCCAAGCGCAACCGTTGTTCGCTTCGCCATCGCTCCCTCCCCCGGGCGCGAGAGGCCGGACTCACGCCCGCGACTGGTACGAGCCGTCGGCCGTGCTGACCCGGATCTTCTCCCCCACCGAGATGAACGGGGGCACCTTCGTCTTCAGGCCCGTCTCGCAGGTCGCTTCCTTGGTCTGGTTCGTCGCCGTCGCGCCCTTGATCCCCGGCGGTGTGTCCGTCACCGTCAGTTCGACGCTCGAAGGCAGTTCGATCGTCACAGGGTTCCCGTCATGGCACAACACCACGATCTGCACGTTCGGCGTCAGGAACTGCATCGCGTTCCCCAGCACGTCCTCGGGGATCACGATCTGGTCGAACGTCTCGGTGTCCATGAACGTCGCGCCGCTCGAATCCGAGAACAGGTACTCCATCGGCCGACGGTCAAGGTCGATTGTCTCCACGTCGTCCGTGCTGCTCAGCCGCTTCTCGATGCTCTTCCCGGACAGCACGTCGCGGATCTTGATCTGGATGAACGCACGGAGATTGCCCGGCGTGCGATGCTCGAACTCAGTCACCACGAACAGCTTGCCGTCCATTCTCACGCCCAGCCCGGGCCGCAGGTCGTTCGCCTTCATCGCGCTATCCCCGATCGTTAGGGTTCTCTCCGGGCGGCTCGCCGCAGGGAGGGGGCCAATGGTAGCCTGATACAATGCCCGGACTCGACGGGCGCGGAGATTCGACCATGCCCTGGACCAGACGCAGCTTTCTCACCACAACCGGCGCGGCCGCGCTCGCGTACGCCGTCGTACCCGCGCGCGCCGCACGTTCCAACGACCACTTCTTCAACTGGAAGCCTGTCCGCGATCACGTCTGGGCAGCCATCGGCGACGGCGGCAACGCCATGGTCGTCCGCACCCCCGCCGGCTCCTGCCTCGTGGACACCAAGTACCCAGGTCTCGCGCACGCTCTCCGACGCGAGGCGGAGTCACACTGCGGTCGGGTCGCTCTCGTCATCAACACGCATCATCACGCCGACCACACCGGCGGAAACCTCGTCCTCACTCCCGTCGCGCCCGTGATCGCCCATCGCGCAGCGTGCGCCCGGATCCCCGAGCAGATCGACCGCTACCGACAGTTCGCCGAGAGCGGACCGACCCAACTCGGCCGCAACCGAGGCGACCACGAACGACTCGCCCGCGAAACCGCCGAACTCGCGGAACGCGCCGAGTCGATCACCCCGGAGCAGTTCGTCCCAACGAAGCCTATCGACCGATTCCCCCACGAGGAGAGCCTCGGCGACGTCGCCATCGAAGTCCACCACTTCGGACCGGGCCACACCGACAACGACGTCGTCACTCGCGTCCCTTCTCTCAACGTCATCCACGCGGGAGACCTCGTCTTCCACAACCTACACCCATTCTTCGACCGTCGCAGCGGCGCGACATGCCGAGGATGGATCGAGTGCGCACGCCGCACAATCGAGCTCTGCGACGATGACACTGCCGTCGTCCCGGGACACGGCGACCTGACCGACATCGGCGGGCTTGGCAAGCAACTCACCTACCTCGAACGACTCTGGGAGGAAGTCTCGAAGGCGGTGCGCGAAGGCCGCGAGCGCGCCGAAGTCGAGGCGATGCGCTGGGACTTCATGGATGGCTACGGGTACGAGCAGGTGCGCGCACGCGCCATCGCCGCCGTCTACGAGGAGGTGCGCGCCGCCCGAGGATGACCAAGGACCGCGGCCGGGAGTCCGAGCATGAAACGCTCACCCGAGCTGGAACCCTGGAACGTCTCCGCGTCCGCTTTCCCGGGCCACGACGCCCCCATCGCTGATCGGCTCCGGTTCCTCCTCGCATACGCCGTCCTCGCCCCATCCAGCCACAACACCCAGCCATGGATCTTCAGGCTCCGAGGCGGCAGGATCGAACTCTGCGCAGACCGCGCCCGCGCGCTCCCGGTCGTCGATCACGACGACAGGGAACTCACCATCTCTTGCGGCTGCGCCCTGTTCAACCTCCGCGTCGCCGCTGAGCACTTCGGCTACCAGCCGCTCATCGAACTCCTCCCGGACCCGGGCGAACGCGACTTGCTGGCAACCTTCGCGCTCGGGACACGCCACGAAGTCCCACACGAAGTCCACGTCCTCTTCGGCGCCATCCCGCGACGACACACCAACCGCGCGCCCTTCGAGCAACGCCAAGTTGAAGATGCGCTCCAAGCCCGGCTCGTCGCTGCCGCCGAGGCCGAACGCGCCTGGCTCACCTGCTTCACACGAAAGCGAGACCGCCACGCCATCGCCGGACTCGTCGCCGAGGGCGACCGAATCCAGTTCGCGGACAAACGCTTCAGACGCGAGCTTGCCGCCTGGGTTCACGCCAACCGCAGCCACAGCCGCGACGGCATGCCCGGATACGCCTACGGCTACGGCGACCTCGTCTCCATCGCAGAGCCGTTCGTCATCCGCACCTTCGACCTCGGCAAAGGAGTCGCCGCCAAAGACATGGATCTCGCCGAACACTCGCCCCTCCTCGCCGTCATCGGCACGCAGGGCGATTCCACCGTCGAGTGGATACGCGCAGGATTAGCGCTTCAGCACGTTCTCCTCCTCGCCACCGGCGTCGGGCTGTCAGCCTCGTTCCTCAACCAGCCGATCGAAGTCGAGAACCTCCGCGCCCGCCTCGCCGCGATCACCGAGCGGCAAGGATCACCGCAACTTCTCCTCAGGATCGGGTACGCACCAGAGGCCAAGCCCACACCGCGACGCGCTGCAGACGACGTCCTCAGGCGATGATCCCGATCGTCAACGCGACAGCAGCGACGACCGAAGCCGCCCGATCACCGTCCGCACGGTCACCTCGCGAGGTTCGCCGTCCGTCCGTGCCGAGGGAAGCGCCGCCAACGCAACCGCCGCAGACTCGAACCCCACGGACGCGTCAAGGCCAGAGTCAAGCCACTCGTCCCAGGCGCGCGGCAGCCTTCGGTTCAGCCGCCCGGCCGCGATGCGAGGCTCGTCCGCGCTCAGGCCCGTGACCAGCCGGTATGCGAGTTGCGCCACCGAGCCGATCTCGTCGCGGATCAGTTCCGTGTTGCCGCGCTCCAGACCCTCCAGCCGGCGCGCCAGCCCGAACAGTTCGATCATCACCCGGCCGTGCCGATCGACCAGAACCTCTGCGATCGAGAACGGCCCGTGGTGCAGGCCGGCCGCGTGCGCCGCCCCGAACGCCTCGAGCAGGTGCGCCACAGCACGCTCGGCCTCGTACGGCCCCAGTTGCCCGCCCTTCGCCTCCAGCACGTCGGCGAGCGTTACCAGCCCCTCCTGGTTGCCCGTGTACGGCGTGACCAGCCAGCCGCGACCGTCCCCCGCGAACGAGAACTCGCCGATCGGCAGCACGTGCGCGTGCCGGAACGCGCTGAGCGTCTCGAACGCCTCCAGCAGCCGACGCTGCTCCGCCTTGTCGTGGCAGGGCGCGAAGCGGTGCAGCGTGTGGCTGGTCTGGCTGCGCTCGTGGAGCGCAAGCCAACGCTCTCCGAGTCGCCCGTCCGTCAACTGACGGACCAGCACGTACGGGCCGAGGGAGACGCGGACAGGTTGCGGACTCATGCAGGTTCGCCCCCGCGGGTGCGCCACGCCGGAAACGCCCGGCTCGTGCCGACCCGCGACACCCGATCTCGCCCGCGCCCGGCCCGTGGGCAGGGGGGGGCGGTCCAAGGCCCGGATGATACCGCCGGATCGGCACTCTGTCTTCGGCTCTCGGGTTCAGCCCGGACGAGAAGACGCCCGTCTCCGCACAGACGCCGTACATCACCCCCGAGGCTCGCGCGCTCCCCTACCATGCCCTGTCCGGGCGCACCGGGGGCGCCCCGAGCCAGCCAAGGAGGACGCCATGACTTCCGCAGCCGCCACCAGCCCGAGCCAGACCGCCCGCGGCTCAGACCCCCTCGCACTGATCGACGTCGATCATGTCCGCTTCTATGTCGGCAACGCCAAGCAGGCCGCCCACTTCTACGCGCACACCTTCGGCTTCCGCATCGACCAGATCGCGGACCTCACCACCGGCTCGCGCGACGAGGCCGACTACCTGCTCACGCAGGGCAACATCCGTTTCATGCTCACGACCCCGCTGACCAAGGACCACCCCGCCGCCGACGAGATCAAGCGCTTCGGCGACGGCGTGAAGGACGTCGCCTTCACCGTCCACGACGCGGAGGCCGCCTGGAAGCAGGCCGTGAGGAACGGCGCGAAATCCGCCCGCGAGCCGCGCGTCATCTCGGACAAGAACGGCACGGTCACCGTCGCCAGCATCCACACCTACGGGCGCGTCATCCACTCGTTCGTCAGCCGCACGGGGCGGTACGTCCTGCCCGAGATCAAGCGCGGCGCGGAGTTCATGCCCGTCTTCAAGAAGATCGATTCCCCCGTCAACGCGCACAACGATCGCCACCCCTGCGGCCTCAAGTACGTCGACCACCTCGTCGGCAACGTCGAGGACGGCAGAATGAACGAGTGGGTCCGCTGGTATGAGGACGTCCTCGGATTCTCTATGTTCAAGCACTTCGACGACAAGGACATCTCCACCGAGTACTCCGCCCTCATGTCCAAGGTCATGGCCAGCGGCAACAACCTCATCAAGATGCCCATCAACGAGCCGGCCGAGGGCAAGCGCAAGAGCCAGGTCCAGGAATACCTCGACTGGCACGACGACACCCCCGGCGTCCAGCACCTCGCCCTCCGCACCGACGACGAACTCGCCAGCGTGGCGGAACTGCGCCGCCGCGGCGTGGACTTCCTGAGCCTCCCCGACTCCTACTACGACGTGGTCTGGGAGCGCGTGAACAAGACCCTGCGCCAGCACGGGCACGAGGGCGTCCGCGAGGACTTCGACCGCATCCGCGACCTCGGCATCCTCATCGACGCCGACGACGAGGGGTACCTGCTGCAACTCTTCACCAAGCCCCTCCAGGACCGCCCGACGCTGTTTTTCGAGATCATCTGCCGCCGCGGCAGCCAGTCCTTCGGCAAAGGCAACTTCAAGGCCCTCTTCGAGGCGCTGGAGATCGAGCAGGAGAAGCGGGGGAATCTGTGAGCGCGCTCCACAAGCCCATCCGTGCCTATGTAGATACGTCCGTATTCGGCGGCGTTCATGACGCGGAGTTCGCCGAGCCGAGCCGGGCATTCGTCCTGGCGGTCAAACAGGGACGCATCATCGCAATGGTGGGGGCGACCACGCTCGCCGAACTGGCCAATGCACCCGACCACGTGCAAGCCGTGCTCGCTGAGTTCCCTCCGACCGGCGTCGTCCGGTGCGGCATCACCGATGGAGTGGAGGAGTTGCGAGACGCCTACCTCGTCGCGGGGGTGCTCCCGCCGAAGTGGCGTGATGACGCCACCCACGTCGCCACCGCCACCGTCCACGACGCCGATTTGCTGGTGAGTTGGAACTTCCGACACATCGTCAACTTCGATAAGATCCGGTTGTTCAACGCTGTGAATCTACGCCTGGGCTACCGCCAGATCGCCATCCACTCGCCCCTGGAGCTCCAGTATGCCGACAACGCGTGAACCCGAGTGCATCAGAATCAAGCGAGAAGCTCAGGAACGCCTCGACCGCGAAACGGCAGACATGACACCGCGCCAGCGTGACGCTCATATCAACTGCCTCGCCGAGCAACTCGCCGCCAGGCTCGGATTCCATCAGACGTCCCGCCCGATCGGCCGGGGGCCGGACATCGACGCCGACCGCGCGCGCCAGGCCGGATGAGCGCCGATTGTGGAACCGTGACAAGTCTCGGCATCGCCTGAGCCGAACACGGTGGCGGGAACGGTTTATCGAACGGTGCGCCGTCATCGACCGACCTGCCAGCGACGGCGGGTACGGCGCATCCGTCCCCATTCTGCCCAGCTGCGTCGCCGCCAGCGCAGCGATCGAGGAAGCCCGAGCCTTCATCCTCGAGGACGTCGAACTTCACCTCGCTGGCGTGCGCGATGACGGTGCACAGATCCCTCCTCCCGCGACCCAGGCCGAGCACGTCCAGGCGGGGTGACGCACGATGTCGGCGACCACCGCCCGTGTTCGACCCGGGTAGCATCCGGCGTGGAAGACTCCATCACCTTCGCTGACACGGGAAGAGTCGAGCGGATGAAATGGGGGAGCACGTGACGACCTTCGCGGTTTCGATTCGAATCAACTTTCGCCCCGAGCACGCCGGAGCGATCATCGATGCGCTGGCTCCGGTGCTGGCCGAGGCGGGCTTGTCGTTCTGCAACGATGCACCGGGCCTCATCGAGGGCCGGAACATCTCGCCCGAGAACCTGGCGATCCTGCTGGATCGGTTCTCATCGCTCCTCTACGACCAGGATGGCGGTGCGGCGATTCTGGCGAGCGGATCGGTGGACGACCTGTGGGTGCACGTGCGGCGTGGGTCGGCCGAATGAACGCGGCGAGTCGAGGCAACCGCGTAGAGCACGCGGCATGTATCCTCACAAAACTCACGCGTCCAACCGGCTCGTCCACGAGGCTCCGCCCAAAGTGCCATGCATCGATGCTGACACTCGCGTTCACCGATCCCGAAGGCGATCTCATCCGCGACCTGTACCGCGCCGCACCAGCCATCGCGTGGACTATCGCGGCGGTGCTGCTCCTCTCCTGCATCCTCATCCGCCGCTACTCGCAGGAGGAGATCGACGCGGCCGCGAACAGCCCGAGGCTCGGCGTCATCTGGGCGCTGATCTCGCTCGTCATAGCGACGATCGGCGGACTTTGGTGGCTCACGCGCACCGACCTGTACGACCGTCTGATCGAGCGCCGGCAGGAGGTGATCTCCGAAGCCGCAGGCATCGGCGCGGAGTGAGGATGCTCCGAACCTGCCAGCGCCTCCGCCGAACTCAGACTCAATCGAAGAATACCGGCTCGCACCGCAGCGACCGCAGCTTCGCCTCCTTGAGCGTGCTGTAGGCCCTCTGCGAGATGACCAACTCCGGATAATCCCCGGTCGGCCGGTTTGTCGCCAGTGCGGCCCGCTTCCCTGGCAGCACCGACCCCTGCCAGGCGTTGAAATCGCGCGCATCCCGCGGCGGACGCTCGAAGTGAAGCGAGAACAGGCCGTCGCGCCCCGCAATGAACTGCGGCCGCCGACAAACCTCGCATCGCCCGTGTAATCTGCACCCCGGCCGCTCTACGGGTTCCGGCCACTTGCACGGAATGCGCAGCCACCGGTACCGATCGTGAGCCGTCTCTGACGTGTGCTTCCTCACCGGCTCCACGCTGAACCCTGTCAGCTCGGCATCGGCCAGCTTCGCCGCGAGCCTCGCTTCAAGCACGATGAATCCGCCCAAGGTGACGCACCAGCCGCTCTTGGGCATCCTGTCGAGCCCTTGAACTGCGAGGGGCGCGATCGGTATCGCCCCTGCCCCACACTCGCGGCAAGCTTTCGAGAAATCCCACTTCTGCCCAGGCACGTTCCCGGTGCCCACCATCATGCTTCCTCCCACGATACGGAGCCACGGCGCCTCGAGGTCCTTCTTGCTGTACACCCGGTCGACGCGGGTGAAAGGCTCGATCCCAAGCCGCTCCAGCTCCGCGAGCAACCGAGCCAGCCGAGGATCGTCCGTCGTCAGTCTTACGTGCCCGTCGCACCCCGTCGTCCACGGCACGTTCGGACTCGGGTTCCCGCGCTCCTCTTCGGTCAGATCGGGATCGTCGTCGAGCGGGATGTCCAACCGCTGCCGCGCGACGTGTCGCAGGTCGCACCGCCGCAGCATGGCGAGCGCCGCCTTGACGCCCCCTCTCCCCGAGAAATCCCACGAAACAAAGAGAAAGTCCTTCATGCCGACATGGTAGTGACGCCTGCTGTTACCCGACGTCTCTCGAAGACGCTAGCGCCGCTCAGACCCACGGCTCCAGCCCCGGCGATCGGCTTCGAGTTTCGGTACTGCCGCCGCCGCACAACCCGCCCCCTGTCCGGCCAGCAGGCACCGCGGGGTTTCCTTCGGAAGACTCTCCGTCCTCAACCCAAGGTTTTTCCGCCGCGCAGCATCCAACCCCGCGTGTGCTTGTAGAAAGGCTCGCAGCGTGCCGTCGCGGCCGGTGACCGGAGTTGTTTCCCGGCTCGGCCCACGCGAGGCTGCGCGTTCCCTCGCGCGAGTGAAGGCTGTGTCCGCGAGAGGTCTGCGCCGCCACGGCACGCCCAACGGAAGGGAGTAGACACGATGATGCGAACGGTTGTCGGTGCAGCGTCCCTCGCGGCGGCGGCAACGGGCGCGGCGGCACAACTCATGGGCCACTCCGTCCAGGCCCGGTGGCTCTTCCCCGACGACTCCTCCGTGCTCGAGTCCCACGTCGTCGTCGTCAGCGACGAGGTCGAACTCACGTCCGAGAAGATTTTCAACGACTCCAAGTTCAGCATCGACCTCGGCGACGACTTCGTGCTCTTCTCGTTCAACGCCGTGGCTCACTGGCAGGACGTCGACTTCAACGGCTGGCGGTTCACCGACCACTTCGGCACGATCCCCGATGTCATCGGCTACGAGGTCCACTCCTCCAGCGCGGGCATCAGCAACGCCGACGCCATCGTCGTCGGGCACACCGCGGACGCCTTCTGGGCCAGTTTCGCGGGCGTGTCGTCCGCTGGCGACGGCGAGTGGATCCGGCTCGCCGTGACCTTCGTCCCCGTCCCCGGCGCCCTCGCCCTTGCGGCGATCGGCACGCTGCCGGTCATCCGTCGTCCGCGCAGAACCTGAGACAGAAGCCCGCATCGCGCGCGGGCCGTTCGGCTACCCGCTTGTCTTCGCCGTCGCTGTGTGCTGCGCGATCCGCCGCGCGCGCTCCAGCAGCGTGCCCTCATCGCGACGTACCATCACCCGGTTGTACGACAGCCAGCAGACGTGCTCGTACCCGAGCGCCCCGAGGTGTTCCGCCAGCGTCGGGTCCTCTCCCAGCCCGTGGTCCTCGATCAGGATCACCCGCGGCCGGAACCTCGCCAGGTCGAACCCGTCCAGCAGCGCGATCTCGTGCCCCTCGACGTCGATCACCACCAGGTCGATCGCGCCCGAGTGCTCCGCCAGCAGGTCGTCCATCGTCGTCAGCGGCACCTCGACCCGCTCCTCCGCCGTCCGCGGCGGCCGCTTCGTGAAGCCCCGCCCCGCCGGGTCGTCGAGATAGGACGACGCGTCGTAGCCCCCCCCTCCGCCCCCGGCCGACCGCGAGTCCACCAGGTGCGTGAACGACGCCGTCCCCGACGATCCTCGGCGGGAGAGCGCGGCGTTCACCACCCGCGCCCCCGGCCGCCGCGCCGCGGCCAGCGCGTGCAGCGACGGCACCGCCTCGACCAGCAGCCCCGTCCACCCCATCGCCTCGAAGGCGTACGTCACCGCGTAGGTGTACCCGTCGTACGCGCCAACCTCGACGAAGAACCCCTCCGTCTGCCCCGCGAACAACTCGTCCAGGAACAGGTCCTCGCCGAACTGCGACCGGAACTCGACCGGCATCCGCGCCGCCCGCCCCGCCGCCCGCAGCCGCTCCTCGGCCCGGAACGCGTACAGCGGCTTGACCGCGTGCAGCATCTCCATCTCGCGCCGGTCCAGCCGCGCGATGCGCCGTCGCAGCCGACGGTGCCGGCGCTCCGCGCCCAGCGCGACCGCGCCGAGGGCCAGCGCAAGAACCAGGATCAACACGAACTGCATGGCACGCTCCCGGGGGCCGCAGGATACGACAACCGCCGATGTCGCGCGCCGCCGCGGGTCGGCGGCGCGACGCCCGCTCGACACCCCGGCCGCCACGCTACGCTCTGGCCATGCCGGACGCGACCGCCCAAGGCCCGCGCACCATGCAGTGCCTCGAGGTGTGGGGCGGCAACCGGGCCGTCGATCACGCCGTCAACATGCCCGGCCTGGACGCCTGGGTCTTCAGCCGCCCGGTCGAAGGCGACGCCGAGGGTGGCGACATCCACTACCTCTCGTCCTGCGTTACTGGCCGCGTCATCCGCCTGCTCGTCGCGGACGTGAGCGGGCACGGCTCGGCCGTCGCGGACGCCGCCGATCGCCTCCGCCAACTCCTCCGCCGCTACGTCAACTACGTCGATCAACGCCGATTCGTCGCGGACCTGAACCGCGAGTTCGTCGGCCTGGCCCGCATCGGCCAGTTCGCCACCGCCTCCGTCGCCACGGTCTGGACGCCCACGTCCGACCTCGCGATCACCTCCGCCGGCCACCCGCCCGCCGCGCTCTACCGCGCCGCGCGGGGAACCTGGGAGTTCGTCGCCCCGCCCCCCGACACGGCCGTCGCGGCGTCGGACATCCCGCTCGGCATCGAGGACGCCACCTTCGGGCAGGTGCGCGTGCACCTGGGCAGGCGCGACCTCGCGCTCTTCTACACCGACGCCGTCACTGAGATGCCGACCGCCGAACGACGCCTGCTCGGGCAGGCCGGCCTGCTCGACCTGCTCGCCAGCCTCGACGCCTCACGCCCCGAAGCCCTCATCCCCGCTCTGCTCGGCGCGCTCGCCGACCGCGCCGGCGGCCGCGACGCGGTCGACGACATGACGCTCCTCCTCGTTCGACCCAACGAGCACC
>JAHCJE010000086.1 GCA_026128865.1 Phycisphaeraceae bacterium | reverse complement strand
AGTGCGGCCTTGTCGAGGCCGTCGTGCCACATGAAGCGCATCCCCTCGTTCATCGCGGTCCTGCGGATGTCGCTGACGGAGGCGTTCGCATCGATGAGGTCGCGGATGCTCGTCGTCACACGGAGCATCTCGTAGACACCGACGCGCCCGCGGTACCCCGTGTTCAGACACCTCGGGCACCCGCTGCCACGCACGAACTTCGCGCCCACGTCGGCGCGAATCCCCATCTCGCGGAGCAGTGTCGCATCCGCGTCGTGAGGCTGGACGCAGCCCTCGCATACCCGACGCACAAGCCTTTGCGCGATCGCGCACAGCAGCGCGTTGTTGATCGCGAACGCGGGCACCGAGAGGTCGCGGAGGCGCGACACCGCCCCGACCGCGTCGTTCGTGTGCAGCGTCGAGAACACGAGGTGCCCGGTCAGCGCGGCCTGCGTCGCGATGCGGGCCGTCTCCTCATCGCGGATCTCACCCACGAGGATCACGTCCGGATCCTGTCGCAGGAACGACCGCAGCGCGCTGGCGAAGGTCAGCCCGATCTCTGCGTTCGCCTGCACCTGGCGGACAAGCGGGAGCCTGATCTCGACCGGGTCTTCGATGGTCATGATGTTGCGCTCGGGCGAGTTGAGTTTCGCCAGAGCGGTGTAGAGCGTGGTGGTCTTGCCCGAGCCGGTCGGTCCAGTCACGAGGATCATCCCATGCGGATGGGCGATCATCTGCTCGAACCATGCCGTCACGTCGCGGGGCATGCCGAGGTCTTTGACGTCGCCGATCGCAGCGGCGGGTCTGAGGAGTCGCATCACGACGTTCTCGCCGTGGATCGTGGGTACGAGGCTGAGTCGAACATCGATGGCCTGGTTGCGGTGCATGAAGCGGAACTTGCCGTCCTGCGGGCGGCGTGTTTGTGTCAGGTCCAGCTTCGCCATGACCTTCAGGCGCTGGACCATGCTTTCGTGCGCTGAGCGCGGTGGTCCCTGCTGGGGCACCAGCACGCCGTCGAGCCTGTAGCGCAGGTTCAGAGTGTTCTCTTCCGGGTTCAGATGGATGTCGGATGCTCCAGCATCGATCGCTGCAACGATCACCTGGTTCACGGCCGCGACAATCGGTTCTTCGCCGGTCGTGAGTGGAGCCTCGGCCTTGGCGTGCGTCGGTTCCGGCGCCCCGGAGTCAGTCTGGACGAGGCTGTAAGCGCGGGCGATCAGGGCACGGAGTTGTTCCGCGTCGCAGAGCACGGGGTCCACGTCGCTCCGCAACACCTGTCGGACCTGGTCGATCGACTGAAGATTCAGCGGGTCGAGCATGGCGACGGTGGAGACGTCGCCGATGCGGAAGAGCACGAAGGCGGAGAGCCGCTCGGACATGGCCCTCGGGATGAGGTTCGCGTTGTTGATATCCACGTCGTAGGCAACAAGATCAACGAAGGGGTACTCACAGAGTTTGGCGCGGGAGATCGCGAGTTGTCGGTGGGTGATCGCGCCGATGGCTACGAGGGCGTCCGGCAGCGCGCACTCGTGCTCACCGGCGTGCTCCCTGGCGCGGTGAGCGTCCGCCTCGGCGATGAGACCGTCTTCGATGAGTGATTGCACGAGGAAATGGCTCGAATCGAGTACCACGTGGTCCTCCCCGCGTTAGGCTACTGCGCCTTCAAGTCGTTCGATGAGGGCTTGAATCTGGCGAAGGGCTGTTCCGTCGGTGGTCTCGAACGCAAGTCCGATGAGGTATGCCGGCCGTCGATCCGTCATGACCACCCGCCGAACGATGCAGGGGATCGTGAACAACAGCTCGCCGGTGTCCTGTCCCTGGACGCGCAGTTCGAGTTTGCACTGCCTGGGCACGAACACGTCGCTCACCAGGCCAACGCCGTGCGAGCTCAGATCGACGACGTCCGCGTCGATCCACCCGTCTTTGGCCCCCGCAGCCTGGGAGAAGCGGACGACGCTGGCGTACTCAGGCCCGACCCTGAACCTCGCCCTGAGAGCGATGTCATACCTGGCCGCGTCGCGGACGATCAGGCCTTTCTTGCTGTTCATCGCTCCTGCACCCCCTTTGGTCGGCGGATCGGCGCGGTCCCTGGGACTGTGCTTCGGCCAGACGGCCGGGAGCGTTGAGACCGAGTCACGCCCAAGCAGGGTTTGGTTCGGCTTGTCGCCCAATAACTCGCGGGGCAAGCCCCTGTCGGGTCTGCCTGGGGGTGCGTGCTTGTCCGCGGGCGGGCGGCTTCTATAGTGCTGCTCCCCAGCCGTGACCGCCGGCTGGGGCCGGTTCTCCCCGTTGTGGGGTGGCCGCGTCACTCTCTCCGCTCCTGCGACCGCCGGTGGGGCGGCCGCGCCCAAGCGCCCATTGCGCGGGCAACGCTCCGGTTCGTCGCGTCCGTCGCGCCGTACGGAGGCAGGTTCGTCGTCCGCCGGTGTCGCTGCAACGAACGGAACAGACCATGTCCAGCACGCTCGTCCAGGACCTCATCGAAGCCGGTATCCACTTCGGCCAGCGCTCCGGCGCGTGGAACCCCAAGATGGGGACGTATATCTACGGCAAGCGCAACGGCATCCACATCATCGACATCAAGGAGACGGTCAAGGGTCTCCTGCTCGCCAAACGCTTCCTTGCGCGCACCGTCGCCGACGGGAAGGACGTCTGCTTCGTCGGCACGAAGCGTCAGGCCAAGGACGTGCTCGAACAGCGGGTCGGCGACGCCAAGATGCACTACGTCACCGAGCGCTGGCTGGGCGGCACGCTGACGAACTTCCGCACCATCCGTCTGCGGCTCAAGCGGCTCGAGGAACTCGAGTCCATCGAGCAGGGCAGCGGTTTCGCTTCCTATTCCAAGAAGATGGAGAGCCAGCTCCGTCGAGAGAAGCAGAAGATCAGCCGCAACCTCAGCGGCATCCGCAACATGGACAAGCTCCCCGGCGCCCTCGTCGTGATCGATGTCCGCCACGAGACGACCGCCCTGAAGGAAGCCCGCAAACTCGGCATCCCGACTATCGCCCTCATCGACACGGATGGCGACCCCGATCTCGTGGACATTCCCATCCCCGGCAACGATGACAGCATGCGGTCGATCGACGTGGTCGTCCGCGAGTTGTGCCTTGCAATTGCCGAAGGCCGCCAGGGCAGGCGGGAGGCGCAGGCCGCCGCCGGGACCGATGGCGAGGGAACAGGGGAGGAACCCCGCAGGCGTTCTCGCCGCGCCCAGTTCCGCGCGGATTCGCCCGGCGAGACGCGCGATGACGCCGACGAGCGCCCCCAGAGCGGGTCGGCCACCGAATCCGTCGCCAGCAAGGCCGAATGACGATCGCGCCCGTCCGCACGGGCGACGAGTTCACATTGCAACCAATCAGAGTTGACCACGCGGCACGCCGCGTCGGGGGCGAAGCCCCACCGGAGATCGAACCATGGCGGAGTTCAGCGCGAAAGAAGTGATGGCCCTGCGGAATCGCACCGGGCTGCCGATGATGGACTGCAAGGCTGCCCTCGCCGAGGCCAACGGCGACGTGGACGCCGCCGAGGACCTGCTGCGGAAGAAACTCAAGGGCAAGATGGAGAAGCGGTCGGATCGCGCCGCGGGCGAGGGTTGCATCGCCATCGCCATCCAGGGGGGCAAGGCGTCCATCGTCGAACTCCGCGCCGAGACCGATTTCACGGCCAAGAACGAGAAGTTCCAGGCCGGCGCGCAGAAGATCGCGGACCTTGCGCTCGCTTGCCCGGCCGGGGACGTCACGCCGACTGCCGAGATGACGGCCATCATCGACGACATCCGCATCACGACCGGCGAGAACTGCTCCATCGCCCGCGTCCGCCGCATGGACGCCGGTTCCGGCCAGCGTTTCGGGAGTTACGTCCACCACGACGGCAAAACGGGTGTGCTCGTGCACGCCGAGGGCGACGCGTCGGACGACCTTCTCAAGGAGATCTCGATGCACGTCACGGCGGCGTTCCCTGTTCCCAAGGGCGTGACGTCCGATGACATTCCGGCTGACGTGGTCGAGAGGGAGCGCAAGTTCCGCGTCGAGCAGGCAATGGAGTCAGGGAAGCCCCGGGAGATCGCCGAGAAGATGGTGGAAGGCGGCATGAAGAAGTTCTTTGCCGAGATCGCCTTGCTCGATCAGCCCTTCATCAAGGATCCGGCGAAGGCGGTCAAGGATGTCATCGGACCGCGCGTGAAGATCCTCGCTTTCGTGCGCTGGGCTGTAGGCGAGTCCGCCTGACGGATCTGGATCGGTCACGTATCCCGTCTCGGGTCGCGTCCGTGTGCGCGGACCTCATCTCGGGCCTGTGTGTATGTAGGGCGCGGCACGATCAGGGGCAGGGTGTCGTGAAGGCGTTGAGAAACGCGAGCACGTCGAGCGTGTTGATCACAGTGTCGCCGTTGAAGTCAGCTCTCGGGTCGTCCGATGTGAAGGCGTTGAGAAAGGCAAGAAAGTCGAGCGTGTTGACGGTCGTGTCGCCGTTGAAGTCCGCAAGGCACAGGACAGTCACGTACCCACCCATGCCGAAGAACCCGCCTGCTCCGTCGTCGAACCCGTGGACGGAGCAGTAGTACCCGTAGGTACCGACGTTCGTAAAGGTATGGGTGAAGGTCGCACCCGCGTTATTGATCGGCGACTGGAAGAACTCCGCTTGTCCGGATGAAGCCACAACGTTGTGGAACGGGTGGACCCACTGCCACTCGACCGTGTCGCCTTGGCGGATGACTGCGTCGTGGACCGGCTGACCGGGCGGATTGATGCTGAACTCGAAGTTGTAGACGTAGACCACCACAGTGACACCCGCCCATGCGGGCGCGAGTGAACCGGCGAGAGAGAGAACCGCCGCAGGAAGCAGACTACGAATGGCCATCACACGGTCTCCTGGCCGCCCCGGAAGCGGAACGGACTTCTGATCCCAGTGTAACTGCCCCTCGCCGAACTCCAATACCCTCCGATCGGATGGGCCGACCAACGGAACCCTATTTCGCGCGGGGTGGCCAGTCCCATGCTGACTGGACCATGACTGGCCACACCGCGGCTTGCTTTAGGGCGATCTCGTTGATGCCGCATGCCCGATCCCGCCAGACGTTCTGTTTTTGTTTGGTACGGATAGGTGCATCGAGTGCCGCACGGCTGCGCCTTGAGCGTCTCAAACACCTGCCGCGACCATGCGTCGCATGCCGTCCGGGGCGGTTGTGTCGATTTTCTTGTTCATGAGGTGGCATCCACCAGAATCCGTGGCATCTTGCCAGTGTCTTGTCTCTCTCTCCTCCTATGACTCGGCTGCGGGCGAAAGACCGGTAGCCGGGTTTTTTTATGGGCGAAGTCGACGAACGCGGGGCCGCACCGGCTCCGCGTTGTCGTTGGCGGAACTTCGGCGGGCGATGGCGGCTCACGCCTCGCCGGCGACGTGCTTGGGATCGAAGGCGTCCTGCAGGGCATCGCTCACGATGTTGAAGGCCAGGACCAGGACGAACATGAACGCCGTGGCGATGCCGAGCTGCCAGAAGAATCCAACCACCACCTCCGGCTGCGAGTCGCGGATCATGATCCCCCACGACGGCTGGCCCTGCACGCCCAGCCCGAGGAAGCTCAGGATCACCTCACCCTTGATCGCCCCGACGAAGAGGAGCGAGAAGTTGATGAAGACCAGGTACGTCGTGTTGGGCAGCACGTGCCGCAGGAGCACGCGCCACCGCCCGCACCCGACGGCGGTCGCGGCCTGCACATAGTCCAGCCCGCGGATCTTCAGCGCCTCGCCCCGGATGACGCGGCACGGCCCGACCCAGAAGTTCATGACGAACGCGGCGTACACCGGGAAGAGCGTCTGATTCAACTGCTTGTCGAGGATCGGGACCGTCCAGTTGATCTCACGGACAACGAACGCCACCACGACGAGCCAGACGATGTACGGGATCGAGGAGATGGTCGAGTAGAGCCAGACGACGGCGTGGTCCACCGGGCCGCCGATGTACCCCGCGGCCGCGCCCAGCAGCGTGCCCACGAACACCGAGAGCAGCGCCGTCACGACGCCGATCTGCACCGCGACCTTGATCGAGTACACCGCCCGGAGCAGGAGCGAGCGGCCCTGGCCGTCCGTCCCCGCGAGCAAGCGCACGCGGTACGCGAACCCCTCGCGCCCCCGAGGCGTTGGATACAGCGACTCGATAGCGTCTTCGAGCGCGACGAGCCGTTCGCGGACGACGCGCTCCATCCCGGCCAGTTCCTCGCGAAGTTCTCGCTCGTGCTCCCTGAGTGCATCCGAAGGCTCGTCTTCGCCCGCGAGTTCCTCCGCGAGGTCTTCGAGGTCGAACCGGGCATCCTCGGCGTCGCCCATCGCCTCGTCGAGGCCGTCGAGCATCGCCTGTGCCTCCGCGAGCCGATCACGCAGCACGTCGGGCCCCAGCGGTACGATGCGGCGCTCGGCGAACGCGAGCGCGGCCAGAGCACGCTCCGGGTCGCTCGCCCGCAGCGCCTTGTCCAGTTCTCGCACCCAGAACGCGGCGAACGCCGCCCGCTTCTCGTCCGACGCCCGCACGAAGAAGCCGGGGACCACGTCCGGGCCGACGCGTTCCGTTGCCCGCTCCAGGGGCACGAGGTTCACGCCCGGCATGCTGATGAGGAGCGCGAGCAGCAGGAAGACCGCGATCACGGTGAGCGCACCGACCGCGGGCCGGTTTCGGACGAACTTGCGCACGCCCGGTTGTTCGAAGAACCCGCTCGGCCTCTGCCCCGCCCGCGCCGTGAGCAGGTCGGTCGGCTGTGCGTTCTGGCCTGGTCGGTCGCTCACGAGAGCCTCACTCTCGGGTCAACGACCGCGTAGAGCACGTCGGTCAGGATGTTCGAGGCGATGAAGATGGCTGCGAGCAGCGCGACGATGGCCTGCGTGACCGGAAAGTCCCGGTTGATGATCGAGTTGTAGAGCGTGCGCCCCATGCCGGGGATGCCGAAGAAGATCTCCAGCAGCAGCGACCCAACGACCACGAACGGGAGCGTGATCATGATGCGCGTGATGATCGGGATCATGGCGTTTCGGAGGAGGTGCTTGAACATCACCCGCCGCTCGCCGCATCCCTTGGCCCTCGCCGTCCGCACATAGTCGGACGTCGCCTGCTCGACGATGACGGCCCGGTAGAACCGCGTGTCGTAGCCCATCGTCACGACGACGCTGATGAGCACCGGGAGCAGGCAGTAGTGCGCCCACGTCCGCACGGCGTTCAGCGGCTGCGACCAGGTCGTCCAGTCCTCGTAGCCCTGCACGGCGAAGACGCGCGTTCCGAGCCGCTCGCTCAGCCAGAACGCTCCGAACTTCTGGCCCAGGATGATGTACACGAGGTAACTCACGCACATGCCGAGCACCGCGCCGAGCATGAGCGCACGGTCGATGAACTTCCCGCGGTTCGCCGCGGCGATCAGCCCGATGACGATCGACACGCACGCGGAGAGGGCGAGCGCGGGCACCGTGATGGACAGGCTGGGAACGACCGACGGGAAGACAACCTGCCCGACGGTCTGGGCCTGGTCCCAACTGCGTTCGGAGAAGTCCATCCGGGCGAAGTCCCAGAGGAACTCGGCGTACTGGTTGATGAACGGGCGGTTCAGGCCCATCCGCTCGCGCTCGGCGGCGATGGCCTCCGTGCTCGCGACCTTGCCCAGGCGGGCCGCCACCGGATCGTTGATCCGCAGCAGCGCCATCAGGATCAGCACGATCACGAGAAAGATGGGGACGTTGTACAGGACGCGGCGGACGACGTACGACCACATGGCGGCGGCTCACTCCTGCGGGGCGGCAGCCACGCTCAACGCTTGGAATCGTCCACGTCCAGGTACTTGAACCAACTCCAGAACCGCTCGGTCGGCCTCGCGTTCTTCATCCACGGCTGCGTCAGGTAGTACCGCGTCCGTGCCAGCGAACCGATCATCGGGCAGTCGTCGATCACGATGTCCCGCATCCGCTCGTAGAGCGCGGTCCGCTCCGGGCCAGGCCCCAACACCACGGCCTGCTCGTACAGGGCGTCGAACGCGGGGTTCTTGTAGTTCCAGTGGTTCGAGCCGGGCGACTCGTTCGGGCCGTAGAAGAGCGCGAGGTTGTTCTCGCCGTCGGGGTAGTCCGTCAGCCACGCGAAACTGAACATGGGTGCGGAGCGCTTGTTGACCAGTTCGATCAGGGTCGAGAAGTCCACGAGTTGCACGTCGATCCGCACGCCGATGCGGCCGAGTTGTCGCCGCAGCAGTTCGACCTGATCCGCGTTGTTGCCGCCCTGGCTTGTGTAGAAGCGGATCGTCGGCAGGCCGCGCCCGTCCGGGTAGCCCGCCTCGGCCAGGTACCGGCGCGCCAGTTCGAGGTCCGGTCCGCGCGGCGCGCCCGAGACGCGCCCGCCGTCCGGGTGGCCGTCCAGCCCCGGCGGGATCGGCCCGTCGTACACCACGCACAGCCCGGAATAGAAGGCGTCGTTGAACTCCTGCAGGTCCATCGCCAGCGAGATCGCCCTGCGGAGTTTCTTCCTGTCCTCGGTGTACCCGCCCACCACGGGATCGTCCATGTTGAACGCCCGGAAGATCATGTCGAGTTGCGGCACAGCCCGGTACCCGACGCCGCGCCGGCGCAGGTCCGCGTTCATCCGCTTGGTGCGAGGGTTGAAGGCCTGGCTGAAATAGTCGAACGGCAACTCGATGTAGCCGAGCGTCCCCTGCTGGAACTCGAGCCACACCGGCTGATCCGGCACGTACATCGTGAACTCGATCCGGTCGGCGATCGGCAGGCGTTGCCCAGCCGCCTCGGCCAGCCCCGCCGCCCGGTCCGCCTCCGACCAGAGCGAGGCCTCGGGGTACGTGCACGCGTGATAGTTCGGGTTGCGCTCCGCGATCAGTTTCTGCTTCGGCACCCACTCGCGAAGGACGAACGGCCCCGTCCCCACCGGACGCGACGCGAAGTCCTGGCCGTAGCGCTCGACCGCCTCGCGCGGCACGACGCTCGACTGGAACATCGTGAGCACCCACAGGAACCGGAAGACCGGCTTCGTCAGCACGACCTCGAACTCGAGGTCCGACACTCTCACGAACCCCTCGACCGGGGCGTCGTAATCGAACGAACCGCCCGCGTCCAGCGCGGCGTTCTGAGCCTCCTTGAAGGCGTCCAGACCAACGATGGTGTCCTCGAGCAGCCACCAGTTCTTCAGCCCGTTGCGCTTGTCCGTAAGCCGCTTCCACGAGTAGAAGACATCGTCCGCGGTCACGGTTCGTCCTCGACCGCCGGGGAAGCAGGGGTCGTCGTGAAACCGCACGCCCTCCTTCAGCCTGAAGCGAAACCGCCGCCCGTCATCCAGCCTCACGGGCATTTCCGCCAGCAGGAGCGGCTCGAACCTCGATTCGTCGTAGTAGCAGACCTGGAGCAGCGTCTCGTAGAACTGCACGGTCGCCATGTTGTCGTAGGTCGTCGAGCCTACCGCAGGATCAAGGCTCTTTGGACCGTCGGTGCGCATCGGGAGTGCGATGGTCTTCGTGGCAGGTTGAGCGGACGCGCCTGTGACCAGAAGCAAGCCGGCGGTCAGCCATGCCGTGACAATCCTGAGGTAACTCATGGCGCACTCCGTAGCAGGGCGGCACCGGCTTCGAACAGTCCTCGAACAGCCGGTTGGCGCAGCGGTTCAGTTCCCCCGAAAGCGGCTCGGTCGATCCTAGCGGAAAGTGAGCCGGTCTACCAACCGTGGGCATTCGATTCGGGTCATGCTACCTGCTGGTACCCGCGTCGGCCCCTGATACGCGGTGCTCGCCGGGGGTACGGGGAATGCGGAGCGCGAGGCTGGACGAGAACACAGTCATGATCACTGACCGGCTCGATTCAGAGCGGGCGTCGGGCGGATCGCGGCTAGTGTTGCACGATGTTGAACTCACGCAATCTTGCGCTTGGAGAACGGGAGAACGCCCTCTGCCGCGCCGTGGAACGCCGGCGCGACGATCTGCTCGCGGACCTGCGGCTGCACGTCGGGCTGCCGACGGGCGGGAACAACGCGCCCGCTCTGGACGAGACGCGCGAGCGGCTGACGGACCGGCTGCGGGCGATCGGCGCGACCGTGGAGTTGATCCCCGGCGATCCGCGTCCGGACTGGCTGCACGGGCAGGCGGCGTCGGGGTCGATCCCGCCGGCGGCGGTGTGCAGGAAGCGCTCGAAGCGGGGTGATGCGCCGCGCGCGCTGCTCGTGGGGCACCTGGACACGGTGCACGACCCGGCGGGGCCGTTCCGAGAGTTGACGATCAGCGCGGACGGGCTGACGGCGACGGGGCCGGGCTGCGTGGACATGAAGGGCGGGCTGGTGATCCTGGTGGCCGCGCTGGAGTCGCTGGTCGAGGCGGGGATCGACGCCGAGTGGACGGTCGTGTTCAACAGCGACGAGGAGACGGGGTCGTACCACTCGGACGCCGTGCTGGCGGCCGAAGCATCGAAGCACGACGCGGGGCTGGTTGTCGAGCCTGCGTTGCCGGGCGGGGCGCTGGCTGTCGAGCGGATGGGATCGGGGCAGTTCTGCCTGAGGACGTACGGGCGTTCGGCGCACGTCGGGCGCGATTTCACGTCGGGCGTGTCGGCGGTAACCGCGCTGGCGCGGTGCCTGATCGAAGTTGCTGAGATGGCGGACGCCGAACGGGGGATGATCACGAACGTCGGGCCGCTCGAGGGCGGGACGGTGACGAACGCGGTGCCGGACCGGGCGCGGGCGTGGGGCAACGTGCGGTTCTCGACGCCTGAGGCGGCCGCGCTGCTGGCGACAAATCTGGATGCGCTGGCCACCGGTGCGGATGCGCTGCCGCGCGTGGAGGTGCTTCGGAGTTTCAACCGCCCCGCCAAGCCGATGACGCCCGGGACGAGCGCGCTGGCGGAACTGGCCAGGGCCGCGGCGGAAGCCCTCGGGCAGTCGCTCCCGTTCACGAAGACGGGGGGCGTGTGCGACGGGAATCAGTTGCAGGCGTGCGGGCTGCCGACGATCGACACGCTGGGCGTGCGTGGGGGCGGGCTGCACACGCCGGAGGAGTGGATCGAACTGGCGAGCCTGGTGGAACGGTGCCAGTTGCTGGCTGTGGTTGTTTCGCGGCTGTCCGAGGGCCGATTGAAGGTGTGAGCGCGCCCGCTGGACGGCATGTAGCCGGTGGGCCAAGGATGCCCCGCCGGGAAAGGACCGATATGTCGCAGATCGTGCAGACGCCGACGACGCAGGGGAGTCAGTTGCACGCCAGCCCGGCGGTTCGGGAGGCGATCGGTGTGCTGCGCGAGGAGGTGCGCCGGCGCAGCGCGACGATCACCGGGCCGCGCGCGGGGCGCGAGGAGTTGCGTGAGGCGTACGCGGACCTGCTGGAGCGGGCGAAGAAGGTGCGAGGGCGCGACCTGCTGTACCCCTACGTCGGCTCCGGCGTGGGCAACGGCGCGCTCGTGGAACTCGCGGACGGGTCGGTGAAGTGGGACATGATCTGCGGGATCGGGGTCCACTTCTTCGGGCACTCGGACGAGGAGTTGATCGCGGCGGGCGTCGAGGGCGCGCTCGAGGACACGCTGCAGAACGGGAACCTGCAGACGAACTTCGAGGCGTACCGATTCGGCGAGACGCTGCTGGCCGAGGCTTCGCGCTGCACGAGGCTGGCGCACTGCTACGCCTCGCCGACCGGCGCGCTGGCGAACGAGAACGCGCTGAAAGTCTGCTACCAGAAGCACGCGCCGGCGAGCCGCGTGCTCGCGTTCAAGGACTGCTTCATGGGGCGGACGGTGACGCTCTCGCAGATCGGGGACGCGGCGGCGAACCGGGTGGGGCTGCCGCTGAGCACGCTCGTGGACTACGTGCCGTTCTACAGCGAGGCGGTCGCGGAGCGCGTGGGGCAGGCGAAGCACATCGGCATGATCGTCGATCACGTGCGGTCGTACGTGGAGCGGTACCCGCGCCAGCACGCGTGCTTCATCATGGAACTGGTGCAGGGCGAGGGCGGCTTCAACACCGCGCCGCCCGAGTTCTTCCTCGCGCTGATCGAGGTGTGCAGGGCGAGCGGCATCGCGGTGTGGGCCGACGAGGTACAGACGTTCGGGCGGACGACGGCGATGTTCGCTGCCGAGGCGCTCGGCATCGGCGAGCACGTGGACGTGATGACGGTCGGCAAGATGTCGCAGGTGTGCGCGACGCTCTACACGCCCGAGTACAACCCCGGCCCTGGCCTGCTCTCGGCCACGTTCACCGGCGCGGGGCCGGCGTTCACGGTCGGGCGGCGGATCATCGAGCGCCTCCGCGACGGGGATTACTACGGCGAGGGCGGGCGCATTGCGCTGCACCACGCGGCGTTCCGCGAGCAGGTGCGAGCCTTGGCGGCGAAGCATCCGCAGTGGTTCCCGCCGGTCGCGGACGGGGTCCTGACGCCCGCGCCGAAGGGGATCGTCGGCGGGATCGGCGGCATGATGCGGTTCAGCCCGTTCGGCGGGCGCAAGGACCTGGTGACGAAGGCGTGCCGCACCTGCTTCGACGAGGGCGTGATCCTGTTCTACTGCGGGCACGGCCCGTACCACCTGCGGATGCTCCCGCCGCTTGGGGTGATGCGGCCGGAGGACTGGCCGCGGGTGTTCGAGTGCGTGGAGCGTGGGTTGGCGAAGGCGGCGTCGTGAGGGTCGGCTGTCGGCGTGCAGGGAGGCTCGTGTGATCGTCATCCGTCGGGCGAGGGTCGAGGACGCGGGAACGCTGCTGAAACTGGCGCGGATGGTGCACTTCATCAACCTGCCGGCGGACAAGGAACTTGTTGACCTGAAGATCACGCAGAGCCGCCTGTCGTTCCTGCGTGCCGCGGCGGGGGAGAAGCCGCCGGGCGACAACGGCTCTGCGCGCAAGCCGAGGAAGCCCGCTGGCGTCACGGGGCTTTCCTCCGCGGACTTCACGCGCGATATCTTCATGTTCGTGGCCGAGAGCCGGGAGGACCGAACCGCGCTGGGCACGTCGCAGGTGCTGGCGCGGATGGGCGGGCCGGGAAACCCGAACTACTCGTTCAAACTGGAGCAGCGGGCGACATTCGCGCCGGACCTGAAGACGGGGACGACGCACGTCGTCGCGCGGCTGCACGGCGACGAGACCGGGCCGACGGAGATCGGCGGGCTGATCCTGCAGCCGGCGTCGCGCGGGCACCGGGTCGGGAGGTTCCTGAGTTTCGTGCGCTTCCACTTCATCGGCTTGCACCGGCACCTCTTCGCGGACCGCATCCTGGCCGAAATGATGGCGCCGATCACCGAGGACGGGCGCAGCCTGCTCTGGGAGTATCTCGGTCGCCGGTTCATCCCGCTGAGTTACACCGAGGCGGACAAGCAGTGCCAGCGATCGCGGAAGTTCATCCCAGCGCTGTTGCCGCCGGGGGACATCTATCTGTCGCTGCTGCCGCCCGAGGCGCGCGACGTGGTTGGCGAGGTCGGGCCGGAGACGGTGCCCGCTCGCCGGATGCTTGAGCGGCTGGGGTTCCAGTACACGGGCTTCGTCGATCCGTTCGACGGCGGGCCGCTGCTGGAGACGCGGACGGACGACGTGCCGATCATCCGGGCCACGCGCGAGGCGGAACTGGGCGAGCCTGTCGCGAAGAGCAAGTGCCGCCGGCCCGCGATGGTGAGCACGCTGCACCAGGACGGCGAGTTCTATGCGGTGCAGGAGGACTGCTTCCTCGACGCGAAGGGTCGCGTCTGCCTGCCGCGCGAGGCGATGGAAGCGCTGCACGGCGAGCCGGGGATGGCGGCGGGATTCACGGACATGGCGGCGATGGCCGGGGACGAATCTCCGCCTGCCCGCGGCGGGGGGAAGCGAAGGGCGAAGGTGGGGGCGAGGCCGTGAGCGGGCGTCATTCGTCGCTTGCACGGGATCCCGCCGACCTGATCGCGGGCGACTGGATATCGCTGAAGGGGGGGGGCATCCGGTCGGTCAATCCTGCACGTCCGGCGAGAGCGGTCTGGGAAGGGTCGCCGCGGCTGGCGCATGTTGACAGGGCCGTTGCGGCGGCGCGGGCGGCGCAGGCGGGCTGGGCGGCTTGGCCGGCAGAGCGGCGGTTCGATGCGCTGCGCGCCTACCGCGACCTGTGCAAGGCCAACGAGGATCGGATCGCCGCGCTCATCCGCGACGAGACGGGCAAGGTCGGCTGGGACGCGAAGGGCGAGGCGGCCGCGCTGGCCGCGAAGGTGGACGTGACGCTGGAGCCGTCGGAGCACGGCGGGCTGCGGCGCGTCTCGGGGTTCGAGATCGACCTCGGCGGCAGCAAGCGTGGGCGGTGCTGGTTCCGGCCGCACGGCGTGATGGCGGTGATCGCGCCGTTCAACTTCCCGATGCACCTGCCGAACGGTCACGCCGTTCCCGCGCTGGCCATGGGCAACACGGTCGTCATCAAGCCGAGCGACAAGGCGCCCGCGTGCGGGCAGTTGCTGGCGGAACTGCTGGACGAGGCTCTGCGCGGGGCGGGTGCGCCGCCGGGCGTCGTGAACCTGGTGCAGGGGGGGGCGGAGGCGGCGTCG
>JAHCJE010000085.1 GCA_026128865.1 Phycisphaeraceae bacterium | reverse complement strand
CGTGGAGACAGTGCTCCAGTGATTACGCTATTCATGCGCGTCGGAACTTACCCGACAAGGAACTTCGCTACCTTAGGACCGTCATAGTTACGGCCGCCGTTTACCGGTGCTTAAGTCGCGAGCTTCGCCGAAGCTGACCCGCTCCCGTGACATTCCGGTACCGGGCAAGCGTCACTCTGTATACATCCTCTTGCGAGTTAGCACAGAGCTGTGTTTTTGATAAACAGTTCCCAGAGCCTTTTCTCTGCGCCCCGAAGGGCCCCCTTCTTGCGAACGTACGGGGTTAATTTGCCTAGTTCCTTCACGACCGTTCTCTCGAGCGCCTGAGGCTATTCGCCTCGCCCACCTGTGTCAGTTTTGGTACGGGCCTCGCTTCGCCCACGCGGCTTTTCTGGAGACCCCCGCCCCCGGGAACGGCCACAAGGGCCTGGGCACAACTGGTCGCCCACCCGAGCTAAGGAATCTGTACCGCGCTTTGATCTCTGCGAGGGGGCCGGAATATTAGCCGGCTGTCCATCGACTACGCCTTTCGGCCTCGCCTTAGGTCCCGCCTCACCCTGGGCGGATGTACCTTCCCCAGGAACCCTTGGGCTTACGGCGAGCGGGATTCTCACCCGCTTTATCGTTACTCAAGCCCGCATATGCACTTCCTCACGCTCCACGGACCGTTCCCGGACCGCTTCACCGCCGAGAGGAACGCTCTCCTACCACGCTTGCGCGTCCGCGGCTTCGGCTCCCCGCTTATTCCCGATCATTTTCGGCGCCAGATTCCTCGGCCAGTGAGCTATTACGCACTCTTGAAATGGTGGCTGCTTCTAAGCCAACATCCTGGCTGTCACGGCAATCTGACTTCCTTACGAACTCAGCGGAGATTCGGGGCCTTAGCCGGCGGTCTGGATTGTTCTCCTTTTGACGACGGATATTGTCACTCGCCGTCTATCTCCCGGGTCTTGGCCGACGGTATTCGGAGTTTGGTTGAGCGCGGTAGGCTTGTGGCCCCCAACGCTCATCCAGTCGCTCTACCCCCGTCGGTTGCGCTCCCGAGGCTAACCCTAAAGTTATTTCGGAGAGAACGAGCTATCTCCCAGTTTGATTACACTTTAAGTCCTCCCCACAGCTCATCCCATGTCTTTTCAACGACAACGAGTTCGGGCCTCCAGGCGGTCTTACCCGCCCTTCACCCTGGCCATGGGTAGATCACTAGGTTTCGCGTCTAGCCCGTGCGACTGAACGCCCTGTTCAGACTCGCTTTCGCTCCGCCTCCGGCCCGGTAGGCCTTAGGCTCGCCGCACAGACTAACTCGCGGGCTCATTATGCAAAAAGCACGCCGTCACCCCCCTTTCGGGAGGCTCCGACCGCTTGTAGGCACACGGTTTCAGGTCTCTTTCACCCCGCTCATCGCGGTGCTTGTCATCATTCAGTCGCCTTACTGATTCACTATCGGTCGTTGAGGAGTACTTAGCCTTGGGGGGTGGACCCCCCGTGTTCAGTCCGGGTTCCACGGCACCGAACCTACTCAAGGGCTTACGCACGCTTCCGGGTACAGGGCTTTCACCTTCTTAGGCCGCGCATTCCAACGCGTTCGCTCTTCCACGTACGCATCCGCTTTCGCTCGCCGCTACTCACGGAGTCGCTGTTGCTTTCCTTTCCTCCGGGTACTGAGATGTTTCAGTTCCCCGGGTTCGCTCCGCACGCCTATGCATTCAGCGGGCGGTGGCCCCGAAGGGCCGGGTTTCCCCATTCGGACATCCCAGGATCGACGCTCGGTTACCAGCTCCTCTGGGCTTATCGCAGGTTCCCACGTCCTTCATCGCCTCTCAACGCCAAGACATCCACCGTGTGCCCTTGGTAGCTTTGTCGCACCAACCCGACGCCGCGGCCGCCTTCGACCGCAACCGTCACCGTCGCTCTTGCTTGCTCACATAGATCTTGTTGACGCAACGCGGGGAGGCGTCCCCACGCCGCGATAGAAGCGACGGCCGTTGATGCAAACCCAAACCAGCACTCAGGCACTGCTCTACTTTGGTGCTTGCCAATCAACCCCGACGAAACGGCCCGTCGCTCCACAGCGATCGAACCGCCCGCTCGTCGGGGCTGGCTCTCGTCCGTATCCGGTTGTCAAAGATCGGAAGCGACACCGACGCATCGGCGGGCCTCGTGACCCGTTGCGGTCTCCCGCGCTGGGCTGAAAATCCGCCCCGATGAGGGGCGAGGGGATACTACGCTGCGCCGAGGGGAGGTCAAGCCGACGGCAACCCATCCGACGGCTGTTTTTCAGCCGCCGCCGCCCGTTTTCCCGCCGCTGCCTCCGCCGGACGGCTGGCGTTCTTCACGCGGCTGCTGACGCTGCTCTGGCACAGAACGCTGGTCGGCCGGTTCCGGTTCGGGTGCTGCCTGGCCCTGTGTCCGACCTTCCTCGGCGGATGCCGAGAGTCCGCGATAGAACCCCCCAGCCCGATCTTCATCCGGACTGCGGACGAGAATCGAGCCTGTTGGCTCTCGCAATACGGCCTGGAACGCCTGCCGTCGGCCGCCGGCCAGCCCTGCATCAATCCCACCCGGGAGGCGGGCGACGTCCAGGAGCATCACGTCGGATGCCAAGGGCAAAGATCGGGGCCCTTCGCGTGCGTTGGCGGGGAGAACCCGAGGCTGGGTATCCGGAGCGCCCGCGATCGGCCGACCCTCACGCCCCGGCTCGGCTTCGTGGGGCTGCAACGCTTCCTGACCCGACGAAGCCAAAGCGTCCAGATCCCACAGCAGCAAGCCCTCGGGCAACTGCGCTGTGCCACGAATGCTATCGCCCGGTTCAAGCGTCGCCCGAGCACGCCGCCAGTACCCGTAGTAGAAGCGGAAGAGGTCGGCCGTCACGCGTGGCCCCCGGCCGAGCGCGTCGCCCTCAGCTGCGCTGGTGATGAAGAAGTACTGCTCCGCAGGAACCTCGACGGCCGCGGTCCAGTCCGACCAGGGACCGTGCAGGAGCGGATCTGCGGCCAACTGCCGCTGATCCTCACCCAGCGACGTCTTGCCGTAGACCGGATTGTTGAGGACGAGGCGCATCCTGTAGCGGACGGTCGTGCCCGGCCGCGCCGTTGCATCGTGCGCCCAGAGATGCAACTCCGCGTTGTCGAGCAGCGGGGCGGCGCCCGCACGGGCCGCTTCACGTCGTGACGGATCGTCGGGTGTGCCGCCGAGCTCCTGCAGCCGCTTCACTTGGATCTCACGCTGCCGGACAATACCCTCGCGCTGGGCCTGCAAACGCCTGATGTTGGCATCCGCAGCGGGGTCTCGCTGGGGCGAAGGCTGCTCGCCCCGCCCTGGATCCGCGCGTCGGGCCGGATCGGGAGCACGGCGCTCGCCGCCTGGTGCGCGCAAGTCCTCGATCGAGCGGTCGAGGTCCGCGATGCGTTTGTCGAGCGCGGCGATCTGGCTCTTCACCCGAGCGATGTCCTGGGCCTCATCGGCGAGCGCGTAAGCCGCGATCGCCTCGCTCGGACGGACCCATGCCGGCCCCGCGATCGTGCGGAGGTAGTCGGGCTGCACGATCTGACGCATGGCGCGCCGCGCGTCTTCGACGATGAAGCGGAGTTCGGCTGCGTTGGGGCGATCAGTCCGCACCTCGTGGATCAGGTCCAGTCGGCCAGGGATTGACGTGATCTCCACCACGTTCGACCACTCACCGGTAGCGGTACGTTCCTCGCGTTGCAGTTCGATCCCAAGAATCTCGAAGTTGTCACGCCACCACCCGGGCGGGAGCGAACGCTGCGGTCCTTCCGGTCCGTCCGGATCGCGGAGGAGCGCGTCGCGCAGGGCACGCCCGCTGAACGTCGCCTCGACGCTGACGGCCGCCTTGTCGAACGGCTGCTCAGCCGGCAGGAACGGGCGCAACTCTGGCGAGCCGATCCACTCGTAGGGATCGACCGTCGCCAGAAACGGAGCGGCGACGACCGAACGGAGCGGCGGGATCACCGGCATTGCCATGATCGTTTCCGCGCCGGGCACGTCCTCGACGCCCTGGATCTCCACACCGCCCGTACTCAGCGCGATGCGCTGCCGCGGCGCGACCGGCGTTCCGACACGCTCGGTGAACCGCGCCATCAGGGGTTGATCCCGCACCTCGGGGACCGTCGGGGCCGGGTCCGACATCCTTGCGAGCAACGAGTTCGCCTCGTTCTCCGCGGGGAGGAAACGCTGGTGAGGCGGGTACTGGCTCGACCCGATCTTGACCACGTTCGGCTCGATGACGAACTGCGCCGTCAGCGCGCCGAGCAGTACGATCGACACGACGCCGAGGACGATCTTCTCGACGTGCTGCTCGAAGAAGTTGACGCCTTTAATCTTCATGGTCGTCTCCCGGCGCACGACGCGCCGATGCCCCCACGCCGTCTGTCAGTCGGGTTCCGCGATCTGTTCCACGCCGAGCCGCTGGCGCACGTAGTTCGGCATCAGCGCGGACATCCACGCTCGCAGCCACAACGTCTCCAACTCCACTTCAGCGCGTACAACCGGCTCTCGTCCGTAGAAATAGCCCCTGTTCAGGTCCTCCCACACGTCCACCTCGCCGAGCGTCACCCCGAGGACCGTGATCATGTTCGTCTGCGTCAGCGCGTCGAGGAAGACGGGGAGCCGCTCGGCGGAGACGATCACTGTCATCTTTGCACGCCGAACGTCGTACATCTTGTTCCCGTCGCTCGTCACGCGCCCGGTCAACGACACCGAAGGATCCAGCGGCACCCCCCCCGCGCCCGACGCCGCAAGCCGCGGCGGACGTTCATCGCCGAAGATCGGCAGCATCTCGACGGAGATCTTCTCGACCCGTTTCACGACCGAGTGCTCGACATCCAGCCGGTCGCCGTCGGGTGCGGTGTTCGCTCGCTCCACTGCGGACAGCAGGTCTCGCACCAGCCAGTAGTCCCACTGCCACTGGAAGAACTCGGCAACATGCGGGGGCGCTCCGCCCTGCGTTTGGTCCAGCCGTGGGGGCGGGAGCAGCGATGAACGCTTCTCGAACCCAGTACGGTCGAGGCTCGACATGTCGGCGTAGAAACTGATCTCCCGTGCCCGACGCTGGTATTCGCCGATCCTGCGGTTCGTGAGCTGCTCGGCGAGCCTTGTCTGTTGTTCGGCGGTCAACTGTCCGGTCGGGCTGTCGGCGAGCAGTCGCTCGCGTTCACGCTCCTCGACATCGCGCACACGTTCGAACACCTGCTCCGGTGCCGGTGGAGCGCCGCCGCCGACTTCCGCGAACAGATCCTCGTACACCGAGCGCTGGTTCGCCACGGGGTTCCCCGTCAGTCGGTTCAGCAACTCGTTCTTCAGCCGAAGTTCCTGCGTCTGGTTCTGGGGCGGCGTCGGGAACAAGCCCTCGACGATCGGTCTGTGATCGCGCCGGTTGAACTCGATCGCGCGCCGCATGACGCCTGCGGCTTCGGCGGAACGCCGGTCACGCTGCTCTTTCACCCACGCAGTGAGCGCGGCGTTCGGCGCTTGACGAGCCAACTCCACGGGCGGCTCGCCAGGCGCAAGCGACGGGATCACGTAGCTTACCCGTGCGTTCTGGATCTGCCGAAGTTGTTCGTTGCCGTCTTTCTCCGCCGACGTCCGGATGCTCGCGTTCATCTTTGAACTGAACACGAACCCCAGCGGCAACGACACCAGCACCACGACGGTGCAGATGACCACCACCAGATGTCCCTTGACCCAACCCAGCAAGCCACTCATCGGCTACCCTCCCCGCTCGTGCCCGTGCTCACCAGCACGGCCTCGAAGGTCACCGTCACGACCGACTCGACGCTCCCCTCCGGAACCCGCTTCTCTGGCGCGACGATCGGCGCGAACCTCGCAAGCCCGACTTCCGCCTGGAATGCCTCCTGCGCTTGCCTCGGAACTTCCGGCCCACCGACGACATTGTCTCGCACTGGCTGATTGAACTGTCGCCCGCCCCGGCCCTCCTCGCGCACCTCGCTGGGGATTTCACGCCCGCGCGGCGCACGAGCGCCGGCCGAAGCGGCGGGGCCCGCCGTCGAAGACAACGCGGCTGCCTGCGCCACCTGCAGCGAGCCGTCACCCACCAACTCCAGCACGTATGCAACGCCTTCACGCTTTGCGTTCTGCTGCAGCCATCGCATCACCGTCTCGGTGGCGTGAATTCGCGCCTCTGCCGCGCTTCTCGGCGTGGTCAACTCGAGTGTCACCCGCACCCGAGGTCGGCCCGTTCCCGGGTCGCGCTGCTGTGGCGTCTCGTCCCAGCCACTCGGCTGGCGATCGTCCCGGCCGACCGACATGCGTCCCTGATGGCCGTCACCACTCGAGTCGCGGTCCGAGTAACTGTCGCGTGACCCCGCCGACCGTGGCGGCGTGCTCGACTCGGCGTGCAGGTACTCCGTTGAAAGCCGGCGGAGATGAACCGGCGCGGCGCCTGTTTCTCCGGCGCGGTTCGCCTCCTCGACCATTCGACTCACGTCATCGAGAAGCAGAGGAATGACCTCACGTCGGTCGAAGACCGAAATCATGTTCGCCGCGTCGAACGCGCCCTGCCCGACGGAAGTCACGCCGGCCGCGTTCGCCTCGCTCACGAGCGTGCGGGACATCGTCACGGCGCGGTTGATCGACGCGGGCGCGGGCGTCGCCGCCGCCGCGTTCTTGTCCATCAGCGGGCGGATGAACATCGACCCCGTCGCCGCCAGCGACAGCCCCGCCGCCGCAAGGAACCACCGCTTCTTCCGCTCCCACATCGCCTCGCGCGAGACCTTCACGGGCATCAGGTTCGCTTGGAGCGTGCCCATGCCGAGTCCCTGGAGCGCGAGGCCGTACGCCGTGCACATGTTCAGCGACAACGCCTCGAACTCCGCCGCGCGAGGCCCCTCCGCCGTCAGCCCCTTGAACGCGTCGATGCGATAGACGTTGATCCCCAACTGCTGCTTCAGGTACTTGCGCAGCCCCGGCAACTTGAACGTCGAGCCAAGCCCGATCAGCCGCGACAGGTCCGCCTCGCGGTGCAGCGACTGGTAGTACCCCACCGACCGCTGCACGTCCTGCACCAGGTCCGTGAACACCGGACGCATCGCCTGGAAGACGTGCCGCGCGTGCTTGCTCTGCTCGGCCTCCCGCTTCAGTTTCTCCGCCTTCGGATAACTCAGTTTGAACTGCTCCACCAGCGCCTTCGTGAACTCGTGCCCCCCGATCGGGAACGTGCGGATCCACACCCGACCCGCGTCCGCGATGATCAGGTCCGTCGAGGTCGTCCCCACGTCCAGCAGGATCGTCCCCTGCGTCTTCTCCGTGAACTGAAGGTCGAACGCCATCGCGTTGTACACCGCCACCGGAGACAGTGTCACCAGGTCGGGCACGATCCGCATGTCCCGAAGCAGCATCAACTCGCCGTTGATCCGCTCCTTCGTGATCGCGAAGATGCCCACCTCAACGTCCGGCGAGTCCGGGCTGACAAACGTCTGGTAGTCCCACTCCACCTGCTCCAGCGGGAACGGGATCTGCTGCACCGCCTCGAACTTCACGATGTCCGGAACCTTCTTCGGGTCCACCGGCGGCAACTTCGCGAACCGCGCGAACGCCGAGTGCCCGGGCACGCTCACCGCGATCGTCGCGTTGCTCAGGTCGAACTCCGTCACCAGCCGGCCCAGCGCGACGCGCTTCGCGTCCTCCTGGTCCAGTTCCGGCGTCGAGAGCACCTTCGCGTGCGGGATGTACGCGAAATCGACCACCCGTGGGCGATCGTCCACGACCTCCAGTTTCAGAGCCTTCACGGCCCCGGCCCCGACCTCGATCCCCCAGCAGGTGTTCGCGGCTGGCATGGCAACCCTCGCTGCGGCGACGCCCGGCGGACGCTCGCCGATCGAACCGACGACCCTCGGCTCGTTCCGGACGCGGGGCGCACACCCCGCCATTCCATCCTACACGGGCCGACCAGCCCGAGCCGCCCCGGAACCACTCCGGCACGGCCCGAGCGACCGTCGATACGCCCCAGTCTCCCGACAGTTCTGCCCTATGCAAGCCCCGTGGCCGACGAGTTACACCCCCGTGACACGGCCGTTACCTGCCCCCGCCGCGCTCAAAGACCTCCGCCGGCGCCGCCCCCGCGCACGCCGCCGCCACAAGCCCCGCCACCAGCCACCACCGCTCGACAGGCACCGCCGGCAGCCCGGCCACGCCCGGCGACCCGTACACCGCCGCGTGGTACCCCCCCACCAGCAACGCAAGCCCCACGGTCAGACAGGTCGGCACGCCCACCGCGCCCACGATCGGCAGACGCACGCGCTCCTCGTCGTCACGCCCGCGCCGCGCCGCCCACAGCAGGTACAGCCCGCCGGCGACCAGCACGCCCGCCAGCACGAACAACGCGATCGCCGCGAGGTCCGGCCGCCACGGATTGCCGCCCGCCGAACCCATGGCTGCTCAACGCATCACAATCGCCGCGCTCGACACCATGCCCATCCCCTGCTGGTCCATCGCGGCCGCGTACCCGAGAATCTCGACTTCGTCCGGCTCGACCGCCTTCATCGCGGCCACCAGGTTCCCCGTCGAGCACCACCGCGTCGGGTTCCCCTGCCACGCCATCGCCGCGATCAGGTCGTCCGCCCTCCGCTCAGCGATCATCTGCAACATCTCCCGGTCGTGATTCAGCACCCGCTCGCGGAACTGCCGCGGCTCGTCCTCATCCCCCGCCAGCGTCTGCCGGTCGCCGAACGCAGGACCCGCGTGGCTCAGGTCCGCGGAACTCACCACCAGCGTCGTCCCCGGCAGCGTCGCGATCGCCTCGCGCAGCGCATCAATGAACGGCCCGATCGCCACGCCCCCGCCGTCGTACGACTCCCCGTTGTTCACCGCCGGATCGTGCACGAGCGCAGCAAACACCTTGCAGTACGCCCCCGACGCGTCCGTCCCCAGGCAGTGCTGAATCCACGGGATCTGCAACTCGATCGAGTGCTCACGCTCGTGGTCGTACCGGTGCGCGAACAGCGATTCGCCCAGCCGATCCCGCATGAACGCGATCATCTCCTCGTCCGCCGGGCAGTCCCCCAGCGGCGAGCGGTACCCCTTGTCGCACGCCGCCACCCCCGTCGAGAACCCGAAGTGGTTCGTCCCCAGCACCACCACCCGGTCCGGCCGGTCCACCACCCGCATCCGTCCCCACACAGCCCCGTAGTTCATCCACCCGCGCCCATAGTCCACGTGCGGCGCCACGATCGCCTTCGGCAGCGCATCGAAACTCGGCTTCTCCGCGTTCTTCAGCGACTCGTCGATCCATTGGTCCATCGCCTCGCGCAGTCTCGCCGGGCCGTGCTCCGCCTTCTGATCCTCCGTCACCCCCTCGCCCAGCGCCTGCTGCACCAGCGCGTCCGCCATCGCCGCCGTCGGCCCGGGCGGCAGGATCGTGCTGCTGTCGAAGTCCGCCCGCATCTTCGCCAGCATCGCGTCGAACTCGGGGCCGAACAGCAGACCCGCGGCGTCCAACTGCGCCACCAGCGGCTCGAGCATCTCCCGCGACAGGCCACGCCCGACCTCGCTCACGATGTCATCCAGCGAGCGCTCCCCGTTCATCAGCGGCAGGATGTTCTGGACCGCGGGCGTCACCACGACCGGTGGCCGATCGGATATCTGCTTCGCGTCGGCCAGCCCGAGCAGGATCATCTGCTTGCCCGACTGATCGTGTGCCTGGACGGGGAAGCCACGCACAGCCCGCAACTTCGGGCGCTGGTGGTGCTGTGCGTCGGGCTTGAACGGCGGGGGCGGCGGCGGGGTCTGTTGGGTCATCGGGCAACTGTAGCCGACCCGCCTGCCGACACGTGCCGCGGAGGCACGCTGGAACGCGCTCCGGCTCCGCCTATGCTTCCCGTCCCGCCCCCGGAAGGGGCGGTCGAGGGTTCTCCCATGGCCGACGTCTTCAAACCCGGGCAGTCCATCCGCTGCACCATCACATCCCAGCCCCGCGCCCAGGGCCAGATCAAGACCATCGCCCGGCTCATGCGGCGTGACTCCGGCGTACAGCACACCCTCCGACGCGCCCAGAAGATGCGCCGGCAGCGCATGTGGACCTACATCCGCGGCAACCGCACCTGGTACGCCCGCGAGAAACCCGCCAGGGGGCTGACCGTGCGCAAGGGCGAATCCTGGTCCATGGTCTACACGCCGGACATCGCCCCGGACCTCGCCTCTGTCAAGGCGTTCCTCTCGGTCGAAAAGGGCTGAAATGCCACGCGCACGCCGACTCCAGGCGGCCATGCTCTGTGCGTTGTTTGCCCTTGCCGGGTGTTCAGATCGCGCCTCAAAGCAACCGCCACTGTCAGCACCGGATCAGGTCTACCGCGGTGTGCGCGGTCTCGTGACCGACCTGCCTGACCCTTCGCGGCCAGCCAGCAACTTCACCATCCACCACGAACGCATCGACGACTTTGTGAACGGCGTGGGCGAAGTCGTCGGCATGGCCGAGATGCAGATGCCCTTCCCACTCGCTGAGGGCGTCTCCATCGAGGGCCTCGGCATCGGCGACAAGGTCTCTTTCACCTTCGAAGTCCGATGGGACCGCTCGCGCACACCCCCGCTCCCATCCTGGCAGCTGACCGAATGGACCAGACTCCCGCCGGACACCAAGCTCCACTTCGACGGCAGCAACTGATCGCAAGAAAAACCCGGCACCCAGCGAATCGCCGAGTACCGGGTCTCGTGGGGGTCTTGTTTGCACGACCGCGTCGTCCACGGTCATTACTCGCTACGCGATCGTCCGTGGAACGGTTCCAGTCCATGACTCGATTTTTTCGTTGCGTTCTGAGCACGACGGGAGTTACCCCGGGCATCATCCCGACGGCCTCTGGTGGCCGGTCGTCGGGCCAGCTCCGGCCGCACTCCCGAGACGCTGCACCACCATCTGCAGATCCGACCAGACCTTTTTGCGGTTTTCCTCGGTGTAGGACCGGAGGAGAAAGGCGGGGTGGTATGTGGGCATGACCGGGATGGCCTGCTTGCCGAGACGCACGAACTCGTGCCACCGACCGCGCATGTTCCCCATCGTGTCCTCGCGGTCGAGGATCAGTCGCGAGGCCGGCAGCCCAAGCGTCACGATCACCCCGGGGTCCACGATGTCGATCTGCTCGAATAGGTATGGGGCACAGATGCGCGCCTCCTCCACCGTCGGCGTCGCGTTGCCCGGCGGGCGGGTCTTCAACACGTTGCAGATGTAGACGTCCTCGCGCCGCAGTTTCATCGCCGCGATCATCTTGTCGAGCAGTTGCCCCGCCTTGCCCACGAACGGCCGGCCCGTGCGGTCCTCCTCTGCCCCCGGCGCCTCGCCGATGAACATCAGCCGTGCGCACGGGTCGCCCTCGCCGAACACGATGTTCGTGTGATCGGTTACGAACCGTGAGTGCGGGGCCTCGCGTTCGTACCGCTCGCGAAGTTCGTCGAGCCGGCGTTGCGCCTCCGCGCGATCGCGCGTCCTGCCCGCGCACTCCGTCGCCGACCGCGCGGAAGACACCGTAACGACCGGCGTGGACACCGGCGATTCGTCGCGTTTCCCGACCGCTCCAGCGCGCAGCGGTACGAACCCGACGCCCAGCAGCCTGGCCGTCTCGGCGTGCTGGATCACGACCTTCACCGCTCTCGCCATGTCTGTCCGTGCCGGTGCGCTCATGCCGCGAGCGTAGCACACACACACACCTACGCCGCTCAACACCACCCCCACACCGCCCAACACGCCCGACCGGACGCCGAAGGCGTCTCCCGACCGCAGCCAGGACAACGCCCCCGGTCCGCCCCGCCGAAGCACCAAGCCCCAACGGGGCGCCCCATCCCGCTCACCCGCCCCCGTCCGGCTCCTCCTCCGACGGCTGATCCCCCTGCTCGACCACCTCCTCCTCCGGCTCCTCGACCGCGGGCGCAACCGGCTGCTCCTCGCGATCGGGTTGCTGCATCGTCGGCCCAGGCGAGGGCGCGTGGGGGTTGCGCAGCATGGGCGTGATGACCGACCCGGCGAACGCTCCGATGATCAGCCCGAGGACCAGCCCCGGCAGGAAAGCCCTGGCAAACCCGCCGTCCGATTGTGCCCGTCCGCTCTCGTTCCCGCCCATGCTTCACCTCCGCTTCCCAGCGTTCCCGCCCGGACGGTCAGGCGAGCCGCTTCATGCGATGCATCCACCGCCCGTAGCGGAGGATCGCGCGCACCAACTCGACTCGGGATGCCGGTGTGCCCTGCCCGAACGCCGTGTAGAGGCGCCACCGCCAGTACGCCCCGCGGAAGCGGAACCGCGAGATCAGGCCGAGCCTGGCAAGCGCGTACAACCCGCCGATCGTCTCGACCGCGTGCCCGATCATGCCCGAACGATAGCGGCGAGTTTCAGTCGTGATTCGGGGCTGGGGTCTGGTCGTCGCGGAGGGATTCGATCGTCTCGTCCAGACCGGCCTCGAGTGAGGCCAGGGGCTGGTAGCCGAGCAGCTCGCGCGCCCGCGTCAGGTCTGCGAGCGAGTGGCGCACGTCACCGGCGCGCGGCGGGCGGTGCTCAGGAACGAGGTCAGCGCGCCCGCAGCGCTCGGCGATCATCCGCGCCAGCGCGAGAATGCTCACACGCCGCCCCGAGCCGACGTTCACGACCTCGCCTGTGAACGACCGTTCGGACGCACCGGCAAGCAACGTCGCCAGCGCGGCGTTAGCGACGAAGGTGAAGTCCCGCGACTGCTCCCCATCGCCATAGACAACGGGCCGTCGCCCCGAGAGCACTCGCCTCGCGAACGCCGGCACGACCGCCGCGTACGCCGAGTCGGCGGGCTGACGCGGGCCGAAGACGTTGAAGTAGCGCAGACTGATGGTGTCCATGCCGAAGGCGGCCGCCCACGCCGAGAGCAGGTGCTCGCCCGCGAGTTTCGAGGCGGCGTAGGGCGAGCGCGGCATCGGAGGCATCGACTCGACCTTGGGGAGTTTCTCGGTGTCGCCGTACGCGCTGCTGGATGCGGCAAACACGACGCGGCGTATGCCCGCGGCCCGCGCCGCCTCGAGCACGCGCAGCGTGCCCGTCGCGTTCACTGCCCACGACCGCTCGGGCGCCTCGACCGATCGCTGCACCGAGCCGACCGCTGCGAGATGAAAGACGAGCGAGCACCCTTCGAGCGCATCCGCCAGCGCGAGATCCTCGAGGATCGACCCCTGCACGAACCGCACCCGGTTCGGCTCGACCTCGATCAGCCCGGCGAGGTGGTCCAGGTTTGAGTTCGAGAGGTCGTCGATGACAGTCACCGACGCACCGACCGAGACGAGGCAATCCAAGAGGTGCCCGCCGATGAAGCCCGCACCGCCGGTGACGCAGACCCTGCGCCCTGCCAGGCGCCCACGGATCGCCGCAACTGCATCGGCGGGCAACTTCACGTGGCACGATCTCCTCGCCCCGCACAGCGGGAAGCCTCTCGACACGACTGCGGCACAGTCGGTGCGTTCTCCTCCGCTCCGGCGCCGGCCCCCTCCAACCGCCTTCCGCTGGCTCGCACAACCCTAACCGAAGGTCATCCCGTGTGCAACGGTCGCGTCGGAATCGGTTCAGCCGTGCTCCAGGGCGGGGGTGGCGTCCGTGTTCAGGGCGGCAAGGAACTCCGTCCATGACGAGGCCTCGGCGAGCCGATCGACCGTGTCCGCGGATTGGGCTGTTCTGGCGATGCTGGCGAGCAGCCGGAGCTGATACTCGGGCTGGGAGGCGGGCGTCACCAGCAGGATGATCAGCCGCGCCGGCTTCTCATCCGGAGCGGCAAAGTCCACGCCGCGTGGCGCACGGCCGATCGCCACGACCGGCGTGTCGATCTCCGCCAGTCTCGCGTGCGGCACCGCGATTCCTCCGCCGATGCCGCTCCCCATGAGTCGCTCCCGGGCCAGGGCTGCCTCGGCTACCACGTCCGCGCTGAGCGCGGGGTTCACCTCCGACGCCGCCCGCGCGAGCGAACGGATCGCCTCGGTCGAGTCCGACGCGTCGAGGTTTGGCAGGAAGGACTTTGAGGACGCATATGTCCAGAACTTGACCGTCTTGTGCTTGCCGAGCGACCACTGGACGAGCATCCCGCTCGTGATCGAGGTCAGGAGCGCCATGACGACGAGCGCGACAAACAGTCGCTCGTTGATCAGCCCCGCCTCCAGCGCGAGAAGGCTCAGGATGATTTCCATCGCTCCTCGCGCATTCATGCCGAACCCGATCGCCCAAGCCTCGCGCCTTCGGAACCCAGCGAACCGCGCCGAGACGACGCAGCCCGCGAGTTTCCCGACCGTCGCCAGGACGAGCACGATCAGCACCAACGCCAGATCGAAGTTTGCCGCGAAGTCCACCCGCAGCCCGATGCTCGCGAAGAAGAGCGGGGCGAAGATGAACGAGACGAACTGCTCGATGATCTCTCGCGTTCGCGGCCTCAGGTGTCTCGAATCACCGAGCGCAACACCGCAGATGAAAGCCCCGAAGATGGCATGGACGCCGATCCACTCCGTGAACGCGGCGCAGCCGATCGTGAGAACCAGGGCAAAGCCGAGCACGCCGCCAGGAAAACTCGTGTGCGCCTGCACCCACGGGAGCGTCCGATCGATCAGCCATCGGCCCACGACCAGCATGAACGCCACGAACGCGAGCGTCAGCGCGATCGTGTGCCACAGTTCAAGCCCGCTCGAAACGGCGTGCCCCAT
>JAHCJE010000084.1 GCA_026128865.1 Phycisphaeraceae bacterium | reverse complement strand
CTCCGACGCCATCCTCGACGCCCTGCTGGAGCAGGACCCGCACTCACGCGTCGCCGTCGAAACGATGGTCTCCACCGGCATGGTCATCATCGCCGGCGAGATCACGACCAAGGCCTACGTCGAGATGCCCGACGTCGTCCGCGACACCATCCGCGAGATCGGCTACACCGACGCACGCCTCGCCTTCGACTACGAGTCCTGCGCCGTGCTCGTCTCCATCAAGAAACAGGCCCCGGAGATCGCCCAGGGCGTCGACCGCGGCGGCGCGGGTGACCAGGGCATGATGTTCGGCTTCGCGTGCCGCGAAACCCCCACGCTCATGCCGCTGCCCATCCACCTCGCCCACCGCATGGTCGAGCAGCAGGCGCACGTCCGACGCGAAGGGATCATCCCCGGCCTGCGGCCCGACGCCAAGAGCCAGGTGACCATCGAGTACGAGGGCGCGACGCCCGTCCGCGTCGACACCATCGTCCTCTCCACCCAGCACGACCGCACCTGGACCGAACGGCAGGACGCCCTGAAACGCGAGATCGTCGAGCACGTCCTCAAGCCCGTCCTCGGCGAGTGGTGGAACCCGGGCATCACCGTCCACGTCAACCCCACCGGAAGCTTCGAGATCGGCGGACCCCACGGGGACTGCGGACTCACCGGACGCAAGATCATCGTCGATACCTACGGCGGCCGCGGACGCCACGGCGGCGGTGCCTTCAGCGGCAAGGACCCCACCAAGGTCGATCGCTCCGCGGCCTACATGGCACGCTACATCGCCAAGAACCTCGTCGCCGCCGAACTCGCCGACATCTGCGAGGTCCAGCTCGCCTACGCCATCGGCGTCGCCGAGCCGGTGAGCGTACACGTCGATTGCTTCGGCACCGAGCGCACGGACACCGCGAAACTCGCCACGGCCGTGCGCGACGTCTTCCAGCTCACCCCCCGTGGCATCATCGAGTCGCTCGGACTGCGCAAGCCCATCTACCGCCCTACCGCGCGGCACGGACACTTCGGACGCCAGCCACAGGGTGACCTCTTCACCTGGGAGAAGACCGACAAGGCCGCCGCGATCCGCGCCGCCGCGGGCAGGTAGACGCCTCAGCCTCCCCCCAGCCGCGCCGCAATCTCCGCCGCGCCAGCATGACCCGCCTCCATCGCGCGGCGCGCCAAACGCAGCGCTTCATCGGGCGAACCCGCACGCTCCATCCACGTCGCCGCCTCGAACGCGAGTTCCGCATCGCCCGGCGATGCGTCCGACGCCTGCGCAATCTCGCGCGCCGCGTCCCCAGGCCTGCCGAGCAACCCGTAGCACTCCCCCATCAGCCGCAGCACCGGCAGAGAACGCGCATCCGCGCCCTCCACTCCCCTCAACGCCAGCAGCGCCCGCTCCGGCTCGCCCAGCCTGTTGAGCGCACGCGCCTCAACGACCCGCCACGCCGTCACCCGCGGCTCGATCTCCCGCGCCCGCGCCACGTGCTGCAACGCCAGGTCCGCCTTGTTCTCACGCAGCGCCACCTCCGCCAGCGTCCCCCACACCACGGCCCGCCCCTCGTCCAGCCGCGCCGCCAGCAGCAGGTTCACCTTCGCCCGCTGCACGTCCCCCTGACGCAACTGCACCTGCGCGAGATACAACGGGTAGTCCGCCTTCGTCGGGTCCGCGGCCTGCGCCGCCGCGAAGTGCTCGACAGCACGATCCGGCAGCCCCGCCATGCTCGCCACCGTCCCCGCCGCGAAGTGCACCGCCGCCCCGTCCGCTCCGCACGCCAGCGCAGCCTCGTACTCGCGGTACGCCTCGCCCGGTCGGCCCAACGCGACCAGCACCTCCCCGAACGCCAGCCGCAGGTCCGGGTTCGCCGGATGCTCGCGCACCGCCGCCGACAGCACCGCCTCAGCCTTCGCCCGTTCCCCTGCCTGCATGTAGTCCGCCGCTGCCCGTAGCACGGCCTCCACCGTGCGCGCCGGCGCGTGCCGATCGCCCTCCGCCTCCGCCGCCGTAGGCCGCCGCACCACCACCGCCGTCACGAAGACCGCCAGCGCGACCACGAACAGGCCCGCGAGGAACCACGATCCGCACCTTCCTCTCGCCTCTCCGCCCGATGCCTCGCTCATGCCGGTAGCGTATCGGCACGCTTAGACTGCTGGCTCCATGAGCGAGCCGAACGCCTCCCGCCCAGCCCCGCTGCCGACCCGCTACGTCCCCGCCGAGCACGAGGACCGCGTCCGCACGCGCTGGGACGAGGCCGGCGCGTTCCACGCCGACCCCCAGCGTGTCCTCGACGGCCATGCCGCTCCGTTCTGCATCCTCATCCCCCCGCCGAACGTGACCGCCGCTCTCCACCTCGGCCACGCCCTGAACAACAGCCTCCAGGACATCCTCTGCCGCGCCCACCGCATGATGGGCTTCGAGACCCTCTGGATGCCCGGCACCGACCACGCCGGCATCGCGACGCAGACCGTCGTCGAAAAGCGCGTACTCGCGGAGGAAGGCAAACGCCGCACCGACTTCACCCGGGAGGAGTTCGTCGCGAAGATCCAGGCCTTCAAGGACGAGTACGAGGCCACCATCACCGACCAACTCAAACGCATCGGCTGCTCCTGCGACTGGCAGCGGCAGCGATTCACCATGGACGAGGTCTGCGGCCGCGCCGTGCGCGAAGCCTTCTTCCGCCTCTTCCGCGACGGCCTCATCTACCGCGGCAAGCGCCTCGTCAACTGGGATCCTGCCACCCAGACCGCCCTCGCCGACGACGAGGTCGAGATGGAGGAGGTGGACGGCCACTTCTACTACCTCCGCTACCCCCTCGTCCACAAACCCGTCAACCCCGGCGACCCGAGCGACGCGCAGGAAGTCACGTGGAGCGAACTCGCCGCCCGCGGCTACCCCGGCGCGGACACCCACGACCCCGACGACTACGCCTGGCTCACCGTCGCCACCACGCGCCCCGAGACCTACCTGGGCGACACCGCTATAGCCGTGAACCCGAAGGACCCGCGGGCCGTCCCCCTCCGCGGCCTGTTCGTGCAACTCCCCCTCGTCGGGCGCGACCCTATCCCCATCGTCGAAGACGACTACGTGGTGATGCCGGACGCCGAGAGCGAGGACGCCAAGGCCCGCTACGCCACCGGGTTCCTCAAGGTTACGCCCGCGCACGATCCCAACGACTACGAGATCGGCCGACGCCACGACCTCCCCGTCATCAACGTCATGGCCCCCGACGCCTCGATCAGCGACAAGCACGGCTGGACCGACGTGGGAGACGCCGCCGTCTTCCTCGGTAAGTCCCGCGAAGATGCCCGTGACCTCGTCGTCCGCGAGTTCCACGCCCGCGGCCTGCTCGAACGCACCGTCCCCTACCGCCACGCCGTCGGCCACTCCTACCGAAGCCACGTCCCCATCGAGCCGTACCTCAGCGACCAGTGGTACGTCAAAGTCACCGACGACCGCCTCCGCGGCGCAGCCCTCCGAGCCATGGCGCCCGAACAGCGAACGACGAACGAGCCGCGACCCAACGAGCCGCGACCGTTAGGGAGCGGTTCTCCCCGCCCCCGAACGCCATCGACTCCCCTCAGCGCGCCGAACCTCGACCCGACGAGCCGCGACCGTCAGGAAGCGGTTCCCTTCAAGTACTACTTCATCACTTTTACGACGTACGGAACATGGCTCCACGGAGACGAGCGAGGCTCAATCGACCGCAACCACAACACGCCGAACACCCCCGTTGTCGAGCCGGACGACGCTCGCCGACGCAACGAAGAGCGATCGCTCGCGCATCCGCCGGTCGAACTCTCCGACCGCCATCGTCCCGTCATTGCCCGCGCGATCGCCGAAGTCTGCGACCATCGGGGCTGGACCCTCCTGGCGTGCAACGTTCGGACAAATCACGTGCACGCGGTCGTGATCGCGGATCGGATGCCCGAGCGCGTCATGAACGATTTCAAGTCGTACGCCACGCGAGCGCTTCGCGCGTCCGACCCCTCGATCGGCGAGCGCATCTGGACTCGCCACGGCAGCACCCGCTACCTCAACACCGAGAACTCACTCGCGGGTGCGCTCCGATATGTGCTCGACGAGCAGGGCGAAGACCTCGGGGGCGTGATCCGCGGCGACCAGGGGCAGAAGGATCGACGAACCAGCGAGCCTGACGACGGGAACCGCAATACACCGCTCCCTCACGGTCGCGGCTCGTTCAAGCCCGATGAACCGCTCCCTCACGGTCGCGGCTCGTTGAGCCGGGAGCACACGGGCGACGGCTCACTCCGCTTCCACCCCGACCGCTACGCCAGAACCTTCGAGCACTGGCACGAAAACCTCCGCGACTGGTGCATCAGCCGGCAACTCTGGTGGGGGCACAGGATTCCGGTGTGGCGCGGCGAGGGCTTCTCCGGTGAACTTTCTGACTACTTGACCTTCGATCAACGCATCACCCAGTGGGTCCGTGATGGCCGGATTGCTGTGCACAGAAAGGACTTGGGAACACCGGAAGAACTGGGCGAGGCGCTCCGCGCGGAGGAACGCCTGAAAGGGCAGTGGAATCCGTCACAAGTTGATCTTGTTCGCGCCAGCGAAGCGTTTGTCGATGCCTTTGTCTGCGTGCGGGCGTCCGACGACACCGAAGTAACCGAGGCATTGGAGCGAGCCGGCTTCCGCCAAGACCCCGACGTCCTCGACACCTGGTTCTCTTCCGCCCTCTGGCCCCTCTCCACCATGGGCTGGCCCGACCCAGACGCCGCGGCAAGCGCCACCGGCCTCGCAGACTTTCCCGCCCTCCTCCCCACCTTCAACCCAACGAACGTCCTCTGCACAGGGCGCGACATCATCACCCTCTGGGTCTCGCGCATGGTCATGTTCAACCGCTACTTCCTCGACGACGGCCAGGGCGCCGGCCGGCTCCCCTTCCGCGACGTCTACATCCACCCCATCATCCAGGACGGCCACGGCCAGCGCATGAGCAAAAGCCTCGGAAACGGCGTCAACCCCCTCGACATCGTCCACTCCCACGGCGCGGACGCCCTCCGCCTCGTCCTCTGCCAGGCCGCCACCGCCACGCAGGACGTACGCATGCCCGTGGACCTCGTCTGCCCGCACTGTGCGCACACCTTCGAACCCGCCTGGGCCACTACGCCCGCCGGCCACCGCGTCGCCGCGCCGCACCAGGCCTGCCCCGCCTGCTCGAAGAAAATGGTCACCTCCTACGGCGTCACGAGCGGGCACGCCAAACCCACCGCCGACGCCCCTCTGGCGATGAACTCCTCCACCCGCTTCGACGCCGGCCGCAACTTCTGCAACAAACTCTGGAACGCTTCGCGCTTCACGCTCAGCATCCTCGAAAAGCCCGGCGAGCACGACACAGGCGAGCCGGTCCCCCGCGCCTCGCTCACGCTCGTCGATCGCTGGATGCTCTCGCGCCTCGAGAGCGCGGTCCGCGCCTGCGAGCAGGCCGTCGCCAGCTACCAGTTCGCCGCCTACGCCCAGGCCGCGTACGACCTGCTCTGGCGCGACTTCTGCGACTGGTACCTCGAAGCGATCAAGCCCACCGTCGCCGCGAGTCGCGCCCAGCGCTCCGTGCTGGCGCACGTCTTCGAGGCCACGCTCCGCCTCCTGCACCCGATCATCCCGTTCGTCACCGAGGCCGTCTTCGAGCGTGCCCGCGACGCCGTCGCCGACCCGCTCGACGGCGTCGCGCTAGGGCCATCGCGCACCGGCGGCCTGCTCGCCACCGCCGGCTGGCCCATCCTCGACGACGACCTGCGCGACGAGGCCGCCGAGCGCGAGTTCGAGCGCATCCGCGCCCTCATCACCGCGATCCGCGACGTGCGCTCGCAGCGCCAGACCCCGCCCAAGCGCCGCGTCCGCCTGCACGCCCCGACCGAAATCGTCCGTCTCGTCGCGGCCGCCGAGCCGATCGTCCAGACCCTCGCCGGCCTGCACACCGTCACCGCGGACGCCCCCGACGGCCCCTCGGTCTCCTTCCGCTTCGAAGGCCACGAACTGCGCCTCGGCGATCTCGCCGACGCCGTGGACGCCGGCGCGGAGCGAGAACGCCTCTCGAAGCGCATCGCCGATCTTGACCGTTCGATCAGCGCGCTCGAAACGCGCCTCGCCAACCCCGGCTACGCCGACCGCGCCCCGGCCCACCTCGTCCAGCAGACCCGAGACCAACTCGACCGCGCCCGCGCCGAGCGCGACGCCGCCGCCGGCGCGCTGGAGTCCCTCCCATGATCCGGGCGATCCCGCTCGCCCTCCTGCTGCTCCTGCCAGCGTGCGCCTCCTCCCCTTCGCCCCGCGCAGACACATCTCCCGGCGTCGTGTCGTCCGCCGCCGCAGCCTCGCCCGTCCTCTCCGTCGAGCCGTGGACCTTCAGCGGCCGCGTCGGCCAGGCCATCTCCACGCCCTCCTACCGCATCTTCACGACCCAGCGCGACACCCCGCTCGCCGACCGCCTTCCCGGATTCATGGAGGCCTCGCTCGCCAACTACACCGCCGCACTCGCCCCTCTCCCCCCCCCTCGCCGCCGGCTGGACACCTACGTCCTCTCCAACCGCGCCGAGTGGGCAAGACTCACCCGCGACCTCCTCGGCGAGGAACGCGCCGCACGCTACCTCCACATCGAGCGAGGCGGCTTCTCGGACGACACCCGCGCCGTTCTCTTCAACATCGGCCTGCACGACACCCTCGCCATCGCCGCCCACGAAGGCTGGCACCAGTACACCCAGTCCGCCTTCGCCGAACCTCTCCCCGCCTGGCTCGACGAGGGCCTCGCCGTGTGGATGGAGGGCTTCCGCTGGGACGCCCAGCGCCCCGACCGGCCGATCTTCCTCCCCTGGGCAAACGTCGAACGCTTCGACCACCTCCGCGCCGCCTGGGCGCGCGGCCAGACCGTCCCTCTCGCCACGCTCCTCGAATCGCGCCCGGAAGACCTCATCCGCGCCTCCTCCGACGGCACGCTCACGTACTACTCGCAGGTCTGGGCGCTCGCACACTTCCTCAACGAGGGCGACGAAGGCCGATACCGCGACCCCCTGCGCCGCCTCCTCCTCGACGCCGCCGAGGGCCGCATGCGCCGCGCCGTCCAGGCGCACCTCGGCCAGCGCGCCGCCCGCTCAGCCGTCATGCGCCGCACAGGCCCGGAAGTCTTCATGACCTACTTCGACGACGACCTCGACGCCGCCTCACGCCGATATGCCGCCTTCATCGACCGCCTCGTCGCCACCGGCGCAAAGGACCGCATCATCGCCGGGCAGTCCCCGTTGGATTGAGACGCCGCTCAGTTCGCCGCGGCCGCGATGCCCGTTGTCGGCGCACGCTCCGCGGGTTCTCCCATGTAGATCAACGCTCGCTCCAGCACCCGCCGAGCCACCGGCCCCGCCACCCACGACCCGTAGTGCTGACGCTTGCGGATCGTCTCAGGCCCCGGATCATCGATCACGACGATCACCACCAGCCGCGGCCGCTCGTACGGCGCGCCCGCCACGAAACTCGAGTTGTACTGGTTGTCGTAGTACCCCGTCGAGCCCGGCGGCCGACGCTTGCCCGCCGGCGCCCTGCCCAGCGGAATCTCCGCCGTCCCGGACTTGCCCCACATCGGGTAGCGCCACTCACTCTCGCTCGGGTCGGCCTTCGCCATGTTCTGCTCGACCTTCTCCGCCATCCGCCGCAGGACCATCCGCGTGTGCGCCGCCACCTCCGGCGAGAGCACGCGCTGGCGCAGCGCGATCGCCGGATCGCCCGGCTCCGGCGCGGTCAGCCTCACCTGCGGCAGCGTCCCCGCCAGGTCCCCCGTCCGCGCGAACACGCTGAACGCCCGCACCATCTGCACCGGCGTCACCGCGACCTCGTGCCCGAACGCCACCGACGTGTGCGTGAATTTCGTCCACTGCCGCTCGGACGTGATGATCCCCGCCGCCTCGCCGGACAGACCGATCCCCGTCGCCCTCCCGAATCCGAACCGCGTCAGGCCGTCGCGCAACTGCCTGTGACCGACCCGCTCCGTCACCTTCACCATGCCGATGTTCGACGAGTTCATCAGCACGTCTTCCCACGTCATCGTGGGCCGTCGCGTAACGTCCGCGATGGCGCGCCCGTACGACGTGCGCCACTGCCCGCCTTCGGTGTTGATCACCTCGTCGTACTTCGCCGCTCCCGCCTCGCTCACCACCGCCCACACGAACGCCTTGAACGTCGAGCCAGGCTCGTAGATGTCCTCCACGCAGCGGTTCCGCCCAAGCGCAGGGTGCACATCCCGCCCCGGATCCGCGGAGATCGTCCGGTACCGCACCCCCGCCGACGGGTCGTACCGCGCCGGCGTCGGCGCGCCCGGCTCGGCCTTCGCCGGCCACCACGGGAACTCCGCCAGGTCCGGCATCGCGCGGATCAGGTCCACCATCGCCAGGATTTCGCCCGTCGCCGGATCAGCGAGCACAAGCCTGCCCCCCGCCGCATTCGCGTCGAGCACGCCCCGCTCCAGTTCCTCCGTCGCGATCCGCTGCAACTCAACGTCGATCGACAGCCTTCGGTCGCGCCCGTGCTCCGCCGGCTCCCACTGCCCCCGCTCGATCCACAGCGGCCGGCCCCACGCGTCACGCGCGTACCGCGCCTGCCCGTCGCGCGCCGCCAGTTCCTTCTCCATCGCCAGTTCCGCGCCGAGCAGGCCGGTGTGCTCGAACCCGACCTTGCCGACGATCGACGCCGCGATCTCCCCGCCCGCGTACTCGCGCACAGGCCGACGCTCCACGTGAACGCCCGCCAGCCCCAGCCGCCGCACCTCATCCAACTGCGCATCGCTCAGTACGCCTCCGACGGGCACATACCGGATCAACGGCCTGGGCGTTTGCGCCTCCTCCCCATCCGTTTCTTCTCCCTCTTCCTCTTCCCTCTCCTTCCCTCCCTCTCGGGGCGGGGCCTTTCCTGGCCCCGCCTCTCCCCCTCCGCCTCTCCCCCCAAACACAACCGCCAGCGCGCCCCTCACCCCCCCCCTCCGCTCCTCCGCCGGCTCACGCGCCGCCTCCAGCGCAGCCGCACGCTCCCGGTTGATCGCCATCGCCCGAACGACCCGCCGCCCCACTTCCTCCGCGGGCGCCCCAGTCGCCTCCGCCAGCGCGACGATCGCCTCGTCCGGCGGCGACGCGAACCGCGTCGGATCGACGAACACCCGGTACCCGATCCGCGTCGTCGAGAGCAGCCGCCCACGCCGATCCAGCAACTCACCGCGATACCCGACGACAGGCCGCGTCGCCATCCGCTCGGAGACGTACACCGACAGGTCATCGCCCGGCCGCAACTGCAACTGCGCCACCCGCCCCAGCATCACCGCCAGCGCGAGCACAACCGCGCCGATGACCACGACCGCAACCCGATCCGCTCTTTCCGAGCCGGGCCTCACGGGACTCGATCCCCCTCGCCCGAGCCTCATCGCTCCTCTCCCTTCGCCACCGCCGGCCCGTCCAGCCACAGCCACGCCGTCTGCTCGGGCAGGATCGGCTCGAACCCTCCCACGTCCGTTCCCAACTCCTCCGCCATCCGCCGGACCTGCTCGGGCGAGACCAGCCGACCGATCTCCGCACGCCGCAACGCGACCCGCTCGTCGATCGCCCGCACGCGCAGCCGCGCCTCGGCCAGGTCGTGCGCCGCCTGCAGCCGCGCCTGGCGCATCGCCAGCAGCGTGCAGGCGCACACGCCCACCGCAACGATCACGCCCGCCAGTTTTGCGAACATGCCCGCGCCCCGCTCGCTCGTGTCACCTCGCCGGGATCGTCAGCACCATGCCGACACGGATGTCGTCCGGGTCGTCGATGCGCCCCTTGTTCGCCGCGAGCAGGTCCGACATCCGCCGCGACGAGCCGAGCGTCCGCTGCGCGATCTCGCCCAGCGTGTCGCCCTTGCGCACCGTGTACGTCGTCGGCCCCGGACGCTGCGGCTCCGGCGCACGCGGTGTTGCCTCACGCGGCTGCGGCCGGGTCTGCGGCTGCGTCCGCGGCGTCTCCGGCGCGCCCGTCGCCGCCACGCCCGGGATCTCCAGCCGAACGCCCTCGCGCACCGTGCCGTCCGCCGACACCTTCCCGCGATTGTGCTCCGCGATCCGACGCCACTGGTTCCCATCGCCGTAGTACCGCTTCGCGATCCCGAACAACGACTCGCCCCTGGCCACGAAGTGCACCTGGAGCGGCGCGGCGGGCGTTGACGCCACGCCTTCCGCCTTCGTCTCCTGCGACGAGTGGTTCACCGCCGCCGGCAGGTGGATCACGCCGTTGCGGATCTGCCCGCCGTAGTCCTTCACCACGTCCAGCAGCGAACGCCCCTCATCGCCCGAAGCCGGCCCCTGAGCCAAGGCAGTGCCGAGACCGGTGCGCCCCGTCCCCTGCTCGAATACGAACGGCTCCACCGCCGGCGCGTCGGCCGCAGCGGTCGGAGTCGGCGCGGGCACGTGCGTCGGCGGCGTCCATCCCGAGTCAGGCAGCGTCGCACCCGGCCCAAGGGCGAGCAGCCCCGGATCATCCCCCGCCGGGTCGTTCAACTCCAACTGCCTCGCCCGCGAGAGGTGGTCGCTGATCAGCACCCCCACCACCAGCACGAGGGCGAACCCGACGATCAGGGCGATCTTGTTTTCTCTGGTCACGTGCGCGTCCTTGCCTTCGTTCCTGAACCCATCATCGCCGGCCGCCCATCCGTGGCGCCCGACGCGGCCGACAGTCTACCGAGTCCCATGCTCCCCCGCCGCGTCCCCGATCGCGATCGCTCTGACTTTCGCCGATCGCGCCCGCGGGTTCGCCTCGACCTCTTCCACGCGAGGCCCCATGTGCCCGCGCGCGACCGCCGTCGCCAGACCCCGCTCCACGAGACCCGCGAACGCCCGCTTCACCGGCCGGTCTTCGAGAGAGTGGAACGAGATCACCGCCACACGACCTCCCGGCCCGATCCAGGCACGCTCGCCCGCCGCGACCGACCGTGCCGCACGCTCGACCGCGCGAAGCAATCCATGGAGCGAGCCTGACTCGTCGTTTACCGCGATCCGCAGCGCCTGGAAGGTCCGTGTCGCGGGGTCGATGCCCCCGCTCCGGCCGCACACCGACCGCACGATCCCGGCCAGCCGCTGCGTCGTGGAGATCGGCTCGACCGCGCGCTCCGCGACAAGTTTTCGGGCGATGCGCCGCGCCTCCCGCTCCTCCCCGTATTCCCGCAGGATCGACGCCAGTTCCGCCTCCGGCAGCCCGTTCACGAGGTCCGCCGCCGAGGACCCCGCCGACGCGTCGTACCGCATGTCGAGCGGCCCCTCGCGCATGAACGAGAAGCCCCGCGCCGCGTCGTCCACGTGAACCGACGCGAAGCCGAGGTCCGCCAGCGCCGCGTCCGCGCTCAGCCCCTCCGCCTCCATCCGCCGCGGCAACTCAGCGAAGTTGCCCTGGAACCGCACCACCCGCGGCACGTCCCCCCCGCACGCCTCCCGCACCGCCGCCGCCGCCCGCTCCAGGTTCCCCGCGTCGAGGTCATTCAGCACCACCGTCCCCCGCGGCCCCACTCGCCGCGCCGCCTCGACCGCGTGCCCCCCCAGCCCGGCGGTGCAGTCCGCGTAGACCTCCCCCGCCCGCAGCCCGAGCAGCCCCATCACCTCCGCGACCATCACCGGCAGGTGCCCGCCCATGGCGTGAGCCTACGGCAGGGCGGGGGGCCGGGGAGGCGGGTGGGGGTGGTGGGGGTGGTGGGGGTCGTGGGGGTGGTGGGGGTCGTGGGGGTCGTGGGGGTCGTGGGGGTCGTGGGGGTTGGGTTCGGGAGCGTGAACCTTTCCGCCGCGAGCGCGAATGATCCGTTCGCGCGTGTGAACATTTCCGCCGCGAGCGCGAATGTTCCGTTCGCGCGTGTGAACACTTCCGCCGCGAGCGCGAATGTTCCGTTCGCGCGCGTGAACACTTCCGCCGCGAGCGCGAATGTTCCGTTCGCGCGCGCGGAGCGAAGGTTCGGTGCGCATGGCCTGCGCTCCGCGGCGGCCGATCGCCCTCGCCCGGGCCGATAATCGTCGGGATCGGAACGCGCAGGCCGCGAAGAGCACGCCTCGGCCCTCTGACCCTTTGGCTCTTTGGCCCTTTGGCTCTTTGGCACCCCCGCCCCGCTCTACACTCCCCCGATGCGCCGACTCCCCGCCCTGCTCGCCTGCCTGCTCGCCCTCGTCGGCTGCTCGCCCCTCTCCTTCACCGTCTCCCTCGACGGCTCCGGCGGCCGCCTCAACGAGCAGACCGCCCTCACCGACCCCGGCAGCCCCGCGCCCAAGGTCGCTCTCATCGACCTGACCGGCCTCATCGCAGACCGACCCCGCTTCTCCCTCCTCGGGCGGGGCGAGAACCCCGTGGACGAGTTCCTCCTCCGCCTCGACCGCGCCGCCGCCGACCCCGCCGTCCGCGCCGTCGTCGTCCGCATCAACTCCCCCGGCGGCTCCGTCACCGCAAGCGACGTCCTGCACGCCGAACTCCGCCGCTTCGCCGACGAGACCGGCAAGCCCGTCGTCGCCTCGCTCGGCGAGGTCGCTGCCAGCGGCGGCTACTACGTCGCCCTCGCCGCCGACGAGATCGTCGCACACCCCACCGCCATCACCGGCTCCATCGGCGTCATCATCCCCACCGTCAACGTCAGCCAGGGGCTCGCGAAGATCGGCATCCACTCGCGCTCCGTCACCAGCGGCCCCAACAAGGACCTCGCCAACCCCCTCGAGCCCCCGCGCGAGCAGCACTACGCCATCCTCCAGGGCATGGTGGACGAGTTCTACGAACGCTTCCGCGCCCTCGTTGTTGAACGACGGCCCGCCCTCGACGCCTCGCGCCTCGACGCCATGACCGACGGCCGCATCTTCAGCGGGCGCGAAGCCGTCGCCGCAGGCCTCGCCGACACCGAGGGCGACGTGCGCGACGCCTTCGACGCCGCCAAGCGCCTCGCGGGCCTCGACCGCGCCCGCCTCGTCAAGTACGGCTACGCCCGCAAGGGCACGCCCGCCACCGCCTACTCGCTCGCGGATGCCCCCCCCTCCCCCGCCTCGGCCCCCGCGCCGACCGGCGAGCGTCCCGGCGTCTCGCTCGTGCAACTCAACCTCGGCGCGGGCCTCGCCGCCGAGGTCGAGCCGGGACGGCCGTACTACCTCTGGCTCCCCGAGTTCCCCTGAGCCGACCATGCCCAAACGCCAGCCCGACCCCAACCGCATGGTCCCCGTCGCGCACACGCCCGTCGAGTTCGAGGCCGAACTCCTCGTGCACTCGCTGCGCGCCATGGGTGTCGCGGCCGCGGTGACCGGCGGCTTCGGGCAGGTCATCCCCATCGCGGGCATCGCCGCGCCGCTCTCCGTGATGGTCCGCTACGCCGACCACGCCCGCGCCCGCGCCATGCTCGCCGAGATCGCCGCACAGGCCGCACGTCGCCGCAACGAGCAGGGCCTGCCCCCCATCTGCCCCGTCTGCGGCTACGACCTCTCCGGCCTGCCCGACGCCGCCCTCTGCCCCGAATGCGGCGCGGACGCCGAAGCCCTCACCTCCGGCGCGATGGGCGCGGTCCAGTGGACCCTCGCCCCCCCCCTCGAACGTCTCGAAGGCACGACCGCCGGCCGTGTCATCGGCTGGGCCGTCATCGGCCTCGTCGCCGCCGTGCTGGTCGTCGGCATCGGCGCGGCCATCCTCGACCTCTTCGGCCTGATCTGAATTCACGCCGGCGTAGGGAAGCCTTCGCGTGTGAACCGCCCGTCCCTGTGGAACTCCTCCCCCTCCGCTGCTCTCCCGCTCCGACGCTCTCCCGCTCTGCTGCTCTGTTGCTCTCCCTCCTTCCCCTTTGGCCCTTTGGCTCTTTGGCAATTTGGCCCTTTGCTCCACCCGCTCTACACTCCCCCCACCTCTCACCCCGGAGCAACCATGTCCAGCATCACGCGTTCCCTGACCGGCGGCGCGATCGTCGCGGCCGCACTTGTCGTTGTCGGCCTTCGCCCCGCGACCGGCACCCTGCCTCCCGCTCCCGCCGCCCCCGCCGAGGTCCGCATCGCCACCGTGGACACGCTCAGCCTGCTCGAACGGCTGATGGAGACCGACGCCTACCGCCTCGAGCGAGAGCAGCACACCGCGACGTGGAACGACCAGCTGCGTTCCATGAGCGAGAGCATCCAGCAGCTCGAAGCCCGTCTCATGGCGATGTCGCCCCAGGACCCCGCCGCGCAGGAGGTCTACGGCCAGTACCAGTCGCAGCAGCACGCCATCCAGGAGATGCAGCAGCGCGCCTACTCCGATGTGGACGAGTTCAGCGCACGCCAACTCGCCGACGGCTACCGCAAACTCCACGAAGCCTGCAACCGCGTCGCCGCGGAGCGCGGCTACTCCCACGTCGTCAGCACCCGCCTCGCCATCGACGAACTCCGCGAGGTCGGCACCAACATCCTCCTCCAGGAAGTGATGATCCGTCCGCTCCTCCGCGCCCCCGCCGGCGACGACCTCACCGACGCGATCGCCACGGCCCTTCAGCTGCCCGATCGCACGGACGAGGGCGACGACGACGGGCCGTAAGCCCCCAGCCCCGCGGCGAGTTCCTCCTCCAGCGCGGCCTTCACACGGTCCATCGGCGGGCACGCCGCGCCCAGCTCGCGCTCCAGGCTCGTCACCGCGCGCCCGGCCAGCCCGCACGGCACGATCAGGTCAAAGTGCGACAGGTCCGTCGTCACGTTGATCGCCAGACCGTGCATCGACACCCACCGCCGCACACGCACCCCGATCGCGCAC
>JAHCJE010000083.1 GCA_026128865.1 Phycisphaeraceae bacterium | reverse complement strand
CGACGCGGTGATCGTGCGGTTCTTGAACATCAGCCGCATCTCACCGTGCAGCGGCAGGTCGAACGTCACCGCCTCGCCCTGGCGCTCGACGCGCGCGGTGGCCGTGTTCCGCTCGGCGTCCCGCTCGGGCTTGTCCTCGGAGTTGACCACCAGGAAGTGGATGTTCTCCTCGGAGTAGTTCTCGTCGTTGATGGCGTACCGCGCGATCGACGAGATCGAATGCACCTCCCCGTCGCTCGTCGTCCAGTAGGCGTTCATGTTGCGGTACTGCCGCGTGAACGTCAGCAGCCCGTCGATCTCGGGAGCGCGGAGGACCGTGCCGTCGGGGAGTTCACGCATGACGAGCCGGTACGTGCCCTCGATCGAGGGAGGGGCGCCGGAGCCTCCGGACTCCGGGTATCCCGCCAGCACAGCCGCGCCGATCGCCGCCCCACCGAGAACGCCCGTGAGCACTTTCGTTCGCTTCATTGCGAGTCTCCAGTCGCCGGACCGTGCCCGGCCGAGGTGCGTCACGCGCGCACCAACCGCGCCGTTCACGCATCCGACGGAGTTCCCTGGTTGTCTCGATCCCACTCACATTCGGGCGAGCACGCCGCTCGCCATCTCGTTGAGATCAATACGCAGCGCCCCGGCAGGGTGTTTACCCGGTTCGGCGCGGATTACGCCTGGCGCACGCGCCACGCGGGAAGTCCGACGTCGTGGATGGGGCATGTTCGCACGCGTGTTCGCGCGTTGGTCGGCAGGCATCACACCGGGTCGCGCCTGCGCACCGTGCCGCCGATCACCATTGCGGCCGCGAAGAGCATGAGGTCCTTGATGAGGTACTGGCCTTCGGGCGTGGGGCCGAGTGGGACGTGGTCGAAGCAGACGTCGGCGCGGAGGACGAGCGCGAGGAGCGTGCCCGGCAGGCGGATGGCGAGCAGGAGGAGCGCGATGCGGTTCAGGCGGCGCACGATGAGTGTGAGGCCGATCACGGCCTCCCACCAGCCGAGCGCAGGGACCATCACGTCGGGGGATCCGAGGTAGATCGTGTGCGCCAGCAGCGAGGAGCCGGTCTTGAGGCCGAAGACCTTGAGCAGGCCCATCCAGGCGAAGTACACGCCGAGGGTGATGCGGTGCGCGCCGTGCCCGTGCCTGTCCATCCAGGCGGCGATGGCGGCGTCCAGACGGTCGAGTCGGCTCGGGAGCGCGGGCATGGTCGTCCTCCTCGGCGGTGCGTGTGCGCGCACGATAGCCTGTGCCCGGACAATCGAACGCACGCCCGCCGACGCGGTGCGGCGGCCGGGGAGACGAACGATGGCGTGGGCGATGCTCGTCGTAGCGGGGCTGTTCGAGGCGGGGTGGGCGTTCACGATGAAGCAGTCGGAGGGCTGGACGCGGCTGCGGCCGAGCCTGCTCACGATCGGGCTGATGATCGTGAGTTTCTACCTGCTCTCGCGTGCGATGAAGGATCTGCCCGCGGGCACGGCGTACGCGGCCTGGACCGGGATCGGCACGGTCGGCGTGGTCGCGCTGGGTGTCGCGTTCCTGAAGGAGCCGGTCACGCCTGCGCGGCTGCTCTTCATCGGGCTGATCGTGGCGGGGATCGTGGGTCTGAAGGTTACGAATGGCAAATGAGCAAATAGCAAATGACGGATTGGCGGGAGGGGGTCAGGAGGGTGGATGGTTGTGGCGACGGCGCTTGGGTGGGCGTTTGGGGAGCCATCCCATGCGCGCGAACCAGACGATCATCGCGACGGCGATGGCGGCCATGGCGAGCATGACGACGGGGTAGCCGAATGGCCATCGGAGTTCCGGCATGTTCCAGGGCGAGACGTCCGGATCGAAGTTCATGCCGTAGATGCCGACAACGAAGGTGAGGGGGATGAAGATGGTTGCGATGATGGTGAGGAGGCGCATGGCCTCGCTCATGCGGACGTTAACGGTGGAGAGGTAGAGGTCGACGAGGCTGGCGGCGATCTCGCGCTGGGTCTCGACGAGGTCCATGATCTGGAAGGCGTGGTCGGCCGCGTCGCGGATAAAGGGGCGGGTTTCGGGGCGGATGAGATCGTGCTCGCCTCGGTAGAGTTGGGTGAGCGCGTCGCGCAGTGGCCAGATGGCGCGGCGGATGGTGAGCAGGTCGTGCTTGACCTGCTGGAGGCGCACGATGGTCTGCTCCGAGGGCCTGGTGGCGGCTTCCTCGGCGAGCCTTTCGAGGTGGTCGTCGAAGGCTTCGAGGAGGGGGAAGTAGGCGTCGAGGACGGCGTCGATGACGGCGTATGCGAGGAAGTCCGGGCCGGAGCGGCGCACGCGGGTCTGGCCGCGACGGATGCGCTCACGGACGGGTTCGAGGCAGTCGCCCTCTTGTTCCTGGAAGGTGATGACGAAAGAGCGGCCGAGGAAGATTGAGAGTTGCTCGGTGTCGAGCGCGCCGCTCGCACCTTCGCGCGGCATGCGGACGACGAGGTAGAGGACGTCAGCGTACTCCTCGACTTTCGGTCGCTGGTGGACGTTGACGGTGTCTTCGAGGGCGAGGGGGTGGAGGGCGTATGTTTCGCCGATGCGCTGGATGACTGCGGCGTCGCCGAGGCCGTCGACGTTCAGCCAGGTGACATTTGCGTCGGGTGTCGGCGTGGGAATGTCGGTGGATGTCGGCCTGCTCTCGTCGAGGCTCTGCTCTGTGTAGCGCATGACGCGGAGAATCGGCCGCGGCGCGTCGGGCTGGGCCTGTATGAGGCCTGGCGGCGAGCCGCGCGGCGGGCGTGTGAGGCGACGGACACGGGCGCGGAGCCTGAGCGGGAGGCGGGTCATGGGGCGACTCCGGTAAGCACGCGGGATGGTAACCGATTCGGGATTGACGGCGCGCCAAGTGTCGATGACGCGTGTTGCCGTTGTGCGAGCCTGGTTCCGGGGGTTTCGCGGCTCTCGGACTCGCCGCTCAACCCCCGGCTATGGGCGTGCAGCCCTTCGGGCTGAAGAGGCGTGGGGCGACACTCACGCCGCAGATCCCGGATCAACTGACGGAGCGGGATGAGATGGGCTACACGCCTGCACCGGCCTTTGCTTCGTTGAGTTTCTTGCGGATGACGGTGTGGAGGATGCCGCCGTTGCGGTAGTACTCGGCTTCGATGGGTGTGTCGATGCGGCAGCGGCAGGTGAAGCTGACGACGGAGCCGTCGGGGCGTGTGGCGGTGACGGGGACGTCGCAGCGCGGTTCGATGGGGTGTGGGAGTTGGATGTCGAAGAGTTCGTCGCCTCGGAGGCTGAGCGAGGCCGCGCTCTGGCCGTCTTTGAAGACGAGGGAGAGGACGCCCATGAAGACGAGGTTTGAGCGGTGGATTCGCTCGAAGGACTCTGCGATGACGGCGCGGACGCCGAGGAGGTATGCGCCCTTGGCGGCCCAGTCCCTGCTGGACCCCATGCCGTAGTCCTTTCCGGCGAGGACGACGAGGGGGACGTTCTTGGTTTTGTAGCGTTCGGCGGCGTCGAAGATCCAGCAGACGGGGGCGTCGGTGAGTGTTGAGCCGCGGGTGAAGTCGCGTGTCCAGCCGCCTTCGGGGATCGTACCGTCCTGTGCGATGGCGATGCGGTTGCGGACGCGGACGTTTGCGAAGGTGCCGCGTGTCATGACGCGGTCGTTGCCGCGTCGTGCGCCGTAGGAGTTGAAGTCGGGTCTCTTCACGCCGAGTGAGAGGAGGTACTGGCCGGCGGGTGAGTTTTCGGCGATGGAACCGGCGGGGGAGATGTGGTCGGTGGTGACGCTGTCGCCGAGGTAGGCGAGGACGCGTGCGCGTCGGATGGGGGTTGCGCCGGGAGCGGTCTCGCTCATGCCCTCGAAGAATGGCGGGTTCTGGACGTAGGTGGACTTGTCGTCCCAGGGGTAGAGTTCGCTTCGGCTGACGGGCACCTTGTTCCATGTGTCGTTGCCGGTGAAGACCGCGCCGTACTTGGAGCGGAACTGCTCGGGGGTGAGGCAGGCGGCTTTGACGGCCTGGACCTCGGCGTGCGTGGGCCAGAGGTCGCGGAGGAAGACGTCTCGGCCGTCGGGTGTGCGGGCGAGCGGCTCGTGGGTGAGGTCGATGTCGACGGTGCCGGCGATGGCGTAGGCGACGACGAGGGGGGGGCTTGCGAGGTAGTTGGCGCGGACGGCGGGGTGGACGCGGCCTTCGAAGTTTCGGTTGCCGCTGAGGACGCTGGCGACGACGAGGTCGCCCTTTTTGACGGCGTCTTCGATCTCGGGGGGGAGGGGGCCGGAGTTTCCGATGCAGGTGGTGCAGCCGTAGCCGACGGTGTGGAATCCGAGGGCGTCGAGGTCTTCGGTGAGGTTTGCCTTGTCGAAGTACTCGGTGACGACCTTGGAGCCGGGTGCGAGGCTGGTCTTGACCCAGGGCCTGCGTTTGAGGCCGAGTGCGCGGGCCTTGCGTGCGACGAGTCCTGCGGCGATCATGACGTCGGGGTTGCTTGTGTTGGTGCAACTGGTGATGGCTGCGATGACGACGGAGCCGTGGCGGAGTGTGATTTCCTGTCCGGGCTTGTCCGGTCGGCTTGCCTCGGTGAGTGTGACTCGGACGCCGTGCGCGCCGTGGTTTTCGCCCTGGGCTGCCTTTTCGGGGTTGACGGGCGCGCCCCTGGATTGTCCGCCTTCGCCGGCCCACTCGTTGAGGTTTACGCTCTGACCGCGGGACTTCTTGCCGAAGGTGTCGACGAGGTCCTTGTGCCACTGCGCCTTCATCGAAGCGAGCGGGACGCGGTCCTGCGGGCGGCGCGGGCCGGCGAGCGAGGGTTGGACGGTCGAGAGGTCCAGTTCGAGGACGGCCGTGAAGACCGGGTCGGGCGAGCCGGGGGTCCAGAACATGCGGTTTGCCTTGCAGTACTTCTCGACGAGTTCGACGGTGGCCTCTTCGCGGCCGGTGAAGCGGAGGTAGTCGAGGGTTTTCTGGTCGACGGGGAAGAAGCCGACGGTGGCGCCGTATTCGGGGGCCATGTTTGCGATGGTGGCGCGGTCGGGGATGGAGAGTTCGGCCATGCCGGGTCCGAAGAACTCGACGAACTTCTCGACGACGCCGAATGCGCGGAGCATCTCGGTGACGGTGAGGACGAGGTCGGTTGCGGTGGCACCTTCGGGGAGTCGGCCGGTGAGTTTGAAGCCGATGACTTCCGGGGTGAGCATGTAGACGGGCTGGCCGAGCATGACGGCCTCGGCCTCGATTCCGCCGACGCCCCATCCGAGGACGCCGAGTCCGTTGATCATGGTGGTGTGGCTGTCGGTGCCGACGAGGGAGTCGGGGAAGACGGAGGTCGTGCCGTCGTCCTGCGTGCGTGTGAGGACGCCTTGGGCAAGGTATTCGAGGTTGACCTGGTGGACGATGCCTGTTGCGGGGGGCACGACGCGGAAGTTGGAGAGGGATTCCTGCCCCCACTTGAGGAAGCGGTAGCGTTCGTTGTTGCGTTCGAACTCCTTCTGGGCGTTGATGGTGAGGGCGACTCGGGTGGCGAAGTCGTCGACCTGGACGGAGTGGTCGATGACGAGGTCGCAGGGGACGGCGGGGTTGATGTGGGCGGGGTCGCCGCCGAGGCGTTTCATGGCGTCGCGCATGGCGGCGAGGTCGACGACGCAGGGGACGCCGGTGAAGTCCTGGAGGACGACTCGGCCGGGCATGAAGGGCATCTCGACGGGATCGACCTTTGAGGCGTCGTAGCCCGCGAGGCCGGCGACGTCGTCCTGGGTGACGATGAAGCCGTCCACGTTTCGGAGGACGGACTCGAGGAGGACGCGGATGGAATACGGCATCCGTTCGATGCGTGCGAGTCCGGCGCGTTCGAGGGCGCCGAGGTCGTACCAGACGAACTCTCCGGCGGAGGTTCGGAGCGTGGTGCGGGAGTTGAAGGGGTTGCGTGGCATCGGCGGTTCTCCGTCGCGGTTGCGGGTGTTTATCCGACACTATCGGCGTGCGGGTCGGTGAATCAAATATCGGCGGGTTTCGGGGGTCGGTGCGGGCGAGTATGCTCGTTTCGCGGTTCGGGAGTGCGGCGAGGAGGGCGACGCGCGTGATTGATCTTCGGTCGGACACGATCACGAGGCCGACGGCGGCGATGCGCCGTGCGATGGCGGAGGCGCCGGTTGGCGACGACGTGTTCGGGGACGACCCGACGGTGCGTCGGCTGGAGGAGCGGTTCGCGTCGCTGTTCGGGAAGGCGGCGGCGGTGTTCGTGCCGTCGGGGACGATGGCGAACCAGTTGGCGATCCGCGCGCAGACGGAGCCGGGGGATGAGGTCATCACGCATCCCGAGAGCCACGTGGTGCTGTACGAGAGCGGCGCGCCGGCTGCGCTGTCGGGGGTGACGTTGCGGTACGCGGACGGGCCTCGGGGAACGTTCACGGCGGAGGCGGTGCGTGCGTGCGTGCGGCCGCGGGACACGCACTACGGGCCGGCCGCGCTGGTGACGGTGGAGAACACGCACAACCGGGGCGGGGGCCGGGTGTGGCCGGTGGAGCAGTTGCGGGCGGTGCGTGAGGAGTGCGTGCGGCTGGGGGTGCGGGTGCACCTGGACGGGGCGAGGATCTGGAACGCGCACGTGGCGTCGGGCGTTTCGCTGGCGGAGTACGGGTCGCTTGCGGACACGGTGTCAGCGTGCTTCAGCAAGGGGCTGGGCGCGCCTGTGGGGAGCGCGCTGGCGGGGGATGAGCGGACGATCGGGCGGGCGCGGCGGTTCCGCAAGATGTTCGGGGGGGGGATGCGGCAAGCGGGGATTCTGGCGGCGGCGTGCCTGCACGCGCTGGACCATCACGTGGCGCGGCTGGCGGAGGATCACGCGAAGGCGCGTGCGCTGGCCGAGCGGCTGGCTCGGGTGGCGGGCGTGACGGTCGATCCGGCGGAGGTGGAGACGAATCTCGTGTACTTCGGGGTCGATCCGCGTTTCGGCGGGGCGGAGGCGGTGTGCGAGCGGCTTGGGGCGGCGGGGGTGGCGGTGCTGTCGGAAGGGGCGCACCGGATTCGGGCGGTGACGCACCTGGACGTGACGGCGGATGAGGTGGCGCGGGCGGGCGAGGTGATGGCGCGGTCGCTGGCCTGAGGCGGGCGGCACGAACGTCGCAGGCCGCACGACCGGCAGGGTCAACGCGGGTTCGCGTGCGGGGCGTGCTTGGGTGGGCGGGGCTTGCCGATATCTCGATGAGGCGCCGGGCCTGAGTGGGCGGCCGCGGTGCGCACCGGGACCCCTTGCCGCGGGTGAGCGCGATGGCGTCAACGAACAACGACCATGACCGTGCGATCGATGGGGTCGAGGTGGCGCGGGACGATGCGCCCGGGCTGGACGCGGAGGGGATTCTCGAGGTCGTCTCGACGATTGAGGGGCGGCTCGAGGAGGTGCGGCGGATCCACGAGCAGCAGGAGGCTGAGCGTGCTGCGCTGGCGCAGCGTGAGGCGGAGGCGGCGGAGCGAGAGAGGTTGCTCGCGGAGCGTGCGCGGCGGATCGCGGAGTTGACGCGGGAACTGGAGGAGCGGCGTGCCGCGCTGGATGCGGAGCGTGAGACGGCTGTGATGGAGTTGGAGGCGGCGCGTGCGGACCTGGCTTCGGCGCGTGCGCGCGCGGCGGAGACGGCGGCGGACGTGAGGGCTGCGCCGGGGGAGGCGGAGCGTGCGGAGGCGCGTTGCGTCGAACTGGAGGAGGAGTGCGAGCGGCTTCGGAAGCGCATCGAGGAGATGCGTGACGATCCGTATCGGCAGCAGGCGGAGCGGGACGAGGCTCGGGCGCGGCGTGCCTCGCGGCAGGCGCGATGGTCGTCGGCGATGCGGTCGTGCGCGCTGGCGTTGATCTGGATGAGCCTTGCGGGGCTGGTGGCGCATGCGGGGTGGATCGGGCTGACGTACTCGTCGCCGGAGCAGGCGGCGATGTCGCTGGGGCTTGGGTTCGCGGCGGTGTTCTTCGGTGCGATGACGGTGGCGCGTCGTCTGCTGGATCCGCCCGCGCTGGCGATCGGCGCGCTGGGCGCGACGTTCGGCATCTGGTTCCCGGAGTGGGTTGGGGCGATCGAACTGGCGATCCAGACGTGGAGCCTGCCGCTGGGCGGGTTGCCCGAGGCGGTGATCCCGATGATCCCGATCAGTTTCGCGGTGGCGACGTCGTCGCTGGCGATGGCGGTCGCGCTGTTTGCGCTGACGGGTTCGGGGACGGTGCTGCTGTTGGCGTCGTTCGCGGCGGCGGCGTGCTCGCTGCTGGCGATCATGCCTGACCGGTCGGGGGTGACGGTGTTCGGTGCGGCGGTGCTTTGGAACGCGCTGATCGCGACGGGTCTGACGCGGTGGGCGATCGGGGTGCGCGGGGGGACGCCGGGCGCGAGCGTGAGCACGGTCGGGGAGTGAGGGATCGCTCCCTTACGGTCGCGGCTCGTTGAGGACGGTCGCGGGTCGTTGTTGAACCTGGATCAGGCTGGGGTTGGGAGGAGGCCGGGTGGGGCGTCGCCTTCGGGGTCGGTGCGCGGGTCGGTGGCGGGGCCGGTGCGTTTGCGGGCCTCGGCGGCGAGGAGGTCGGCGGTGGTCGATCGGCCGAGCGATTCGCCGCGCATGAGGCGGTGGACTTCGTCGCCGGAGAGGGTCTCGTGCTTGAGGAGGGCCTGTGCGACGGCCTCGACCTTGTCCCAGTTGTCGTTGAGCATTCGCTCGGCGTCGCTGTAGGCCTCGTCGACGAGTCGGCGGACCTCGTCGTCGATGATGCGGGCGGTCTCCTCGGAGTAGCCTCGGTCGGGGAAGAAGGACTCGCGTCGTTCGTCCGCGCCGTAGCGGACGAAGCCGAGGCGTTCGCTCATGCCCCACTCTTCGACCATGACGCGGGCGAAGCGTGTGACCTGCGTGATGTCCATGGCCGCGCCGGAGGAGACGTCGCCGACGGCGCGTTGCTCGGCGATGCGGCCGCCGCAGGCGACGCGCATGGTGGCTTTGAGATAGCGGAGGCTGTAGCCGAGGCGGTCCTTTTCGGGGAGGCTGAAGGTGGCGCCGAGGGCCTGACCGCGTGGGATGATGGTGACCTTGTGGAGGGGGTCGGCGTCCTTGAGAAGGGCCTGGAGGACTGCGTGTCCGGCCTCGTGGTAGGCGGTGGCGCGGTTCTCCTCGGCTTCGCGGACACGGCTCTTGCGGGCGCGGCCGAACTTGACCTTGTCGCGGCCTTCTTCGAGGTCTTCCTGCTCGATGAAGTCCTTGTTGTGCATGGTTGCGGCGATTGCGGCCTCGTTGATGATGGCGGCGAGGTCCGCGCCGCTGAACATTGGGGTCATGCGGGCGAGGCGTTCGAGGTCGACGTCGGGGCCAAGTTTCACTTTCTTGGCGTGGACGCGGAGGATTTCGAGCCGCCCCTTGACGTCGGGAAGGGGGACGACGATCTGGCGGTCGAAGCGGCCGGGGCGGATGAGGGCAGGGTCGAGGACGTCGGGTCGGTTGGTGGCGGCGATGACGATGACGCCGTCGACGGGGGTGAAGCCGTCCATCTCGACGAGGATGGCGTTGAGTGTCTGCTCGCGTTCGTCGTGGCCGCCGTGTGAGAATCCGGAGCCGCGTTTGCGTCCGACGGCGTCGATCTCGTCGAGGAAGATGATGCAGGGGGCGCTTTCCTTGGCGCTCTTGAAGAGGTCTCGGACGCGGCTGGCGCCGACGCCGACGAACATCTCGACGAAGTCGGAGCCTGAGATGGAGAAGAAGGGGACGTCGGCCTCTCCTGCGATGGCCTTAGCGAGGAGCGTCTTGCCGCATCCTGGTTCGCCGATGAGGAGGACGCCGCGGGGGATTCGTCCGCCGAGTTTGGTGAACTTCCGTGGGTTTCGGAGGAACTCGATGATCTCGGCGACTTCGTCCTTGGCCTCGTCGATGCCGGCGACGTCGGCGAAGTTGACGCCGGTCATCTCCTTGTTCATGACGCGGTGTCGGCTCTTGCCGAAGGAGCCGAGCATGCCGCCGGGGCCTGCGCCGGCGTTTCGGAGGCCTCGGATGACGAAGAACCAGATGAGGAGGAGGATGAGGACGAGCGGGCCGAAGGTGAGGAGGAAGGGCATGAAGGCGGAGGGCTGCTGGATCTTGGCGCGGTTGTCGGTGATTTCGAGGACTCGTTTGGTGACGGTCTCGCCGGTGGCGGTGTTGAAGGGGACGGAGAGTGCGGTCTCGGAGCGGCTGTCCGGCCCCGGCTTCTGGCGGGCGATGACGGCGTTGCTTCGGATGACGACGCTGTCCTCGACGATCTGGCCGTCGGCCCAGTGGGTCTCGAACTGGGCGAGTGTGATCTGCTGTCCGCCGCCGGGGGAGTTGAGGAACATGAAGAGGAGGACGGCGATGAGGAGGAGGGAGACAAGTCCGAAGAGTCCGCGGCTGGGCTGGGCGCCGGCGGGTTTGCCGGGGCCTGGTGGAGTGCCGGGCTTTTGATCGCGTGAGCGGTCGTCCTGGCCGCCGCCCTGCTGCGCCATGGGGTGCATGAGGGGAAGAGGGGCTTGGGCGCGGTCTGAACGCGGGTGTGGGCGCATCGGGGACGGTTCTCCGAGGACTTCTTCGGACGAGAGGGGGCGGTGGTTCACCGTTGGACGGGAAACGGTAGGCTTCGGGGGGCTGCGCTTCGACCGTGCGCGAGGGTCACCAGTTGGCCCGGAGTTCGGCGACGATGTCGCGTGAGAGTTCGCGGATGGCCTCGTTCTGGCCGACTTCGAGGCGTTCCTGAACGCCGCGGTGGGGGACGAAGGTGGCGAGGGAAGAGAAGTTCCGTCGGCTGACGATGGGCTGGCCGGTGCGGTTGTCGATCCAATCGAACTCGACGGTGATGCGGACGCCCTGCTCCTGGACGAGTCCGGTGGTGCGTTGGCGTGTGATGCTTTCGAGGTCCGAGCCTGTGATCGTTCCACGGAGCGTGGTGGTGGCTTCACCTGAACGTACGACGCGCCAGGGTGTGGTTCGCTGGACTTCCTTGACGACGGCCTCGGTGAGGCGTGCTTCGATGCCGGTGGAGAAGGTTCGGTTTTCGAAGATCGGCACGGCGATGGTGCGGACGTGGGGGTCGTGTGTGGTTGCGAAGGCGTATCCCGTGCGTGGGTCGGAGGAGCACGCGCCGGCGAGTGCGCCGACGACGAGGGCAAGAGCGAGGGGAACGGCGCGGCTCACGGCAGGTCGCCCTCCTCGGCGTGCGCTGGTTGCGTGGGCTCGTCGTCGTAATAGGGGAGGCCGCCCGCGCCGGATTCGAGGTCAGCGGGTTCGAGCCAGCCGTAGTGTTCGAGAGCGGCGACGGCGCGGCTGGCGGCGACGGTGTGGGGATGTCTGCGTGCGAGGCGTTTGAGTGACATGCGTGCGCTGACGCCGTCGCCTCGTGCGAGATACCAGCGGGCGGCGGCGAGGCGCTCTGCGGCGGCGGACTCGTCGATGCGTGCGAGGAGCGCCTCGGTGATGCCGCCGTCCTCGGCATCGGCGGGGTATGCGGCGCGGAAGTCCTCGATGAGGGCGCGGGCCTCGATAAGGCCGGTGCCGTCGTACTCCGGGCCCTTGAATCGGCCGAGGTTTGCGTAGATGCGTCTGAGCATTGCCTTTCGTCTGTGCTGGCTCTGTGGGTAGTTGGTGAGGAAGATGCCGTACATCTCTGCGGCCATTTCGAGTTCGCGCTCGCGGTAGAAGTAGTCGGCGAGCTCGAGGGCGGCGCGTTCCGCGATCGCGCTGCCTGGGAGGCGTTCCTGGACGCGCATGAGGAGTTCGACGCCGATGGTCTTGCCGCTGTCGATGCGGAGTCCGAAGACCTTGCGCTTCAGGCCGTGGAGGTAGCGTGTGCCGATGTCGAGTTCACGCTCGACGGCGGAGGCGAAGGCAGCGGAGCCTGGGAAGGAGTTGATGACCATCTCGTAGTCGTAAAGGGCTTTGTATTCGTCGCCGGAAGCGGTGAGGACGTCGCCCCGGAGGAGGTAGGCCTCTGCGAGCCAGGGGCTGTCGGAGCGTTGGTTCTGGCTGAGCCAGTTGGTGACGATGGCACGGGCGGCCTTGGTATCGCCTGCGGCGAGGAGGCGTCGTGCCTCAGCGATGCGGCCTTCGTCGGCGTCGGGATCGGGGGTGCGGGTGCGTACCCAGTCGCCGGCGTCGTCGAGTTCGTAGGTTGATTGCTGGGCGCGGGCCGAGGCGCAGGCGAGGCAGAGCGTGAGGGCGGCTGCGAGGAAGTTGGCTGGATTGCGTTGGCGCATGGAGCAGAAGCATACACGGTCGCGGCGTGGAGAGTGCATGTCGGCCTGCGTTGTCGGTCGTGCGCGCCGTCCCCCCTGCAGGCGGGAGATCGTGGCGTGGGGCGTACGAGAAAACGGGCCTGCGTGGTAGGCAGGCCCGTGGGGTGATTGATGGGGATTGTCGGAGTTTGATCAACGACGGCGGCGGCGTGAGAGGATGCCGCCGGCGAGCGTGAGTCCGGCGAGCGTGCCCGGCGCGGGGACGACGTCGATCTTGTAGCTGACCTGGAGCCAGTTGACGCCGGAGCCTGGAACTTCCAGCCCCCAGTGCATGACGTCGATCCCGTTCCAGTGTCCGCCGCCGAAGGGATCGTGGATGGTTGGATCGGAGTAGACGCTGGTTCCGCCGTCGGTGCTGTAGAAGGTGACGAGTTCCTTGACGCCGACGTGGGTGACCCAATCTCTCCAGTCGATGCCGTTTCCGTCTCCGCCGAGTTCGTAGGAGAAGGCCTGGACGGTGAAGCCATCGATGGTGGTACCCAGTGGGACGAACTGCTTGCCCTCGCGTGACCGGATGATCATGTGTACGAAGTGCCCCTGAGGGTTGACGACCTCGTACCAGGCGGCTTCGAGGATGTCTTCCTGAGTGGGGTTCGCGGTGGTGTTCTTTCCGATGGAGTAGAACTGTGGAGTTTCGAAGGAACTGACGGGGACTGGCGAGTCGCCTTCGGAGTTCAGTGCCCGGAACTGGCCTCCGGCGAAGCCGACGAGAGAGACCGTTGCGACGGAGCTTCCTTTAACGGCACCGCCGACCATGCGGTCGCCGTAGTGGTCGCCGTCTTCTGCGAACGCGAGAGGCGCGGCGGCGATGATCAGGACGAGAGAGCACGAAGCCTGGATGCGTCGCATGGCGACTACCTCCTGTTCGCTCCGTCCGGCCGAACACACCGCCGGGGAGGATGATGAGGGCGGGGCGCACCGCTACGGGAACGCCCACACCCGGCACGGAGCGGGTCTGAACGGGAAGGTACACCACGCGGTCGGCGCGGCCAGCAAAGGCGCAAGAAAAGGAAGACTTGGCGCAGTTCTCCCGCGCGAAACAGCCGTTCACGGGGGGGGCACAGGGCCGGAAATCATGCTTGGACGGTGGCTCGGCGTGGCGTGCCGTTTTTTTTCGTGCCGAGGTTGCACGGCGGCAAGCCCGTGGCATATTGAGGGGTGGTGTGGGTGCGCGCGTGTCTGGCTTCGTTCAGCCGCCGTTGCGTTTCGCGAGCGCTTCGAGGACGGCTGCCTCGCGTTCGGGGGAGATTCCGGCGCGCAGACGAGCCGTGCGATCCTCGGGCTGGGTGTTCCACCATGCGAGGGTGTCTTCGGCGGTCGTGAGGATGGTTCGGAAGGTGAGTCCGGCGGCGATCGCGCGGGCGCAGCTGCGTTGTCCGAAGCCGGCATAGTCGCCTTCTGGTGGGAGCCAGGCGGGCATGTCGCTCCATCCGGAGACGCCCTGTTCGCGGAGGAACGCGGCGTCTGCCCAGCGGAAGATGGCATCGCTGTCCGAGGCCTGCTTGCAGGCTTGGAGGACTTCGCCGATGCCGATGCCGCGGTCCGGGCCGAGTGCGTCGAAGATGCCCATGGTTCGTTTCTCGATGAGCCTGACGATCCACTCGGCGAGGTCGCGGACGTCGATGATCTGGACGGGGTCGTTGGGCGTGCCGGGGGCGAGGACTTCGCCGCCGCGTGCGACGCGGACGGGCCAGTAGGTGAAGCGATCGGTGGGGTCGCCGGGTCCGACGATGAGTCCGGGTCGAACGATGGTTGCCTTGCCGGGCATGCTGGCTTCGGCGGCTTGTTCGCAGAGGGCTTTGAGCGGGCCGTAGGACTCGCCGGTGACCTGCTCGACGGTCGGATCCGGGATCGTGCCGAGGGGTGAGGTTTCGTCGGCGTTGACCTTGGCGTGGGAGGCGTAGACGGAGACGGTGGAGATGAACACATACTGCCCGACGCGGCCGGAGAGGAGTTCGGCGGAGGCGTTGACGACGCGGGGGAAGTAGGCGGAGGTGTCGATGACGGCGTCCCACTCGCCTTCGCGGAGTTGGGTGAGGCCCATGGGGTTGTCGGGGCCTGGTTCGGCGGCTTCGTCGGCGAGGCGGCGCGGGTCGCGGTTGCCGTGGCGTTTTTCGATGCGTTCGCGGCCTTCGAAGGTGTGTCCGGTGCGTTGCTCGGTGCGGCCGCGGTTGAAGAGGGTGAGGGAGTGGCCGCGTTCGAGCGCGGCTTCGACGATGGCGGGACCGAGGAAGCCGGTGCCGCCGAGGATGAGGATGCGCATGGGCTTGGCGATGCGAGCGGGCTGGCGCATGGCGAGGGCGGGTGCGACGCCCAGCGCGAGGCCCGCGGAGAGGGCTGCGGAGGACTGAAGGAACTCGCGGCGCGTGGTGAGCATGGGTCGGCTCCGGTTGGTGCGAACAGCGTTTGTGTATCGGGCCGGGTGGCGTGAGTTGCATCGGGGGAGGCGCGGAGCGGTATCGTGCCGATCAAGAGTGGCGAGCGACATGGAACCTGATCCGCGGAGTTTCCCCCCCCACGGCTCGCCGGACGATTCCGGCGGGATTGGCGTGCGGGTGCGTTGCGAGGAATGGTCGCCGCTGCTGTTGTCGGGCGGTTACTTTTTC
>JAHCJE010000082.1 GCA_026128865.1 Phycisphaeraceae bacterium | reverse complement strand
GTGTTCCAGGCGTTGAGGAAGGCGAGGACGTCGAGGGTGTTCACGGCGCCGTCGGCGTTGAAGTCTGCCCTGGGGTCGTTGGCGGTCCAGGCGTTGAGGAAGGCGAGGACGTCGAGGGTGTTTACGACACCGTCGGCGTTGAAATCGCCGCGGCATTGTGCGAGCGTGAGGGCGTCGCCGATGAGTTTGGCGTAGAAGGCGGCTGCGGGTGGTGCGGCGAGGTGGACGCCGTCCGCGGTGAGGACGCCATCCAGTCCGCCGTCTGCCGCGGATGACAGGTTGTACGTGGTGCCGCCGTAGGTGATGGTGGACCATCCGTTGGCGTCGAGCCAGTCGCGTGCCTGCTGTTGGGCACCTGGTCCGCCCTTGAGGTCGGTGGTGAAGAAGACGCCGTTGGTGGCGCGGTAGAGGGAGAAGAACGCGCAGTCCGGTTCGGTCGAAGCGAGCGACTCATAGATCGCGTCGAGTTGCTCGATGAACGGTCGGCTCTCCTCCGGTGGGCGATTGCCGACCCTGTGCATGTACGACCCGATCAGGAGGAACCGGGGCGGGGCGGTCCCGATCGCGCCGAAGGCGGCCCGGTATCGAGCAAGTATGCCGCGAACGGACGCGTCGATGTCGTGCTGCGCTTTCGCTTCGGTCGCCATGTGAATGATGACGACCGGCGTCTGCGAGCGGTCGAGCGTCGTTGCGTCGAGCCAGTGCAGCAGTTGCTCATCCGAGAACGTCTTGCCCGCCGAACCGCTCCCGCCCTTGCTGGCCTGGTCCTTCGCGTGCCCGTCGAAAGACCAGGAGTCCTGCGCAAGTCCCGAGTGGTAGTAGCCTGGGATGCGTCTGCCCTGGCTGTCGGCGCGGTAGAAGATTGTGCCTGCGAGGAAGAACCAGTCGTTGCTGGCGATGAGCGGATCGTTCGGGTCCTGGAGGAGGATGGCGCGCGGGCCAGCGGCCGGGTCCTCGAGCATGTCGAGATCGTGGGGGAGCGCGTTGAGTTGCGAGGGCGTGGGGGGCATGGGGGGGTCGGTTTCGGGGTTGAAGCCGAGGTGCCACTTGGGGCGTGCGGCGTCGCGGAGGAGGGCGAGGCCGCGGTCTGCGCCGGCGGAGTCTGCAACGCGGAGGGAGTGGAGGAGGTCGTCGAGGTTTTCGGGTGCGTAGTAGAGGATTCTGGCCTTGAAGGCTGCGCCGGGCCATGAGAATGGTCCTGCGTCTGTCTCGGCGAATCGAGGGTTGTTGATGCCGAGTGCCTGTATTCGATCGCGGTTGCCACCCGAGGCCGGGAGGACGAGTCCCGGGTCGCCGAAGACCTTTGTCATGTCGCCGAGAGGGAGTGCGAAGTGGGCTGGGACACCGTTGTTGATCTCGACGGTCCATCCAGTGGAGGCATTGACGTCGGTGCGTGCGCCGACGCCCGAGGTCCAGTCGTTGACGCGTGAGATTCCGCCGCCGCCTTTGTATGCGAGGGAGACGGCGGTGACGTCCGAGAAGGGCCAGGTGGCGAGGGCGCCGTATGGGAGCCTGTCGATTCGGTTCATGCGGCACCAGCTGTCGCCGATCCAGATTGCCCTGGTGTCGCCGTCGAGGATTGTCCTGACGCGGTGGAGATGGCGTGCGAGAGGGGGTGGCGGTTCATCCGGGTGAGCCGGGTGTGCGACAGCCGACGCAGCCAGGAGGAGACAGAGCGCCAGGGGGGCGTGAGGAACGAAGGCGGGCTGTGAGGTCGGCACGGTCGTCTCTCACTTCTCGGACGCGTGTTTGCCTAGGGGCATGGTGCGTTGTAGAGGTTGAGGAAGGCGAGTACGTCGAGGGTGTTCCACGCGCCGTCCTTGTTGATATCGGCGCGGGGGTCGTGTGAGTTCCATGCGTTGAGGAAGTCGAGGAGGTCGAGTGTGTTGATCGCTTCGTCGGCGTTGAAGTCTCCGGGGCATGGGTGGTAGATTTTGTGTGTGTACATGTGCGGCTGGTTGCCCTGTCCTGAGAGGTAGAGTGGCCAGAAGTAGGAGCCTGCGGGTCCGTGCGCCTGTGCCATGCCGAGGTAATCGCCGACGAATCCGCCGCCGTTGCCGTCGTACTGGCTGCTCCAGCTTGCGGGGGTGAGGCGTACCTCGTTCCAGGTGTCGCCCTTGTTTTCGGAGTAGGAGTAGTAGGCGTCGATCCAAGCGTAGGTGGTGTTGTCGTTCTGCTCGACGTGGCGTGTGTCGTAGAAGAGCATGCCGATGCGTCCGGTGCGATCGACTTCGATCCAGGGGAAGAAGGAGTCTGCCTTTGGGTTGCCTGCGTCGCCGTTGATGATCTTCGGTGTGGTCCAGTTCGCGCCGCCGTTGGCGCTGCGAGTGAAGTAGAGGTCGACGTCGCGGTTTCCGCCGGAGATCTGTGTGGTGTCGAAGTAGACGACGTAGAGGGTTTCGTCGTTTGGATCGACGGCGAGGTAGGCGAGTGGTGGGACACGGAAGGAGCCTGGGAAGCGTGTTCCGTCGACGCCCCAGACGTCGAGCCTTGTGGCGACGCGGACTGCGGGGGTGAGGCTTGCGCCGCCGTTGGTGCTGGTGCGGATCCAGATGCCGTTGCTCCAGTCCCAGTAGAGGATGTAGAGGGTTCCTGAAGGTCCGAGCCGAGGGAGGAAGCCGATTGACCCGCCTGCGATGGCGAGCGGGGTCGTCCAGGTCTGTCCCTTGTCGGTGGAGCGAATGAGTCCCTGGTTGTAGGCGACGTAGACGATAGACTTGCTTGGGTTGTGGAGATCTGCGGGGTCTGGTCCGACGCACATCCAGCCTTTGTCGACGCTGCCTGAGATTCGTGCCATGACGGAGGGGTTGAAGGTGTTCGAGCCTGGGTCCTTGCGGGCGACGTAGATACCGCCGTTTCCTGCGAAGGACATGGCGCCGGCGTAGAGGGTACCGTCGCGGTGGTCGTGTGCGGCCATGGGATCGCCCTCGACGGAGGACTGGTGTGGTGCGGGTGGGCGGATGGCGAAGTCGTTCCATGTTGCGCCGCGGTCCGTGGAGAGCGAGAAGAAGGACTTGATGTTGCTCCGGTAGTCGTTCCAGCCGCCGACGATGTGGTCCGGGTTGGCGTCCGTTGCGGACATGGTGGTTTCGTTGACGGCGGCGTTGCTGACGTTGTTCGGGTCAACGCGTTTCTGAGGACCGACGACGGGCTGTGCGCCAGCCGCCGCGGTGAGGAGCGTCGCCGCGGCTGCGATGAACGTGTTGCTGGTGGACATCTTCGGAGTCTCCTGCGTGCGAGGCGGTGAGCGTGCTTGGCGTGTCGTCAGTGACCGAGCATGGCCTTGAGTTGTGGAGGCACGTTTCCGCCGAAGCGTTCGGCGAGGGTGACGTGGGCGCGTGCGCTTTCGTGGTCGCCTTGGTAGTGCCTGGCAACGGCGAGGCGTGCGTGGGCTTCGCCGTGGTTGGGGCTGAAGGCGAGTATGCGTTCGAGTTCCGCGGCCCAGCCGTCGAGGTCGCCTGTGCGGTTGATGGTTTCGGCGAACTTGAGTCGGAGGTCCGCGTTCGCGGGGTCGAGCATGGCGGCGGTGCGGTATGCGGCGAGTGCGTCGGCGTCGCGCTTTCTGCCGAGGAGGGCATCGCCGAGACCTTCGTAGGCGTCGGGGTTGTCCTGATCGGCGAGGATGGCGAGGCGAAACTCTGCGGTTGCGCCGGTGTAGTCGTTCTCGAGCATGAGGGCATGGCCGCGTTCGACTGCCGGTGCGGATGCGGCGGGTGTGAGTCCGACCTGGAGATCGGGTGCGGCCTGCGGGTCGAGGACGATGAGTCCGTCGGCGACGCGGAGGCCTCTGAAGGCGTCGGCAAACCTGACTCTTCGGTAGTCCCACTGGTCGCGGTTCTCGGGTCCGAGTGCGGCTGGAGCGCCGTTGGTGGCGTTGGATGAGCCGGCGGAACAGGCGAGGAGGCCGAATCCGCAGCCTGCGGCCGCGAGGAGAGAGACGATGCCGAGTTTCATGCTCATGTGACCCGCTCCTTCTTGGTGGGCAGCGATCTGTACGAGCCTAACCGCGGGAGCGGGTTCAGCACAATGCCCGGGGGCAGAAAAAAACCTCGCTGGGACCGTCCTGGACGATGCCGGCGAGGGAGGGTTGGTGATCTGGGTTGTTGGTTCAGTCTGCGAGTCGCGGTCCGCCCTGCTGTGGGGTGGGGCGTTGCATGGGGATTTCCCCGTGGCGTTCCTCGTACTGGCGGATGACCTGACCGAGGCTGATAGCGAGCCTCTTGGCGCCTGCCCAGTTCATGATGACGCGGCTTCCGACGGCGAAGAGGAGTGCAGTCTGTCCCTCCGGGCCTTGGACGGGGAGGTTGACGCCGAAGTCGAGGATGACTTCGTCCTGCGTTGTAGACGTGCGGATGGTGTTAGCGTAGGTGCTGTGCATCTTGGACTCGTCGATGCGGAGTTGGATCTGGCGTTGCTGAGCGCCCTCTTGGGTGTCGGACATGGTGTTCGTTCCTTTCGGTGGGTTGGCGTGCTTGTGTGTTTGCGGCGCGGGTGGGCGCACGACGTCGGTCAGGTCGCGGGCGTTTCGGTCCGCGTGGGTGAACCCTAGGCACGAGTTCGCGGTTCGAATGCCGGAGGGGGGAGTCGAACCCCCAAGCCCTTGCGGGCGGCGGATTTTGAATCCGCTGCGTCTGCCAGTTCCGCCACTCCGGCCTCGGCCCGAATCGTGGGCCGGCCGGCGTGCGGGGTCAACCGGTCGCCCAAGGCGTGCCCTTGGATCGCCGATAGCCGGCCGCTAGACTTGGCCCCTGCGCGCTGGACGGGTCCGCTCATGTCGGGCGTCCCCCGGGGCGCGCCCCTGGAGACCGCCCGATGGCGAAGGCAGCCGCACTTCCGAATCCGACCGTGACCGTGTCCGACGCCGGCCCGAGCCGGAAGAAGCTGACGATCGAGATTCCGGCGGAGTCGGTCTCGTCGCAGGTGGAGGAATCGCTGGAGACGTTGATGGTGGAGGCGCAGCTGCCGGGTTTCCGGAAGGGTCGTGCTCCGCGGCGGCTGATCGAGCGTCGATTCGGCGACACGGTGCGCAACGAGACGAAGTCACGGCTGATCGCTGATGCGTACGGGAAGGCGGTGCAGGAGCACTCGCTGAAGGTGATCGGCGATCCGGTCAGCCCCGAGCTTGACACGATCGAGTTCGAGATGGGCAAGCCGTTCGTGTTCGAGGTCGAGGTGGAGGTGCTTCCGGAGTTTGAACTCCCGGAGTTGAAGGGGATCAAGGTCTTCAAGCCTCTGGTCGAGGTGACGGACGAGATGGTGCAGAGTGAGCTGGACCGCATCTGCGTGAACGAGGGGACGCTTGAGGAGCGTCAGGCGCCTGAGGCGGGGGACTATCTGACCGGGCGTGCGACGATGACGCTCGAGGACGGGACGGAGATATACGACATTCGCGGCGCGGTGGTGCAGACGCCGCCTGCGGAGAAGCAGGGGCGTGGGATGATCCTCGGCGTGATGGTCGAGGATCTCGGGAAGCAGCTGGGCCTGCCGAAGCCTGGCGAGAAGGTGACGATCGTGACGACGGGTCCGAAGAACCACGAGCTTGAGCGTGTCCGGAACGCGAGACTGACGATGACGTTCGAGGTCGAGCGTGTTGACCGGATCGTGCCTGCTTCTGCGGAGGCGCTGGCGTCGTCGCTCGGTTACGCGGGGGTGGACGGGCTGAAGGACGAGATTCGCTCGAGGCTGTTCGATCGCTCGACGGTGCAGCAGCAGGTGGCGATGCGTCAGCAGATCACGAAGCGTCTCGCGAAGTCGGTCACGTTCGATCTGCCGGAGCGTCTGACGGCCAGGCAGGCGGAGCGGAACCTGGAGCGTCGGAAGCTGGAACTCGCGTACCGGGGGATCGATCCACAGCACGTTGAGGAGCAGGTCGCGGACATGCGGAACTCCTCGAACGAGACGGCCGCGCGTGAGTTGAAGCTGTTCTTCATCATCCACGCCATCGCGGAACATCTGAAGGTGACGGTCACGGAGGGGGAGATCAACGGACGGATCGCGCAGATCGCGATGTCGAGGGGCGTTCGCCCTGAGAAGTTGCGGCAGGAGCTGATCCAGTCCGGTCAGGCGTCGTCGATCTACCAGCAGTTGCGCGAGCACAAGACGCTCGATGCATTGCTCGCCGACGCGGAGATCACGGAGGTCTCGGCGGAGGAATACAACCGGCTGGTGGAGTCTGAATCCGAGGATTCCTGACGCCGTGTGACATGTCCTTCTTGTGGTGGTAGGCTGTTCGCGTGCGCGTCCTGGGCGTCGATCCCGGCCTGCGGCTGACCGGCTACGGGTGCGTGGACGGTCTGGGCGAGCGGCCCGCGCTGGTCGAGGCGGGTGTGCTGCGGCTGGGCGCTTCGCGGGGCCGCAGGGCGGATGAGCCGCGCCGGCCTCCGGACGCCTCGAGCGTGTCTGCGAGGCTGGCGGAACTTGACGGGGACTTCCGCGGGTTGTTGGAGAGGCTGCGGCCGGACGTGGTCGCGGTCGAGTCGCTCTTCTCGCACTACAAGCACCCTGCGACGGCGATCGTGATGGGGCACGCGCGGGGGGTGCTGCTGCTGGCGATCCGGTCGGCGGGTGTGCGGCTGGTGGAGTACCGGCCGAACGAGGTGAAGAAGTCGCTGACGGGGTTCGGGCACGCGAGCAAGGAGCAGATGCAGTCCGCGGTGCAGGCGTTCTTCTCGCTGGCCGAGCCGCCGGAGCCGCCGGACGTGGCGGATGCGCTTGCGGTGGCGTTGTGCGCGGCGAGGAGGCTGGCGGTCGATCCGGTCGAGGCGGGTTGGTGAGGGGCGTGGGAGGCCGCGCCGATCGGGCTGCCCTCTAGACTGTGTGCCCATGACGGAGCGCGACGGACAGAGCGGCGGTCGGCTGGCGGCGCAGGTGCTGATCGTGGAGGACGAGCCGGACCACGCGGAGGTGATGGCCGACGCCCTGCGCAAGCCGGGGCACGTCTGCACGATCGTCGGGTCGGTGGACGCGGCGATGGCGGAACTCCGGGGCGGGGCGTTCGACGTGATCGTGACGGACCTGCGGATGCCCGCGTCGGCGGGGCAGGCGACGCTGGGGGGCCGGCGGGTCGGGGCGGACGGGGCGGACGCGGGGTTGCTTGTGCTGGCGGCGGCGCGGGAACTCCAGCCCGCGGCCGAGACGGTGATGGTGACGGCGCACGGGGACGTGCCGACGGCGCGGGCGGCGTTCAAGGAGGGGGCGTACGACTTCGTCGAGAAGCCGCTGGACCTGGAGGTCTTCCGCGGGGTGGTGAACCGGGCTGCGGAGACGGTGCTGCTTCGGCACGAGTCGGGGCCGCTCGACGAACTTGTGCAGCACGACGGGTTCGAGGGGATCATCGCGGGGTCGGAGCCGATGCGGCGCATCCTGCGCACGGTGAAGACGGTGGCGGCGAGCAACATCCCGGTGCTGATCACGGGGGAGAGCGGGACGGGGAAGGAACTGATCGCGCAGGCCGTGCACCGCAACTCGACGCGGAGCAAGGCCCGCTACGTGGCGTTCAACTGTGCGGGACAGGCGGAGAGCCTGCTGGAGGACCAGTTGTTCGGGCACGTGCGCGGCGCGTTCACGGGGGCTGAGCGAGACCGCGAGGGGGTGTTCGAGTACGCGAGCGGGGGGACGCTCTTCCTCGACGAGATCGGGGACATGCCGCTCTCGATGCAGGCGAAACTGCTGCGCGTGCTGGAGTCGGGGGAGGTCGTACGGCTGGGGTCGAACGAGCCTCGGAAGACGGACGTGCGGTTCGTGAGCGCGACGAACCAGGACCTGCCGAGGATGGTGCGCGAGGGGGCGTTCCGGGAGGACCTGTTCTTCCGGATCAACGGGGCGCACGTGCACCTGCCGCCGCTGCGGGAGCGGCGCGAGGACGTGCCGCGGATCGTGCGGCACGCGATCGCGAAGTACGCGTCGCAACTCGCGCCGGACCGGCCGACGCCGGGGATCACGGACGCGGCGTTGATGCGGCTGACGGCGTGCCCGTGGCCGGGCAACGTGCGGCAGTTGCTGAACGTGGTGCAGAACATGGTGGTAACCGCGCTTGGCGAGGCCGGTGAGAAGCGGGGCGAGTTGATGCTGGACTCGCGGCACATCCCGGATGAGGTCCGCGCGGCCGAGGTGGACGATGGCGACGAGAGCGCGGGGGCGACAGGCTCGCTCGCGGGGACGAGCCTGGAAGCGCTCGAGAAACGGGCGATCCGGGAGACGCTACGGCTGACGGCGGGCAACCGCGAGCAGGCGGCGAAGTTGCTGGGGATCGGGGAGCGGACGCTCTACCGCAAACTGAAAGAATACGGGCTTCGCTGAGGGCTACGGTCAGGCTCGCCGCGCGGACTCGGAGACGGCTTCGGCGAGGGCGGCGACGCCGCGCTTGGCCATCTGGATGACCTTCGGGCCGGTGTAGAGGGTCGAGACCTTGTGGGCGAGTTCGGTGCCGCCCCAGAGGACGACGCGGTCGGCGCGGGCGGTATCGTCGCGGGCCTGGCGCGCGGTGCGGGACGCCGTGCCCTCGACGAATGTGACTTCGAGGCGACCCGCGAGGGCACGGCGGACGTCCTTGCGCGTTGCGGGCGAGCCGCCGACGATGCAGAGGTGCGTCCAGCCGGCGGCGCGGCAGGCTTCGACCATGCGGTCGATGGCGGCGGAGTTGGCGGAGCCGCCGCAGATTTCGCAGGCATCAGGGCTTGCGGCCGGGGCGATGGTCCTCCCCTCGGCGAGGGGCTCGGCGGCGGCTCGGCAGTCGCCCCGGGTGCAGACGGGCATGAAGCGTCCGCGGAGGACTCGCTCGACGTCGTCGCGCTTCGCCGACGAGATGGCGCGCTTCTCGGGGCGCGAGAGGCCGGCCTCGCGGAGGGCGGTGTCGTAGAAGGCTGGATCGCCGCCGAAACCGAGGGAGCGGAGGAGTTCGTCCTTGGGCAGGTCGCGGTGTCGCTCGGCGGTCATGTCGCCCCCATCGGTTGCGGGAGTGTACCGTTCGCCTCGCCGCATCGAGAGAAGAAGCCCGACGCAAGGGCTGCGCCGGGCCTCGGAGGGGAGAGCGATGATGGGGGAAGTGATCAGATGTCGTCGATGACGTCGTTGACGTTGATGATGAAGGGCTGCACCAACGTGAGGAGGCTTGAGGTGGAGTCGCCGGCTGGGCGGCTGGAGAACAGGCCGCCGAGGACGGGGATCTGACCGAGAACGGGGACGCGTCCCTGGTAGGTGAAGTTGCCGTTGCTGCCGGCGCTGAGAGAGGTCTGGCTGTCGGGGATCGTGAGAGCGTCGAGCATGAGGTCTCCGATTGCGCGCTGGTGCGTCCAGTTCTGTGCGAACTCCCAGCGGAAGATGGAGATGTCGGAGTCGTCGTTTCGGATGGCGAAGTTGTAGAAGTCGCCGGCGACGCGGTCGAAGTGGAGGGCGGTGGAGTCGGGCCGGAGGTTGGTGGCTGGTTCGCCGAAGATGCCGGAGAAGTCGGAGGCGACCCAGTTTCCGATGAGTTCGGGCGCCCACCAGACGTGCCAGAGGGTGCCGGCGACGGTGAGGCTGACGTGGATGGCATGCCAGTCTGTGGTGATGGCGCTGATGCCTGTGGCGTCGATGTTGCGCAGTCCGGAGTTGGTGGAGAGGTTGTTGTTGTAGTAGGTGTTGAGGCCCGGGGCTGTCCAGACGACGCGGAGGTCGCCGATGCCGTCGATGTAGAAGAAGTGCCAGGCGTTCCAGGGGGTGACGTGCATGTCGGCAACGACGGTCGGTGCGGCCGGATTGCCGTCCGGGTTGATGACGCCGTCGAGGACGGTGGCGATCTCGGAGCCGTTCACATCGTAGCGGAGCGGCGTGCCGTTCTGGTTGAAGCCTGCGAAGGTTCGGTTGCCGTCGTTGTCGAGGGCGGAGACGGGGGTGATGCCGTAGGCGTCGGCGGCGGACTGGTTGACCTTCTGAGTGCTCCACTGTCCTGCCGGGCTTCGGCGGATGATGTAGACGCCCGAGTCGTTGGCGCCGAAGCACTTGAGTCCCTGGCCGTTGTCGGTCAGGCTGACGGTGAGGCCGAAGGTGAACGGACCGACGCCGCCCTGCTGTGTGACGTTGAAGCGGATGTGCTTGTCGTCGATGGTCCTGCCGATGACGTAATGGTTGCCGTCATCGTCGGCGACGACGGAGGCGGAGGTGAAGGTGTAGACGGTCGGTGTGGAGGGATCGTCGTCGATGGGATCGCCGTCGTCGTGTGGGTCGCCGTCGTCGTCGGCGGGTCCGAAGTTCACGGCAGGGAAGTCGCCTGGCGCGCCGTCGCGGATGAGCGTTCCGGCGCCGTAGGAGTGCAGATAGGCGGATTCGAGCGAGAACTTGTACCGAGTGTTGAGCATGGTCGAGAGGTCGTAGCCGAGCTTGAACTCCATGGACCGTTGCCCGTCGCGTGCGGTGAGTGAGAGCCAGTCGCCGGTGACGTTGTAGGTGCCGTCGAGGACGACCTGGGCGTTATCTCGTCCGAGTCCGTAGAAGTCGTCGAGCCAGTAGTACCTGAAGGTGTTGCCGTCGGCGAGTTCGAGCGCGCCAGGGTATGAGAAGAATCGCTCGCTGGTGGGGGTGAGTCCGAAGAACTCGGCGAGGGATGGGCTTCCGGCGAGCGTCATGGCGTAGACGTTTCCGGCGAGTTGCAGCGGTGTGAAGTTCGCGTCGGGGTTGATCCGGACGCCGTGGGAGTAGCTGCGGAAGCCGTCCGAGCCGTCGAAATCGGCCTGCAGGACGGTGCGTGCGGAGTCGCCGAACATGGCGATGGAGGAGTGGCCGTCGAAGCGGGTGTATCCGTCTATGAACATCTGGGCGGCAGCGAACTGGTACTCGAACGCGATGGCTTCGAGGAGATGCTCAAAGCGCTGCTCGCCTGTGAGCGTTACGCCGTCGATGAAAGCGGGTCCGTGCGTGATGTCGAAGCGATCGTTGACGACGTCCTGGACGAGGCCGGAGAAGTAGTAGTGCCCGTCGCGTGAGCCTGGTCCTTCGCCGAGGTTCGAAGCCCACTTCATGAGGTAGGAGATCGAGACCTGGTACGAGTCGGGGTTGTATGCGAACGAGAACCCCCACGGGCGGTTGAGGAAATCAACGGTCGTTCGCTCGGCGAACTCGTCGGGGAGTTTCAGGCCGATCGAACCCTGGAAGTAGTCGAGTTCCGCGCCCGGCGTGAAACTTTCGTACGGGGTTACTGACTGTCCGTTGATGCTGGTGCGCGATCCGAAGAGCACTTCGAGTTGGTCGTTGAGTTGCCCGAACTCGAGGAAGAAGTCCACCGAGCCGTTGTAGTCGATGCCTCCGGCGAAGTAGCCGGTGAGGAGGCACCGGGCTTCGAGCTGCTCGACGAAAGCGGCGTGTCGGGGGGACGAGGGGCGGCGCGTGTTCATGGGTTCCTCCACGAGAAATCCGGGGAGGTGGCGTCCGCCCCCCGGTACGGTCATTAGAACGGATCTGTGCCGGGACCGCAAGTCGGGATTGGCGGTTGGCTGCTACCAGTCGAGGGGGGAGCGCCAGGCCCGGGCGAGGTCTTCGACCTGGGCGTCGAGCGAGGCCGCGGGCCAGCGGAGTCGGCCGGAGAAGTCGAGGACGCCGATCTGTTGGACGACGGCTCCGGGGGCGTGCTGCTGCACGATCTCCCGCACTCGTGCGACGCCGAGGGGGGGCACTTCGAGCAGGTAGCGGGACGGGGTCTCGGCGAAGGCCCAGGCGGCCGCGCCGAGGTCGTCGGGATCGTGCGTGAGTTCCGCGCCGATGGGGGCGTGAGGGCGCGAGCCTGCGATGAGCATCTCGGCAACGGCGACGAGCGTGCCGCCGTCGGAGCAGTCGTGAGCCGACGCGGCGAGTCCCTCGGCGATGACGGCCGCGACGGCGCGGGCCTTTGCGGGTCCGAGTTCGAGATCGGTGGTCGGGACGGCGGGGCTGGTCCAGCCGCGTCTGGCGGCGTCAGCGATGGCGTTCACGATCGCGGCGGCGCGCTCGCGGCCGACCTCGGCTTCGAGGCTGTCGGCCTTCTCGCGTCCGACGAGTTTGGCGAGGCGTCGCACGGCCTGCTCGGCCCTGGACGCGCCGAGGGCGACGGCCTCGCCGAGATGGTCGACGATGACGGGCGCGATGCCGTGCAGCAGCGCGTCCACGTGGCGGCGGGCGGTTTCCGGCAGCGGGCCGACGACGGCCTCGACGCGCGCGGCGACGTCGTCGGCGAGGGAGCGTGCGGAGTCGCCCAGGCCGAACGCCTGCTGGTAGTGCGAGCCGCCCATCGAGGGGGACGTGCGGCCGATGAGGAGCAGCACGTTGCCGGGTCGCTTGGCGTCGCTGGTGACGCAGCGGGCGATGTCCGGCACGATGGCGAGGCCGGTGATGAGGAGCGTGGGCGGGATGGCGATGGTGCGGCCGTCCTCGGTGGTGAACTGGTTGTTGAGCGAGTCCTTGCCGGAGACGAAGGGGGTGCGGTAGGCCTTGGCGGCGTCGTAGCACCCCTCGGCGGCGCGGACGAGGGCGCCGAGGTTCGCCGGGTCCTTGCAACTCGGCCAGCAGAAGTTGTCGAGGATGGCGGTGCGCGTGGGGTCCGCGCCGACGCAGACGAGGTTGCGCACGCACTCGTCGACGGCCGCGAGTGCCATGAGGTAGGGATCGCCGCCAATGGCCGGGTCGCCGACGCCGGTGGCGAGGCCGGACGCGATGGCGATGCCGCGGCCGGAGCCGGGGACGGGTTCGAGGACGGCGGCGTCGCCCGGGCCGCGCGAGGCGGGGCCGACGAGAGGCTTGACGACGGCGTTGCCCTGCACCTCGTGGTCGTACTGCCGGATGATCCAGTGCTTGGAGGCGATGTTGGGGTGGGCCAGCAGCCGCACGAGCGCATCCTGAACGGACGGAATGAACGCGGAGGGTGCGGAGCGGGGCGATGAGAACGCGGGGTCGGTCGTTGACTCGGCGCTTGGCATCCACACCGCGTCGCGGGTGGGCATGGGCAGGCCGTCGTGGAGGAAGTCCATGGAGAGGCGGCCGACTTCGGCGCGGTCGTAGCGGAGGATGAGGTCTTCGTCGGGCGTGCCGAACTCGCCGAGGACGGCGGCCTCGACGTGCTCCTCCTCGCAGATGCGGCGGAGGGCGTCGAGGTTCTCGGGAGGCACGGCGAGGACCATGCGCTCCTGCGCCTCGCTGATCCAGATTTCGGTGTAGGTCAGGCCGTCGTATTTCAGCGGGGCGCGGTCGAGGTGGACTTCCGCGCCGAGGTGTCGGCCCATCTCGCCGACGGCGGAGGAGAAGCCGCCCGCGCCGCAGTCGGTGATGGCGTGGTAGAGCGGCTCGCCGTGCTCGTCGCGGGCGCGGAGGATGGCGTCGAGGACGCGCTTCTCCTCGATGGCGTTGCCGATCTGGACGGCGTGGGCGAACTCGTCGGCGTGTGTGTCGGTGAGTTCGGCGGAGGAGAAGGTCGCGCCGTGGATGCCGTCGCGTCCGGTGCGTCCGCCGAGGGCGACGATGAGGTCGCCGTGGCGTGCCCTGCCGCGCACGCGGTCGCGTGGCAGCAGCCCGACGCAGCCGCAGAAGACGAGGGGGTTGCCGACGTAGCGGTCGTCGAACCAGACCGCGCCGTTGACGGTGGGGATGCCCATGCGGTTGCCGTAGTCGCGCACGCCGGCGACGACCTCGGTGAGCGTGCGGCGCGGGTGGAGGCAGCCCGCCGGCAAGGCGAACGCAGAGGTCTCAGAGCGTGACGCAGAGGACGCAGAGTCGGAAGATGGACTCTCGGTGCCGTTGCCTGAATCCCCATTCTGCTTCCGCTCTGTGCTCTCTGCGCTCCTCTCCGCGCTCTCTGCGTTCCAGTTCCCCGGGAACGCGACGCAGAAGACGTCGGTGCTGGCGATGGGCTTGGCGCCGAGTCCGGTGCCGATGACATCGCGGATGCACCCGCCGATGCCGGTGGCCGCCCCGCCGTAGGGTTCGATGGCGGAGGGGTGATTGTGGGTCTCGACCTTGATGCAGACGGCGTGGGTGTCGTCGAACGCGACGACGCCGGAGTTGTCCTCGAAGACCGAGAGCGTCCAGTCCACGCCGTCGGCGATGAGTTCGTGCGTGGCGGCGGCGACGGTGCGCTTGAGCAGGTTGTCGATCTCGACGGAGCCGTCGGGGTGGACGGTGTGGCCGGGTCGGTCGTTCCAGTTGATCGGATCGCCCCGACCGGAAGCCGATGAGGACTCACGCGGCTCTGCCACTCTGCCACTCTGCCACTCCGCCACTTCCAGACCGCGGTACCGGATCCGGCTCTTGAGCGTCTTGTGGACGCAGTGCTCGGACCAGGTCTGGGCGAGGGTCTCCAGTTCGACTTCCGTCGGCTCGCGGCCGAGTGTGCGGTAATGATCGCGGATCGTCCGCATCTCGTCGAGGCTCAGGAACAGGTGCGCATCGCGGCTCAGGCGTTCCAGCGCATCGTCCTCCAGCGCGGTGAGCGGGACGTGGCGCACGCGCTGGTCGGCGGGCCGGCCGGTGGGGAGGCTGTCCGGGTGGAACGGTCGCGCATGCACGGCGTGGACGACCGTGTTCGCCAGCAGGCGGCGGGCGATCTCCTCGGCGCGGGGGGCGTCGGGGCCGGTCAGGTCGTAGCGCCAGCCGGTCGAGACGCGGACGGTTTCGCCGGTCAACTCGCGGACGGCGTCGGCGACGGTCTGGGCCGTCGGGTCCATGACGCCGGGGAGCGGGTGGACCTCGACGGCGCGGCCGGTCGTGGGGCTGGTCGGCGCCGCGCCGAGCGTGAATTGCTCTGTTACCGGGTCGGTGAGCAGCCGCGCGGCCAAGTCGCTCGCGTCCGCGGCGTCGAGCGCGCCCTCGACGAGGTAGACGCGCGCGACGGCGACCGAGTCGAGCCGGAACCCGAGCGAGGCCGCGTCGGCAAGGACGCGCCGGCCCCGCGGGTCGGAGGCCGGATCGGCGGGACGCACTTCGACGCGATGGACCGAGGTCGTGGGGGTCGCGGGCGCGGCGGGAGTGGGCATGGGCGATCGTAGAGCGGGATGGGGGACGAACGCGGAGGACGCGGAGAGGGACGCGGAGGGCGCGGAGGGGGATGGAGAAGGAGGGGTTGAACGCGAA